>DASVXQ010000110.1:0-10939 GCA_036392615.1 Actinomycetes bacterium | reverse complement strand
ATGCAGGTGACCCGGCGCGCCGACCTGCTGCTACCGATGCTGGACCGCTTCCTGGACTGACCAAGGTCGGGACCATGCCGCGGCGCTGCTGCAGTTGCCCGGCTGGTTCCCCAGCCGAGGGTGACCCGCGTGGTGACGGAGTCCACCTCCCACGACCGGAAGGAGGATAAGGAGCCCGGGCAGTGACGGTGCCTCGCCGCCGGTCGGCGCGGTCTGGCGTGGTCGCCGCGACGGCGTCGGCGACGTTTTGGAGTGATCGCTCGTACGAGCGAGGAGGGGTGTGGTGGACCTGACCAGCCAGACGCTGACCGTGCGGCGAGGAGCCTACGGGCTGTATGCCGAGCTGACACCCGGGAGCGGCGTGCCGCTGGTGCTGATGCACGGCTTCCCCGACAACACCCACCTGTACGACCGCCTGGTCCCGTACCTTGCCGGGCGCCGGCCGGTGGTGCGCTTCGACTTCCTCGGCTGGGGCCAGTCGGACAAGCCGCCGGGCTATCCGTACACGGCGTCGAACCAGGCCGGCGACCTCGCCGCCGTCGTCGGCGCGCTCGATGAGCACGTCGGCGCCGGTGAGCTGGTGCTGGTGGCACACGACGCCTCCGGGCTGCCGGCGATCGACTGGGCGCTGGCCAATCCGGGACGTGTCGCGACGCTGGTGCTGCTCAACACCTACTACCACTGGACCACTGGCCTGCGACGCCCGCCCAGGATCGCGTTGTACTCCACGCCCATCGTCCGCGCCGCCGCCCGGGCGATCGTCCGGCGCTGGCCCGACCTGGACCGGCGCTTCTACGCCTGGCAGGTCGGTGGGTTCATCCAGGATCCCGCCGTCCGGGACCAGCTGGTTGCGCAGCTGTATGCGCAGTCCCTGGCGGCCCGCCCGGCGTTTTGGCGCCTCAACGACGACCTGCTTGGCGCGGTGCTCGCCCGCCGGCGACGCATCGGCGAGCTGCGCTGCTTCGGCCGGCCCGTCCGGGTGATCTTCGGCGCCCGCGACCGCTACCTCAACCCGCGGGTTGCCAGGAACTTCGCCGCGCTGTTCCCCAACAGCCAGCTGCATCTGCTGGACGGCGCCGGGCACTACGTCCAGGTCGACCAGCCGGAGCGAGTCGCCGCCCTCATCTTGGGCGGGTAAGGGGGCCGTACAACCGGTGCCGGCCTACCAGTGCTTTGCCAAGGCCTGGCCACTGGGGGAAAGGGTGAGGCCCAAGGGCGACTTCGTCGGCATCACAAGCCCGTGAGTCAGACATTCCCGCACTTTGCCGAGGCCCTGCATGCCGAGGAGGTGGGTGTCCGGCTGCGCGCGTGGGATCTGTCCGGGCCGGCACCGAACTCAACAAACGTTCGGGACCTCCTCCTGAGCTGCGTCGTCTTGGTAAGGGCCGCCAACGGGCGGCCGCAAGAGACAGGAGGAAGGCATGCGCAAGGTAATCGAATCGACGCTCGTCTCGCTTGACGGCGTGATCGGCGACCCGCAGGTGTGGGCGAACGAGTACTTCGATGAAGAGGCGGTCGCGACTGCGCTTGAGCAGCTGCACCTGAGCGATGCGATGCTGATGGGCCGGAACACGTACGAGATGTTCGCGGCGGCCTGGCCAGCGTCCACGGGCGACTACGCCGATCGGATGAACGAGATCACGAAGTACGTGTTCTCCAACATGCTCGAAGAGGCGACCTGGACGAACGCGACCATCGTCCGCGGCGACGCCGCCGCCGCGGTGCGTGAACTCAAGGAGCAGGGTAGCGGCGATCTGGTGATTTACGGCCACGGCCCGCTCGGCCAGGCTCTTCTCGACAACGGCCTGCTCGACGAGTTGCGCCTGTGGGTCCACCCGCTGTTCGTCGGTCGCGGAACGCTTCTGTTCAGGCCCGAGGCGACGGCCAGGCTCCGGCTCGTCGGCACGGAGACGCGGGCCAACGGCGTCGTTGTCGTCACCTACGAGCCCGAGCGCTGAACGGGCCGATGCGCGGCGGCGAGCAAGCGGGTCAGAAGAGAAGAGCCGAAGCGATGAAGATGAACATGCCGACAATCGCCACAACGGCAGAGACCAGCAGAGCGCCTTCCGCCTCGTCGTGACTTCGATCGTTGCCCGGCGCGGATGCGCTGTTGGAACTCGGTACCTGCCGTGAGAGACTGCAACGCCTCACGGCTTTCCCAGTGGCCGACCTTGGCCTGAGGCGCAGCCGACAGGCGGGTGTTCCCCAGGTTGCTCCGGAGGTTACTGCTAGGGCGTGTTTCTCGGATCGCCGCGGGACCAGTCGGGTCTGGCTCGTAGCCAGATGAAGATGTCAGCCACGGCGATGGTGGCCTGGTAGCGACGGCGAGCTTGTCAAAGCGGGTCGCCACGGCGCGGTTGCGTTTGAGCCGGTTGATGCCGCACTCCACGGCATGGCGCTGCTTGTAGGTCTGCGGGTTGAAGGCCGGTGGCCGGCCGCCGTTGGGCCCCAGCTTGCGCCGGTCCACGTCCTGATCCGCCTTGGACGGGACGGTCGCCTTGATCCCACGCCGGCGCAGGTACCGCCGGTTCGCGCGTGAGGCGTACGCCTTGTCGGCCAAGACCCGATCGGGCCGGGTGCGGGGACGGCCACCATGCAGTCGCGGCACCCGGATGCCGTCCAGCACCACCGTGAACGGCGGGCTGTCCCCGCGCTGCCCCGCGGTCAGCACGATCGACAACGGCTTTTGCCCCTGCTCACACCCCAGGTGCAGCTTGGTGGTCAACCCGCCACGGGAGCGGCCCAACGCGTGATCGGTCGGCTCGGTGCGCACCCCACCGGGCGGCTCGGCCTGCGGCTCCCCCTTTTGCGCGCCCCGGCTGCGTGCTGGTGCGCGCGAGCGACCGACGTGTCCACGCTGACATCCCAACAGGTCAGCCCGGCCGCATCCGCCATGGCCTGCAGCGCTGTCAGCACCCGCGCCCAGGTCCCATCCCGCTGCCACCGCCGAAACAGCGCGTACACCGCCGACCAGGACCCGTACCGCTCGGGCACGTCCCGCCACGGCGCGCCGATCCGGGTCCGCCATCGGATCCCATCAATGAGCTGCCGTTTCGTCCACTCTGACGGCCGACCTGGCCTGCGCCCAACAGGCAGCAGCGATCGCAGGACCGCCCACTGCGCGTCGGTCAGGTCGTGCCGCCCCCTCACCGCTACAGTGGCCACCCTTTCCGACGGCTCAGACGTCGAGATCCGGCCAACCGACCAGGCGGCAAGCGCCGCCATCAGCGTGCTCGTGCTGGCCACCATCGGGCTGCTGTTCGTCGGCCTGCTGGCCATGGCCGGGTTCACCGTGATGGCCCAGCGTCGCCTGCATGCCCTGGGCATGCTGGCCGCGGTCGGCGCGGGCGACCAGCACGTCCGGCTGGTGCTGCTCGCCAACGGTGCCGTGGTGGGCGCGGTCGCCGCCGTGGCCGGGACCACGGGCGGTGGGCATCTCGGCGGCCATCGCCATCGGCGCCGCCGCCGCCCAGGCCGCCGCCGCAGTCCCGACCGGGGCAACCTTCCCACCAACCAGCTCATCGTCTGGCTCTCACCGGAAGCCGCCGCCGACGCCGTTCCGCAACTCACCCCCACACAGCTGCACAACGCGCAGACCCGTGTGGACACCATCGCCACCGCACTGCACGCCCAGTCCGTCCTCGCCCTGGACGGGGCCCTGATCCAAGCGTCCCGGACATGCAGGGCGGCCCCGCCAACAGCACAGGCGGCAAACCGGTCGCCGCGCTTGGCATACCGCACCACACCGTGGTGAACGGCAAGATCGGGACCGACTTCCGGGGCAACGAATCGATCCCGCTGTTCGTCGCCACCCCTGCGGTCCTGCAGCGCTACGGGATCCAGCCTGGCGACATCAACCCCACCACCGACCTCCTCACCTCGCGGTCCGGTCTTGCCGGCTACCAGCTCATCGGCACGAGCCGCGGCACCCAACGGCGCCTCCCCAACTGGCAGCCGAAGGCGCAGACCGTCCCGCCGCCCACCTACACCTCCGACCCCACCACCTTGATCACCACACACGCCCTGCAGTCACTGGGGCTGACATCGGTGCCCGTCGGGTGGCTAATCCAGACCCCCCAACCGCTGACCACCACCCAGATCGACAACGCCCAGCAGGTGCCGGTCGCTGCCGGGCTCAGCATCGAGACCCGGCCCACCCAGGCCTCCCTGTCCCAGCTCCGCACCGACGCCACCGCGGCCGGCGTCGCCGTGGCGCTCGGCGTGCTGGCCATGACCGTCGGCCTGATCCGCAGCGAAACCGCCCACGACCTGCAAACGCTCACTGCCACCGGGGCCAGCAGCAGCACCCGCCGGACCCTCACCGGCGCCACCGCCGGCGCGCTTGCCCTGCTCGGCGCCCTGCTCGGGACCACCGGCGCCTACCTTGCCCTCATCGCCTGGTACCACCACAACCTGCACTGGCTCAGCTACGTGCCCATCACCAACCTGGCCGGCATCCTGGTCGGCCTCCCAGCCACCGCCACCCTCGCCGGCTGGCTGCTGGCCGGACAAGAACCACCCGCCATCACCCGGCAACCCCTCGACTAACCCACCTGTCCGGACCACGAAGTCGTGCGGCGCCGGCCGACGACGTGAGAACACGGAAGTGAGAGCACGGAACAAACAGGACGATTCACGACTTTGCCGGGGCCCTGTCGAGAACCCGCCCATGGTCTGGTCCCTGTCAACGTCCGGACGCACCGAGCATCACGGACACTCTCAATGTCGCCGTGGACCGGACGTTGACAGGATGCTCGCTTGTCGGCGGTGGAGATCCAACTGCCGGAGCCGATCCCGCAGGGTCCGCACGTCAACACCGAGCTGGTCAGCGATCCGCTGGAGCGGCCAGCCCGGCCGGACCACCCGATCGGCCAGGTAACGCTCAAGGGTCGCAAAGCCAAGCCGGGCGGCCCGTCCGCCAAGCGCTGATCGGTGGCGCAGTGCCGATGCCTGGCAGTCATCACGGGCTGCGGCGTCCGGCTGATGCCCGCCTCAGCAAGCAGCCGGCGGACGACAGGGACGGTGGTCCCCAGTACGCGGGCCATCCTTGGCTACCTGGCATCCTGGCACGACCGTGCCGCCAGGTACTGGTCAAGGTCGGCGAAGCCGTGGGCGCGGGCGCGCTTGTGATGGCGGCACTGCTGGCGGTCCAGGACCGCAAACCCGCCGCTGATGACGAGCCTGCGAGACAAACCGCCTGCTGACCGCGTTTCCATGCGCTCGGGCTATCCCCGGCGACCACGATGTGTAATCGACCGCGAACCGGCGTCCCCCTCATGAAGTGATCTAGCGTCACGCGCCACATCGAACTGCTGGAGGACTCCAAACCCGGCCGGGCCTTTCACAGGCAGCCCAGTTCGTCTGCTGCTTGTTCCCTGTAATCAGGAACACATTGGAAACAACTCAGGAACGGCATTCGCCAGTCCCCGCTCATCGAGGTCCTGAGTCATGTGCCGATCTTGACTGGAGAGATTCCCTCGAGCGCCATGACCAGGCATGGCTGACACCCAGGGCTCCGGCGAACTCGTGAATGAGCCATTCAGCGTTGTAGAGCGATTGTGTTGATTGGTGCTATTGAAGGAGTGCTTGGTACACCCAGCCGTGACAATCGGCTGGGAGGAGACGCTGGTGGGCGGGCGGGTCGAACAGGCAGCGACCGACGCACGCAAGGGGTTGCTGGACCGGCTTGGGGAACTGGCCGACCCGCGCGACCGGCGAGGGGTGCGGCATTCGTTTGTATCCCTGCTGGCCATCGCGGTGGGGTCCGGCGCGCGCTCGTGGACCGAGATCGGGGAGTTTGCCCGCGATTGACCCCCGAGCAGCTTGCCAGGCTGGGGGCGCGGCCGAGCCCCTATACCGGCCGGTACAGCCCGCCGGACGAGACGACCATCCGGCGGGCGTTGCAGCGGGTGGACCCGCAGGCGTTGGACCGGCTGGTCGGTGGGTGGCTGGGCGCTTGGCAGCCGCCGGCCGATACCGCTGACGGCACGGCGGCGGACGAAGGGGCGGTGGCGGTAGACGGCAAGACGCTCCGCGGCGCGGTCGACACCGACAGCCGCCGGGTGCACCTGCTGGCGGCACTTCACCAGCAGCAGGGCACGGTGCTGGCCCAGCGGCGGGTGGAAGGCAGACCAACGAGATCACCGGGTTCCAGCCATTGCTGGACGAGGTGGACCTGGCCGGGCGAGTGGTCACCGCCGATGCGCTGCATTGCCAGCGGGCTCACGCCCGCTACCTGGTCGCCGAGCGGCACGCGGACTACCTGTTTGTGGCCAAGGAGAACCAGCCGGGGCCGGTGGCGGCGATCAGTCAGCTTCCCGAGCAGGCGTTTTCCCCTCCGTGCGTGACGGTTGAGCGTGGTCACGGCCGGGTTGAGCGGCGCACGGTCCGCGTCGCGCCCGTGCCCGAGCGGGTCGGCTTCCCCCATGCTGAGCAGGTGTTGGTGGCCGACCGGCAGGTGAGCGACCTGGCCGGCGGGTCTGGGTCAACCGAGGTCGCCTACGGGGTGACCAGTCTGAGCTGCAAGCGGGCGGACGCTGCCCGGCTGGGTGGGCTGCTGCGGGGGCAGTGGTCGATCGAGAACCGGCTGCATTGGGTGCGCGACGTGGTCTTCGCCGAGGATCACAGCCGGGTGCGGACCGCCAGCGGCCCGCAGGTGATGGCCAGCCTGCGCAACCTGGTGATCGGGCTGCTACGGCTGGCCGGGCATGCCAGGATCGCGCGGGCGCTGCGCTGGATCGCTCGCAACCCCACCCGTGCGCTGGCACTGCTGGGCGTGTGACCAGGTGTGGTGGCCGCGTGCCGGCCAGGACGCCCGGGTCCAGGCTGCTGTGGTGGTGGTGGTGGACGCTCACGGCTGGGCTGCCTGCGTCCGGCTTGGCAGGCCCAGGCGCGTCGGTAGTCGCGGTCCTCCTCGGCGGCTTCGATGACCAGGTCGATGAGTTCGCGCTGGCGCAGGGTGGCCAGCCAGGGACAAAGAGCACCGGCTGGCGCGGTCTCGGTGGCCAGCGCGGCCGCCGCAGGCGCGTCGACGCCGAGGTGGGCCAAGCCGACCAGGACCAGGTGGGAGCAGAAGCTGCCGGCCGGTGCCTGGGGGCAGTCGCACTCACCGTCCAGCGGCCCGCCAACCCGATGGTGCAGGATCGTCTCCAGCGTGCGGCCATCGTCGAGGCGGACCGTCGCTGGCGGGCGCTGCTGGCCCTCGTCGCAATAGCCATGATCGCGGTGGTCCTCGCGCTCATCCTCGGCGCGCACGGTGGTGCTGCCCGCCCCGACCCGCACCCTCCGGCGGCCACCCCGTGCTCGGCGGTGGAACGGGTCGGCGTCGGGCTGGACCTTGGCCTGCCGTTGATCAAGACCGGGACCCGGGCCCACTGCGACACGACGACCAGCACCACCGGGCAGGTGCTTACCGCCGCCGGCTGGGGCTGCAGCTGCTGGCCTGGGCGTTTGCCCGGACTGGCCGAGATGCAGTTGGCGGCCTTGTCGCTGGGCCGCGGATATCAGGACCGTCCGGCCACCCGACTCGCAGGGAGGCAGAGTTTTCGACGATGTGTTGGGCTGGCAGAGATCGTGGCGCTCGATGCGGGAACGGCCATGCCGGCTCCGTCCATGCTCGTGTGTGTGGGCGGTTCAGGCCGGTGGCTGCCTGGTGGCCAGGCGGGTAGGAGCAGGGTAGTCCGGCTCTGGATGGACGCGGCTTGGCTCATCCTGGTCCGAGCCATTGGCCGCCGCTGGCTTCGATCGTGACGCCGGTGATCCAACGGGCGTCATGGGAGGCGAGGAACGCGACCACGTCGGCGACGTCGGCGGGCTGCCCGACCCGTCCCAGTGCGGTGGCCGACACGATCGCCGCCTCGACCTCCGCGCTGCTGTGCATCCATGCGCCCGTGTCGGTGTCGATGACGCCGGGGGTCACCGTGTTCACGGTGATGCCCCGTGGACCCAATGCCTGGGCGAGGGTGTGGCTCAGGACGTCGATGGCGCCTTTGCCCATCGCGTAGTGGGTGAACGGTGAGGCGATCCGGGTGGTGGCGGAGGAGACGTTGATGATGCGGCCGCCGTCGCGTAGCAGCGGCAGGGCCCGCTGGATGATGAAGAACGGGGCCCGCACGTTGACCGCGTAGCTGCGGTCGAACGCCTCGGGGGTGACCTGCTCGAACGGGGTGGGGTCCAGGATGCCGGCGTTGTTGGCCAGAATGTCCAGCGGCGCGCCGCCCAGCCCGGCTTCCAGGCCAGCGAACAACCTGTCGAGGTCGCCGTCGACGCCGAGTCTGGCGCGGATCGGGAAGGCCCGTCCGCCGGTCTGCTCGATCGACGCCATGGTCTCCTTCGCCGCTTCGTCGTTGCTGGCGTAGTGCACCGCGACCACGGCGCCGTCGGCGCCCAGCCGTTGGGCGATGGCCCGACCGATGCCCCGCGAGGCTCCGGTCACCAGCGCCGTCTTACCGGTCAGATCCCCCATGTCGATCTCCTTGTCCAGTCTAGTGGGTGGTCTGATGGATTGGTCTGGACCCTAATGTGGTCGCTGGGGCGGGGGAATCTGTCACGCATAGGTAGAGGTAGCCGCAGCGTCACAGCCCGGTCGCGGTCGTAGCGCGACGAAACCCTGGTCGACCAGGTGACGACGCAGGGCCCTGGCATTCTCTCGATTCATCCGATTCGCCCGATGACTTCACAGGGGCTGCGCAGCAGCCAACGGCCGTGATTCGCCAGGCCAGAGCCGTGCGCTGGTTACTATCGAATTGGACATCTGGTGCATAACGAAGAACGCCGAGGCCCTGGGCTGACACCGATGTTCGTCCATGGTGCGTCCATCGGCTTCGATACCAGCCAGCACGGAGCAGCACGCCCCAGCATCGACGCCGATGGAGAAATGGCGGGACCAGCACTGAACGGTATTTCGTGGCACTGCGGAGCACGGTAGAGCAGATAATTCCGCCAACTCTTAATCAGCGGGTTCGGGGTTCGAGTCCCTGGCGGCGCACCACCCCGAGCATCACCCCAGCTCAACGGCCATATGAAGCCCCTCCACGGAGGCGCTTCACGTGTGCTCAAGGGCCGCACAGCGTTCCAAGACACGAACAACTCTACGAATCGTGGGCCCAGCGCCGCCTGGCGGGGTCCTCTCCCCCTCAATGCCAGCGCCGATCACACCAGCCTGCGAGTCCGGCCCTCCGCAGCGGCTGACCCACCAGCCAGGCGCCGTTGCCCGCAAGGCAGCGTCGGCCATCGTCCGGGACGCCTCCGCGGTCTTCGCCAGTCGCCACGGCGCCCGGCAGCCCGTGACCGAACGCTGCAGCGCCTGGCCATGGGAGCGTCGCGGCTGCGGCGGTGACGGCGGTTACAGGCGCCGCTCGATCGGTAGCCGGGAGCGGGTCAGCAGGCCGGCGCCGAGCATCGCCGTCAGGGGCACCACCAGCAGCGCGATGGCGACGTTGAGCCACGGCAACGTGATCGGGTAGGGGGTGGGCGCCGGCCAGACGTCGGCGTAGCCCCGGTTGAGGGCGAGCAGCACGGCGACGGAGCCGCCCAGCCCGGCGGCCGCGCCGAGCACCGACCCCAGCCCGGCGATCACGCCGGACTGGCTCAGTGACAGCCCGCGCCGGACGCGGGGGGTTGCGCCGACGGCGGCGAGGGTGCCGAGGTCGGCACGGCCGTCGGCGGCGGCCAGCCCGGTGGCGATCGCGGCGGCCCCCAAGGCGATGACGCCGGCCACCACGGCCAGCAGCAGCAGGGTCCGGGTGTCCGACCGCGACCCCGGGCCCCGCTCGACGTACACCCCGACCGGGTTGCCGAGCGCGGCCTGAAGCCGGTCCTGCTCGGCGACCGTCGGCATGCGGCTGGTGGTGGCCAGCACGATCGACGGCACGGCATCCAGCCCGAGCGAACGGGCCGTCTGCCAGGTCATCAAGGTGATCGGCGCTCGCGGGCGGTGCGGCAGCACGGAGCCGGGCACCGTCACCATCCGGGTCTTGTCCCTGGTCTTGTCGAACAGGTCGAACGACGTGATGGTCAGCGTCGCCTGGCCGTCGTGCAGGTAGCGTGGGTGGTCGACGACCACCTTGCCGGCACGCAGGGCCGCCGCCGCCGGTTCGGCGTCCTCGGCCGCCAGGCCGGTGACCGCGCCGACCGCGTCCCGGTCGATGACGAGGGTGAAGCTGTCGGTGAAGCCATACTTGAAGTAGCGGTACAGGCCACCGAGGCCGTCGCAGCGGGAGTCCCGCCGTGCGGCGCGCTGCTCGACCGGGGTCGGGTCGCGTCGCAGCACCTCGGGCGAGTACGGGCACCGGCGAGCCGCCGGCGTCTGCGGTCTGACCGCGCACTGTCCGCCGCCGCACGCCGGCACGCCGATCCGGTGGACCCGCTCGACGGGCATCGTGCGGCGCAGGAGGACAACGGCCTGCGCCGGCGCCCGCCCGCGGCCATCCTTGCCGGTGGCATCGACGACCACGTCCCCCGGCCGGGTGACCGAGTGGTAGTCGTCCCTGTTGCGCTGGGTGCTCGCGGTGATCACCACGCCGACGGCGAGGCTGCCGACGACCGCGGCCATCACGGCCGAGATCGCCGGCGCCGCGGCCGTACGGTTGCGGGCGGTGTCGCGTAGGGCGATCCGTGGGGCCAGCGGCAGCCAGCGGCCGGCCCTGGCCACCAGGCCCACCACGGCGGGCGTGCACAGCACCAGTCCGAGTTCGCCGACCGCCAGTCCGGTGAGGATGATCGTCGGGCTGCTCCGCCAGGCGCCGGCGGCCAGTACCGCCGCGCCGGCCACCACCAGCGCGGCGCCGAGCACCACCCAGCGCCGCCGCGACCGGGTGATGCCGCGCCGCGCCGCCAGCGCGGCGACCACGTCCTGCCGGGCCGAGATCCACGCGGGCACCAGCGCGGCCAGCACCCCGGTTGCCACCGCCAGGCCGGCCAGGCCGGCCAGGGCCGCCGG
>DASVXQ010000109.1:0-7631 GCA_036392615.1 Actinomycetes bacterium | reverse complement strand
GGGCGGCTCGGGCAAGACCAGGCTGGCGACCGAGGCGGCCGCGACCCTGGTCGACCGGATGCCGGAGGGCGTCTGGCTGGCCGAGCTGGGGCCGGTGGTCGACCCGGTCGACCTGCCACAGGCGGTGCTGTCGCTGTTCGGCGCGCGCGAGCTCGGCCTGCTGGCGCGGCGCGGGCCGCGCGGCGGGTCCAGCCCGGTGCCGCCGCGCGAGCGCATCGTCGAGGCGATCGGCGACAAGCAGCTGCTGCTGGTGATGGACAACTGCGAGCACCTGGTGGAGCCGGCGGCCGCGCTGATTGACGTGCTGCTGGCGCGCTGCCCGCGGCTGCGCGTGCTGGCGACCAGCCGCGAGCCGCTTGGCATCACCGGCGAGGTGCTGCACCCGGTGGGGCCGCTGGCGATGCCCGCCGGGGAGGTCGCCCCCGCCGAGGCGCTGGCCTACCCGGCGGTGCGGCTGTTCGTCGACCGCGGCGCCGCCGCGCGGCCGGGCTTCGCGGTGGACCAGCGGACCGTCCGCCCGGTGCTGGACATCTGCCGGGCGCTGGACGGCATCCCGCTGGCGATCGAGCTGGCCGCCGCGCGCCTGCGGGGGCTCTCTCCCGAGCAGATCGCCGCCCGGCTCGACGACCGCTTCCGCCTGCTCGCCGGCGGCAGCCGGACCTCGCTGCCACGCCACCAGACCCTGCGGGCGGTGGTGGACTGGAGCTGGGACCTGCTGAGCGACCCGGAGCGCGTGCTGGCCCGCCGGCTGGCGGTCTTCCCCGGCGGCGCGACCCTCCAGGCGGCCGAGCGGGTCTGCGCCGGGCCGGAGCTCGGCGGCCTGGACCGCGACGAGGTGCTCTGGCTGCTCGCCGCGCTGGTGGAGAAGTCGCTGGTGGTGGCGACCGAGGACGGCGCCGAGGTGCGCTACTCGATGCTCGAGACGATGCGCGCCTACGGCCGGGAGCGGCGCCTGGAGGCCGGCGAGGACGAGGCGCTGCGCCGCGCGCACGCCGACTACTTCCTGGAGCTGGCCGAGGAGGCCGAGCCGCACCTGCGCCGCGCCGAGCAGCTCGACTGGATCCGCCTGCTGACCGCCGAGCGCGAGAACCTCCACGGCGCGCTGCGCTGGGCGATCGACAGCGGGAATGCCGAGCTGGCGATGCGGCTGGTCGCCTCGGTGAGCTGGTACTGGTTCCTGCAGAGCGCCCGCGCTGAGGGCGCCGAGTGGGCCAGGCAGGCCCTGGCGATGGCCGGCCCGGTGTCGCCGGCGGTGCGCGTGCAGGGGTACCTCGCCGCCGCGCTGACGGTGCTCTCCGGCGGGGAGGAGCTTTCGGGGTCGCTCGAGTACCTCGACCAAACGGCCAGGATGATGGCGGCGCTGCCGCACGACGATCCCCGACTGCTGCACCCGATGGCCGCGCTGCTGCCGGTGATGAACGCGATCCTGCACGGCGACGACGCCGCCGCGCTGGAGCTGGTCCGCCCGATGGCGACCCACCCGGACCCCTGGACCCGCGCGCTGGAGCCGTTCATCACCGCGCAGCTGCTGATCAACCTCGGCGAGGCGCGGCAGGCCGAGACGCTGCTCGACCAGGCGGTGGAGCGCTTCCGCGCGCTGGGCGAGC
This sequence comes from Actinomycetes bacterium, assembly GCA_036392615.1. Taxonomy (GTDB): domain Bacteria; phylum Actinomycetota; class CALGFH01; order CALGFH01; family CALGFH01; genus DASVXQ01. The sequence continues at coordinate 6,024 of DASVXQ010000109.1, read as the reverse complement.
GCTGGGGCATCGGGCAGGCGCTGTTCGCCCGGGTCGACCTGAGCGCCTACAGCGCCGACCAGCGCACCGTCATCCCGGCGCTGCTGGAGGCCAGGGAGACCCTGGCGATGCTGGGCGACCACGAGGACGTCGGCCACGTGATGGGGCGGCTCGCCTGGGTGCGCGCACAGGCCGGCGACCTCGCCGGGGCCAGGCGGGACCTGGAGGAGGCCGAGCGGATCACCCGCTCGGTCGGCGCCAGGGAGGAGCGGCTCTACCTGGGCTGGGTCGCCGCCCAGATCGCCCGCCGCGCCGGCGACCCGGAGACCGCCCGCACACGGCTCGACGAGGGGATCGCCAACTCGATGGAGGGCCAGCACCCCTACGGCCAGCTGCACGCCTCGCTGCTCACCGTGCGCGGTTACGTGGAGCTGGACGCCGGCGACCTCGAAGCGGCACGCGAGTGGTACGAGCGGTCGCTGGTGGTGGCGCTGCGCACCAGGGACCGGCCGGTGATGGCCAGGACGCTGGAGCTGCTGGCGGCGATCGTGCTGGCCGAGGGCCGGGCCGAGCGGGCCGCCACCCTGCTGGGCAACGCCGCCGCGCTGCGGGGCATGCCCGACCGGGCCGACCCGGACGTGCTGCGCGTGCGCGCCGCCGCGCGGGCCGCGCTGGGCGACGAGGGCTTCACCCTTGCCACCGAGCGCGGCACCGCACAGCCGCGCGAGGAGCTGGAGGCGGCGATGGCCGCCGGGGTCACGTCCGCCGCCGGAACGCCTGCAGGGCCAGCGGAGCGAACACCGCCGCGATAGCCGCGCCCCAGGCCAGCGCGCCCAGCGCCGGACGCAGCACGGCGCCGTCGACCAGCAGGCCGCGCATCGCGTCGGTCAGCAGCGTGACCGGGTTGACCTTGACCCACGCCTGCATCCAGCCGGGCATGGTGCCGGTCGGCACGAACGCGCTGGAGGCGAAGGTCATCGGGAAGATCACCACGAAGCCGAACACCTGCACCTTCTCCGGCTGGTCGACCAGCATGCCGATCAGCCCCGGCAGCCAGGAGAAGGCCAGCGTGAAGGCCATCAGCAGGGCGACCGCGCCGAGCGCCTCCAGCGGCCCGGTGTGGACCCGGAAGCCCAGCAGCATGCCGACGCCGAGCAGAATCGCGATCGACCACACCTGGCGGACCAGGTCGGCGGCGATCCGGCCGGCCAGCGGCGCGGACCGCGCGATCGGCAGGCTGCGGAAGCGGTCGAACACGCCCTTGGTGATGTCGGTGTTCAGCGCCACCGCGGTGTTCATGCTCAGGAACAGGGCGTTCTGGACGACGATGCCCGCCAGCCCGAACTCCAGGAACTGCTTGGGCGAGCCGGACAGCGCGCCGCCGAAGACGTAGGCGAACAGCAGCACGAACATCAGCGGCTGGAGGCTGAGGTCGATCAGCTCGGTTGGGTTGTGGCGGATCTGCACCAGGCTGCGCCAGGACAGGATCATCGAGTGCTTCAGCACTGCCAGCGGCCCGACGCCGCTGGACGGCGCGGGCAGGGCCGCGCGCGTGGGATGGGCGATGGTGGTCATGCGGCACTCCGATCTGACTCGTCACCGGCTGGCTCGGCCTCGGTGCGCCGGCCGGTGAGGGTGAAGAAGACCTCGTCGAGGCTTGGCTTGCGCAGGCTCAACTCGGCGACCTGGATGCCGCCGGCGGTGAGCCGCTGGAGGACCGCCGGCGGCAGGCCCGGGTCATTGACGGCGATCGACACGCCGCCGTGGGCGACCTCCGGCGCCTCGCGGGCCAGCTCCCCCACCACCGCGGCGACCGTGCCGAGGTCGGACTCGTCGACCGGGCTGACCACCAGGATGTGGCCGCCGACCTTCGACTTGAGCTGGTCCGGAGTGCCGGTGGCGACCACCTGGCCGCGGTCGATCACCACGATGTCGTCGGCGAGCTGGTCGGCCTCCTCCATGTACTGGGTGGTCAGCAGGACGGTCACGCCGTCGTCGACCAGCCGCCGCACCACCCGCCAGAGGTCGCCGCGGCCACGCGGGTCCAGCCCGGTGGTGGGCTCGTCGAGGTAGACGACCCGTGGCCGGCCGACCAGGCTGGCGGCCAGGTCCAGCCGCCGGCGCATGCCGCCCGAGTAGGTCTTGGCGGCGCGGCCGGCGGCCTCGGTGAGGTCGAACTCCTCGAGCAGCTCCAGCGCGCGCCCGCGCGCGGCCCGCTTGGACTGGCCGAGCAGGCGCCCGATCAGCAGGAGGTTCTCGATCCCGGTGAGGTTCTCGTCGACCGCGGCGTACTGGCCGGTCAGCGCGATCATCTGGCGGACCTGGTGCGCCTGGTCGACCACGTCGTAGCCGGCGACCGTGGCGTGGCCCTCGTCGGGACGCAGCAGGGTCGCCAGGATCCGCACCGCGGTGGTCTTGCCGGCCCCGTTGGGCCCGAGAACCGCCAGCACCGTGCCGGTGCGGGCGACCAGGTCGGCTCCGGCCAGGGCGGTGGTCCCGCCGAAGCGCTTGACCAGACCTTCGGCCTGGATGGCGTCTCGCATGCTTGGGCTCCTTCTCTCGGTTCGTTCCCGGCGATCATGGAGGAGCCCGCTTGCACGCCGGTCGCAGCCGGCTGTCAGCGCGCCGGCGGCCCGCTGGCATCCCGCTGGCATGGCCCGAAACCGGCCGGTTTGACCGGAGCGCAGACGCCAACCGCGGCGGTCGGTGGAAGATTTGCCGGACCGTTGACATACTGCCCCGCTCGGGCCAATGTTCTCCGCCAGGGAACAGGCCCGGTGCCCGCACCGCCCGCCGTCGCCCGTCCGGCCGCGCTTGCCGTGGCCAGGCGGTGGCCGCCGGCACGCGGACCGGCTCCCGCCGGGGTTCGGCCCGCCGCGGTCGCGACCGTGGCCGGCTCGACCAGGTTCTACCGGAAAGAGCACAAACTTGGTCGGACCATCCGGTCGCCGACCGGGGCAGCAGGTGGAGAACGGGAGCGCGGATGTCGAGACCGGGTGTCGGCTCGCTGGAGTCGCTGCGCGCGCAGAACCGCGGCCGCGTGGTCGCCGTCCTGCGCGCGGCCGGCCCGGTCAGCAGGGCCGAGATCGCGCGCCGCACCGGCCTGTCCCGCTCGACCATCTCCAGCCTGGTCGCCGACCTCCAGGCGGTTGGACTGGTCACCGAGGTGGACGGCGACCGCGCCGCCCCGAGCGGGCAGGGCGGCCGCCCGCCGGTGCTGATCGCCCTGGACCGCTCCGCCGGCGGGGCGGTCGGAGTCGACTTCGGCCACCGGCACCTGCGCGTGGCCGTCTCCGACCTGGGCCACCAGGTGCTCGCCGAGGCGGTCGAGGAGCTGGACGTCGACCGCGACGCCGCCCACGGCCTCGACAGCGCGGCCCGGCTGGTCGAGCAGGTGCTCGCCGAGGCGGAGATGTGCCGCAACCGGGTGGTCGGCGTCGGCATGGGCATGCCCGGCCCGATCGACCGCCGTACCGGGATGGTCGGCGCCTCGGCGCTGCTGCCCGGCTGGATCGGCATCCGCGCGGGCGAGGAGCTGCACCGGCGGCTCGACCTGCCGGTGGTGGTCGACAACGACGCCAACCTCGGCGGCCTGGCGGAGTGGATGTGGGGCGCGGGCCAGGGCAGCGGGCTGCTCGCCTACATCAAGGCGGCCACCGGCATCGGCGCCGGCCTGGTGCTCGACGGCCGGCCGTACTCGGGCGCCTCGGGCACCGCCGGCGAGATCGGCCACACCACCATCGTCAGCGGTGGCCCGGTGTGCGCCTGCGGCAACCGCGGCTGCCTCGAGATGGTCGCCGGCGGGCCGGCCATCCTGGAGCTGCTGCGCCCGCGCAGCGGCAACGGGCTGACGCTGCGCAAGGTGGTGCGGCTGGCGGTGGAGGGCGACCCCGGCTGCCAGCGGGTGGTGGCCGACGCGGGCCGCTCGATCGGCATCGCGGTGGCCAACCTCTGCAACCTGATCAACCCGGAGCTGATCGTCGTGGGCGGGGAGCTGAGCCGCGCCGGCGACCTGCTGCTGGGGCCGATGCGCGAGGTGGTCTGGCGCAGCGCGATCCGCTCGGCGGCGGAGACCGCGCGGATCGTGCCAGGAGTGCTCGGCGAGCGTGCCGAGGTGCTTGGTGCGCTGGCGCTCGTGCTGGGAGACTCGGACCGGTTCATCTCCTCCCGGATCAACGTCGTGACGGGGGGATCCGAGCCGCTGGAGACCGTGCCAGGGAGGTGACGAAACCAGCTGAAGGGAGGGCCCGGGGAGCCGAGGGGCACCCCGGTCAGGGTCAGGCGGCCCAGTACACCAACAGGAGGTGGGAAGTTGCTTCGCAAACGCGCAGCGTCGTTCGGAGGGCTGATCGCCGGTGTCACCGCGATCGCCCTGCTGGCGGCCGCGTGCTCGACCAACAACGGGAGCTCGTCAGGTGGCTCGAGCGGCGGTGGGAGCAAGACGATCGCCCTGCTGCTGCCCGAGACCAAGACGACCCGCTACGAGGCGCAGGACAAGCCGTTGTTCGAGGCCAAGGTCAAGGCGCTCTGCTCCGACTGCAAGATCATCTACTCCAACGCCAACCAGGACGCCTCGGCCCAGCAGTCGCAGGCCGACGCTGCGCTGACCAACGGCGCCAAGGTGATGGTGCTGGACCCGGTGGACTCGGCATCGGCCGCCTCGATCGTCAGCAAGGCCAAGGCCAAGAACGTGCCGGTGATCAGTTACGACCGGCTGATCCTCAACGCTCCGGTCGACTACTACATCTCGTTCGACAACGTCCAGGTCGGCAAGCTCCAGGCCAGCTCGCTGGTGGACAAGCTGAAGGCCGAGGGCAAGAAGGGCTCGGTGGTGATGATCAACGGGGCGCCCACCGACAACAACGCCAAGCTGTTCAAGCAGGGCGCCCACAGCGTGCTCGACTCCAGCGGCTTCAAGATCGCCAAGGAGTACGACACCCCGGACTGGAGCCCTGACAAGGCCCAGACCGAGATGGAGCAGGCCATCACCGCGCTCGGCAAGACCGGCTTCGTGGGCGTCTACGCGGCCAACGACGGCACCGGCGGCGGCGCGATCGCGGCCCTCAAGGGCCAGGGCATCAGCCCGCTCCCGCCGGTCACCGGCCAGGACGCCGAGCTTGCCGCCGTGCAGCGGGTGCTGACCGGCGAGCAGTACATGACGGTCTACAAGGCCATCAAGCCCGAGGCCGAGAAGACCGCCGAGTGGGCGGTCGCGCTGGCCAACGGCGACACCGCCAAGGCGAAGGCCCTGGCGACCACGACCACCAACAACGGATCCGCGGACGTCCCCTCGATCATCCTGACCCCGGTCGCGGTGACCAAGGACAACGCCAAGCAGACGGTCGGGCAGATGATCTCGGACGGGTTCCTCAAGGCCGACCAGATCTGCACCGGCTCGGCCGCTTCGGTCTGCTCCCAAGTGGGCCTAACCTAGACGGCACCTGACGGCGCTCTGACGGGCGGCGGACGGACAACCTCCGCCGCCCGTCAGGCTCGGCTGCGAGGAGGAGGTAGCGTGCCCGACAGCGTGCCCCTGCTCGACCTCTCCGGGGTCAGCAAGCGATTCGGCGCCGTGCAGGCGCTGACCGACGTGGACTTCCAGGCCCACGCCGGATGCGTCACCGCTCTCGTCGGTGACAACGGGGCCGGCAAGTCGACTCTCGTCAAGATCATCTCGGGGATCATTTCGATGGACTCCGGCGAGTACCAGTTCGAGGGTCGTCCGGTCCACGTCAACAGCCCGCAGGCGGCGACCGCGCTGGGCATCGCCACCGTCTACCAGGACCTGGCGCTCAGCGACAACCTGGACGTGGTCGCCAACCTCTTCCTCGGTCGCGAGCGGCTCAGCGGCAGCAAGCTGCTCAACGAGACCTCCATGGAGCAGCAGGCCAGCGGCGTGCTCAAGCGCCTGTCCGTGCGGATTCCAAGCGTCCGCACCCAAGTGGCGTCGCTCTCCGGAGGCCAGCGCCAGTCGGTCGCCATCGCGCGGTCGATGCTCGGCGAGCCCAAGCTGGTGGTGCTCGACGAGCCGACCGCGGCGCTGGG
>DASVXQ010000108.1:0-3590 GCA_036392615.1 Actinomycetes bacterium | reverse complement strand
TGAGCATCTTGCCGCCGCGCATGGTGTCGCGGAAGTGCACCCGCCAGTTGTCCTCGGGGTAGACGTTGCCGAGCGCCGCGGCCACGCCGCCCTCGGCCATCACCGTGTGGGCCTTGCCCAGCAGGGACTTGCAGATGATCGCGGTCCGCGCCCCGCGCGCCGACGCCTCGATCGCGGCCCGCAGCCCGGCGCCGCCGGCGCCGACGACCACGACGTCGAACTCATGGGTCTGATATTCGGACATCTCAAGCAACCCTATCTCTCGGACGGGCGGGTGAACCATGCCCGGCGAGCATGGCAGAGGCGCTCTTGGGGGGCCGCCGGAGGGGTCCGGGGAACCCCAAGGGGGTGCCTCGGTGGATCGGGGGGAGCGAGCTCCCCCCACATCGATCGGGGACTGCGGTGGCAATCGCCCATGGTCAGAAAAACCTCGGGTCATGAACCACGCCGCTGGCGACCAGCCGCACGTACAGGTCGGTCAGGGCGACGAACACCAGGGAGATCCAGGCGTAGACCGCGTGGCGGGCGTTCAGCGCGGTGACCTGGCGCCACAGCCAGTAGCGCGCCGGCGCCTTGGAGAAGCGGTCGACGTGGCCGCCGCACAGGTGCCGGCAGGAGTGGCACGACAGCGTGTAGAGCCCCAGCAGGACCGCGTTGACCACCAGGATCAGCGACCCCAGGCCCATGCCCCAGCCGTCGCGGAAGTGGAAGCCCTGGATGCCGTCCCACAGCAGGATGATCGGGAACGGCAGCGCCAGGTAGAAGAAGTAGCGGTGGATGTTCTGCAGGATCAGCGGGAACCTGGTCTCGCCGCTGTAGCGCGGCCGGGCGTCGCGCACCGCGCAGGCCGGCGGCGCCCACCAGAACGAGCGGTAGTAGGCCTTGCGGTAGTAATAGCAGGTGAGCCGGAAGCCCAGCGGGAACGGCAGCACGATCAGCGCCGGCGACAGCGGCCACCAGCTCCCGAAGATCGCCGCGGTGGCGTGGTCGCCGCACTTGGCCGCGAGGCAGGGCGAGTAGAACGGCGAGATGTAGGGGTCGGCGAAGTAGTTCTTGTCGACGAACGCCACCCAGACACCGTAGACCACGAAGCCGAGCAGCACCGCGACGGTGACCGTGGGCTGCAGCCACCAGCGGTCCTGTCGCAGGCTGGAGGCCCGGATCTGACCTCGCGCGTCGACGGCTGTGGGTGGCGATGCCATTGCTACTCCTTGGGGGTCTGAGGGGCCGCCGCGTGCGCCGGCCCGGTGACCTGGGTCACCGGCAGCCGGTGGCTGCGCTGGATCCTGCTGGGCAGGTCCGTGGCCAGCCAGCGCGAACGGCGCAGGGGGAGGGTGGAGAGGATCACCTCGTCGAACTCGTGCCGGTGCAGCACCACGCCGATGGCCTCCAGCGGATCGGGCACGCCGATCTCGCCGCCGGCGTCGGCGCCCAGTGCGCGCAGGCGGGCGAGCGCCTCGCGGAGCTGCTCGCGCGCGAGCACCCGCCCGAGGTCCTCCCCCGGGCGGTCGGCGTGGATCTCGTCCGCCTCGTCCTCCAGCAGCTCTCTGGCGGCGAGCCGGCGCTCGTCGCCGGGCTCGTGGGTGGCGGCGACCCGCACGTGTTCTGGCACGCTGGCAACGTACTCCTGGTCGAGCTGGCTGGCAGGGGTGGCGGGCACCAGCACGTGGAAATGGCATGGCCCCGCCCGCATGCGCTCGCGGACGCAGCGCAGCAGCTCGTCGCCAACGAGTGTCTGGTTCGCCACGACGAGATACCGACGCACGAACACCACCTCCACCAGGGGTCGCGACAACCGGAGCATAGAACCGACCCAGCGGCGCCCGCACGCTGTGGGGCCGGGATGGCAGCATGGCAGGGACATGGTCGAGCGATTGGACGTCATACCGGGCGGCACGAACCGGACCGGCACCCGGGATCCCGAGGCGCTGGTCGGGGAGTTCGCGCGCTCCTATCCCTTCGAGCTGGACGAGTTCCAGCGGCGGGGCTGCCTCGCGCTGGCCTCCGACCGGGGCGCGCTGGTGGCGGCGCCGACCGGCGCGGGCAAGACGGTGGTGGGAGAGTTCGCCGTCTGGCTGGCGCTGCGCGAGGGTGGCAAGGCGTTCTACACCACCCCGCTGAAGGCGCTGTCCAACCAGAAGTTCGGCGACTTCGTGGCGCGCCACCACGCCCGGCAGGTCGGGCTGCTGACCGGCGACAACTCGATCAACGGCGAGGCGCCGGTGGTGGTGATGACCACCGAGGTGCTGCGCAACATGCTCTACGAGGGCAGCCCCACCCTGGCGGGGCTGCGCTACGTGGTGATGGACGAGGTCCACTACCTCCAGGACCGGGTGCGCGGGGCGGTCTGGGAGGAGGTGCTGATCAACCTGCCGGTGGACGTCAAGGTGGCCGCGCTGTCGGCGACCGTGTCCAACGCCGAGGAGTTCGGCGACTGGCTGGAGGCGACCCGCGGCGCCACCGAGGTGATCATCGAGGAGCGCCGCCCGGTGCCGCTGGAGAACTACTACCTGACCGGCCGGCAGCTGCACCCGATGCTGGTCGCCTCGGACGGCGAGCTGGTGCCCAACCCGTCGGTGCTGCGCCGCGGCGAGCGGGAGTGGCGCGCCGGGCGCGACAGCAAGGGCCGCCACGGCCGCAACGGGCCGCAGGCGATCCGGCGCGACTGGGTGCCGAGCCGGGTCGAGGTGGTCGATCTGCTGGAGGAGCAGGGCCTGCTGCCGGCGATCTACTTCATCTTCTCGCGCGCCGGCTGCGACCAGGCGCTGGCGCAGTGCCGCGCGGCCAACATCAACCTCACCACCCGCGACGAGCGCGACCGCATCGCTGAGTTCCTCGACCTGCGGGTCGCCCAGCTCGACCCGGCGGACCTGGACGCGCTCGGCTACGCCGACCTGTCCGAGTCGCTGCAGCGCGGGGTCGCCAGCCACCACGCCGGCATGCTGCCGCTGTTCAAGGAGGCGGTCGAGGAGCTGTTCGCGCAGGGCCTGGTCAAGGTGGTGTTCGCCACCGAGACGCTGTCGCTGGGGATCAACATGCCGGCCCGCACGGTGGTGATCGAGCGGCTCTCCAAGTGGGACGGCGAGCGGCACGAGCTGCTCACCCCCGGCGAGTACACCCAGCTCACCGGGCGCGCCGGGCGGCGCGGCATCGACACCCGCGGCGCCGCTGTGGTGCTGCACCAGCCGTTCGTGCCCTTCGAGCGCATCTGCGCGCTGGCCTCGACGCGCAGCTACGAGCTGGTGTCGTCGTTCCGGCCGTCCTACAACATGGCGGTCAACCTGGTGGCCAACTACACCCGCTCGGCCGCCGAGCGGCTGCTGGCGTCGTCGTTCGCGCAGTTCCTGATCGACCGGACGGTGCACGGCGCCGAGCGCACGCTGGCCCGCAACGCCGAGTACCTGGAGGGCTACCTGCGCTCGGCCGCCTGCGACCGCGGCGACGTGCGCGAGTACTGGGAGCTGCGCCGCCGCATCCGCGCCAGGGAGTCGGCCCTGGCCGACGCCGACCGCCGCGCCCGCGACGAGGAGCTGGCCGGCGCGGTGCGCGCACTGGTCCCCGGCACGGTGGTGCACCTGCCCGGCGGGCGC
>DASVXQ010000107.1:0-5174 GCA_036392615.1 Actinomycetes bacterium | reverse complement strand
GGGCGACGGGGCGGCCCGGGACCTGGGCGTTCCGGGGCTGTCGCCGTATATCACGCCCAACCACGCCTTCTACCGGGTGGACACGGAGATCTTCCCGCCGGTGGTCGACGCGCGCGGCTGGAAGCTCAAGGTCGGCGGGATGGTCGACCACCCCTTCGAGCTCAGCTACCGGCAACTGCTGGCCATGCCGATGGAGGAGCACGACATCACCCTGGTGTGCGTGTCCAATGAGATCGGCGACCGCCTCAGCGGCAACGCCCGCTGGCGGGGCGTGCGGCTCGACGAGATCCTCCGGCGCGCCCGGCCCCGACCCGGCGCGACCCAGCTCGTCGGGGTCTCGGTCGACGGCTTCACCACCGGCTTCCCGACGGCCTTGGCGCTGGACGGGCGCAACGCGCTGGTGGCGGTGACGATGAACGGTGAGCCGCTGCCCGACGAGCACGGCTTCCCGGCGCGCCTGGTGGTCCCTGGCGTGTACGGCTACGCCTCGGCGTGCAAGTGGCTCCAGGAGATCCGGCTCGACCGGCTGGACCGCTTCGAGCCCTACTGGATGGAGCGCGGCTGGGCGCCTGGCGGGCAGATGAAGACCATGGCCCGGATCGACACGCCAGTGGTCGGCCGTCGGCTGCGCGCCGGCAAGGTGCCCGTCGCCGGCGTCGCCTGGTCCCGTCACGTCGGCATCTCCAAGGTGGAGGTCCAGATCGACGGCGGCGACTGGATACCGGCGGCGCTCGGCACCAGCGACCCGGACACCTGGCGCCAGTGGGTGGTCGAGTGGGACGCCGTTCCCGGCAGGCACACCATCCGCGCCCGGGCGACCGACGGCCGCGGCCAGCTCCAGACCTCCACGTTCGCCGAGTCGTTCCCCAGCGGCGCCACCGGCTACCACACCGTCCAGGTCCTGGTGAGCTGACCGCGGGTGACCGGCGGCGCGGCGGAGCTGCCGGGAACTGGCCTGCGCGTCAACTGACCGGCGCGTCAACTGATCCATGGGTCAGGCGTGGCGAGGCGCGGGCCCCCGTGACCGCCCGCTGCATAGGCTGACTCACGCAGTTGGACCATTGTCGTCGCATGGCCCGAGAGCGACACTTCACAGGCTTGGTTCGCTCGCGCCGCGCAGTCCCGTGCGGCGCGTCGCCGGGCGGTCCCAGGGGGGTGGGCTGTGAAGGTGCGGCTTGTGCTGGCCACGGCGCTGCTGGCGGGTGTGGCACTGTTCCCCGTGCCGGTGGGCGCGGCGTCCCGGGCGTCCCAGGTCGCGACCCGGGGGTTCCAGGCGGCGTCCGGGGCGTCCCAGGTGGCGACCCGAAAACTCCAGGTGGCGACCTCGGCGTCCCGGACGGCGACCTGGGCTTCCCAGGCCGCGCCTGCGGGCGAGACCGAGGCCGAGCGCATCGTCCGCGAGACGGAGCAGGCGGTGCGCGCCTCCGAGCGGGCAACGCTCCGCAGCTCGCTGGCGCCGCTGACACCGGCGCAGCGGCAGCGCCTGGCGGCGCCGGCCGGGCCGCTGACCGGCCGCTGGACGAGCTGCCGGCTGCCGGACGGCTTCAACCCGGTGCATGCGTCGGTACTGCCGGACGGCTCGGTGCTGCTGATGGCCGGCTCGGGCAACGACCCGGCCCAGCTCGCCGCCGGCCAGTTCCAGAGCTACGTCTTCTTCCCCGACACCTGCGCGACCTTCAAGCTTCCCACGCCGGGCGACCTGTTCTGCGCCGGCCATGCGATGCTGCCGAACGGCAACATTCTGGTGGCCGGCGGGACCCGGCAGTACGACCCCTTCTACGGACTACGGACCAGCTACGAATACGACTGGGTCCGCAGGCAGTTCGTCAAGGTCGCCTCGATGGCCGGCGGCCGGTGGTACCCCGGCGCCACCGAGCTCGGCTCCGGTGACGTATTCGTGAACTCCGGCATCAACGGCGCCGGCGGGCTCAACGCCCGGCCCGAGATCTACCACCACCGCACCCGCACCTGGAGCGTCGTGCCCTACGTGCGGGCCATGCCGAACTACGCGCACATGCTGCCGACCGCGGGCGGACGGCTGTTCTTCACCGGGGTCAGCTTCGGGGGATCGGCGGTGCGCGTAGGGTTCCTGTCGCCCTTGACCGGCAGGTTCCAGAGCGTGAGCGGGCTCGACACCAACCGGCGCGACCAGGGAGCGTCGTTCTTCGTGCCGCTCAGCGAGGGACGCAAGGTCATGGTGGCGGGCGGCGGCGTGGCGACCACCGCGCGGATCGACCTCTACTCCTCGCCCAATCCCGTCTACACGGCCGGACCGAGGCTGGACACGGTCAGGAAGTACCTCTCACACGCGACCCTGTTCGACGGGCGGGTGCTGCTGGCCGGCGGTCAGGACCCGCAAGGCAACCCCGTCTACACGGCGCAGCTGTACCGCCCGGGCCTCAACCGGATCGAGCCGGTGGCACCGGCCTCGGCCGCCCACCAGTACCACTCCAACATGTGGGTGGACCCGACCGGCCGGGCCATCCTGGTCGGCGGCAACCCGGCGCGTGGCAGCGTGCAGTCCCTGGTGGAGCGGTTCGAGCCCTGGTACGTCGACGTCGCGGACCGGCCGGTGATCACCTCGGCGCCGGCGACCATGGCCCACAAGCAGGTGATCACCGTCGGGGCGCGGCTGGCGGCCGGCACGACGCTCAAGAGCGTGCGGGTGTTCCGCCTGATGAGCACCACCCACCAGTTCGGCGCGGCCGAGGGCGACTTCACGCTCACCAGGAGCGGATCGGGCTGGTCGCTCACCACCAGCGCCAACCTGACCCCGCCGGGCTACTACTACCTCGTCGCGGTGGACTCCCGTGACGTCCCCTCGGTAGCCAAGATCGTCAAGGTCACCTAGTGCCGTAGCCGGCAACGTCTGCCGGGCCGGCGCCGGGCCCCGGTGGGCACCACCCTGGGCCGACGCACCACCTCGCGAGGCGCCGGCAAGCGCTTGTTGCGGAGACACTCGACGCGTCGTGCGAGCGACCGGGGAGCGCGCCGGCCCCGGGCGGCAACCGCCGATCCGTCAGGCGTAGGGAGGCGGCGGTTCGAGCCGGAAGCGCTGGGCGAGCAGCCGCACGTCGTGCTGATCCTTGGCGGTCGGCGGATAGCCGAGGTGGGCGCGCAGCTGTGTCTCCGCCGCGACGCAGCGAACCGGCCGGCCGGCGATCCGCCCATTGGCCGGCGGTGCGTAGTGGAACGGCGGGCCCTTGGGCTGGGCCTGGTCGCCGCCGCCGTCGGGGCTCGGCGCCAGCGGGTGCAGGTCGACCTCGCGCCCGTTCGGATCGCGCAGCGCCAGCGCCACCGGCAGCCAGTCGCGCAGCGTGGCGAAGCCGGCCGCCTCGAGGCGCGCGCCGGCGGCCGGCACGGAGCCGACCGGGACGGTCAGGTCGAGGTCGTCGTGCTCCCGCGTCTGCTCGCCGAGCAGCGCGTCCACGCCCCAGCCGCCGTCGACCCACGCCTCGATCCCGGCGCCCTCGAGCAGCTCGAGCACCTCGACCACGTCCACGGCGGTCATCACCATGGCCGTGAAGGCTATCGCGGCTCCGGCCAGCCTGGCCGGGATGCAGGGCGCCAACCGGACCGGCCCGGGCGGCGGGGCGGGAATGCGCCATTGACCTCGGACGCCGCGGACGGTTACGGTCCACGCACATCGTCAGTGCTGGTCACGGTAGGAGGGCGGTCTGCGGCCACCACGGCTGAAGGACGTCGCTGCGGCGGCCGGGGTGCATCCAGCCACGGCCTCGCGCGCGCTGAACGAGCACACCGCGGGGCTGCTCAGCCCCGAGACGGCCGAGCGCGTGCGGGTGGCGGCCGAGCAGCTCGGCTACCGGGTGAACCGCATGGCCAGGGCGCTGAAGACGCGGCGCTCGCTGGCGATCGGCATGCTCATCCCCGACATCACCAACCCGTTCTTCCCGCCGGTGGTCAAGGGCGCCGAGGACGCGCTGGCCGACGCCGGCTACACCCTGGTGCTGGCCAACACCGACAACGACGAGTCCAAGGAGCGCGTGCAGCTCGGCGGCATGCTCCAGAGCCAGGTGGACGGCCTGCTGATCGCCACCGCGCGGCGGCGGGGCGCCGCCATCGAGCAGCTGCGCACCGGGCCGGTGCCGATGGTGCTGGTCAACCGCACGCTCGACCGCGGCGGCGTCTCCGCGGTGATCCCCGACGACCTCGGCAGCATGAACCTGGCCGTGCGGCACCTGCACGAGCTGGGCCACCGCCGCATCGGGCACGTCGCCGGACCGGGGAACACCTCGACCGGCTCCCGCCGCGTCAAGGGCTTCACCGGCGCCATGCGCGAGCTCGGCCTGCCCGCCGGCCGGATGGTCCGCGCCAAGCTGTTCACCGAGGAGGAGGGCTGCCGTGCCGCCGCGACGCTGCTGCGGCGGGAGCCGAACCTCACCGCGATCGTGGCCGCCAACGACCTGCTGGCGCTGGGCACGCTGGACGCGGCCGCCGCCGCCGGGCTGCGCTGCCCGGACGACCTCTCGATCGTGGGCATGAACGACATGCCCCTGTCCGACCGCGTCCAGCCGCCGCTCACCACCGTCCGGGTGGGGGAGTACGAGCTCGGCCGGCAGGCCGCGCGGCTGCTGCTGGCGCACATCGAACGGCCCGACCGTGACCCCGAGACCATCCTGATCACCCCCGAGCTGGTCGTGCGGGACTCCAGCGCCAAGCCGGCGGCAAGGGAATCCGGCCCGAAGCCGGCCGCAAGGGATTCCGGCGGGAGGCCGGCGGCGGGGCACTCGGCCGGCGCGGGCGACACGCTGGTTTCCGAGCAGGCGGCCGCGCGATATTGACACGCTGTGCGAGGACGGTGTACGTATCTGCAATCGTTTGCATTCACGCTAATGCCGGTTCTGTCTAGAATCGCTGTCTACCGCACGCCTCCGAATCCGGGTCGCCCCTTCGAGTGGGAAGGGTCACGGGAGGATGAATGAGATGACGAAGTTCCGGCGCTTGCCGGCTGCCCTGGTCGCGCTGCTGCTGCTGGTAGCGGCGGGATGCTCCAACAAGAGCGGTTCCGGCGGGGGCGGCGAGACCTCCAAGCCGCTGGTGATCGGCGCGTCGCTACCGCTGTCGGGCGATTTCTCCCAGCCGGGTGAGGCCTCCCACCGCGGCTACACGATCTGGCAGGAGATGGTCAACAAGAACGGTGGGCTCCTGAAGCG
>DASVXQ010000106.1:0-5104 GCA_036392615.1 Actinomycetes bacterium | reverse complement strand
ACTCGTTCGCGGGTGTGGCCGCTCCCTGGGCCGCGCCACCCCGCGCCACGGCGGACGAATGCGCACGACAGGAGGGGCGATGAGCGCCGAGGACCTCGAACGGTACGAGGCGGAGATGGAGCTCCAGCTCTATCAGGAGTATCGCGACGTGCTGGGCATGTTCCAGTACGTGGTCGAGACCGAGCGTCGCTTCTACCTGGCGAACAAGGTGGACCTGCAGGTGCGCAACCAGGACAGCGACGCCTACTTCGACCTCACCCTGCAAGACGCCTGGGTGTGGGACATGTACCGTCCGGCGCGCTTCGTCAACAAGGTCCGCGTGGTGACCTTCAAGGACGTCAACATCGAGGAGCTGATCCGCAAGGAGGAGCTCTAGCTCCTCCGGGATCCGAGGACGGAACCGTGGGCTTCAACGCGACTCGTCGCTACCGCGACAAGAAGACGGTCGACCTGGCGATCCTCATCTCCGCGATCGTGATCGTCGCCCTGCTGGTCGGTTGGGTGTTCGCCGCCGGCGGCCGGTAATACCTCGCATAACGCAAGTCGGGGGAGGCATGGTAGCTTCCCTCGGTATGCTGGACACCACCTCCCGAGCCTTGCGCATCCAGGCATCCCAGGATCGCAGCAGGCGGAGCCGTCGCCGCAGGCTGGTCGTCATCAGCCTTGCCGTGGTGTTCGCGCTGGTCTGCTCGACCGCCGGCTACGCGCGCTGGCGGCTCGGCCAGATCGCCAGCGTCGCCGTCCCCGGCCTGCACGCCGCCAAGGCGGGCAGGCCCTTCAACGTGCTGGTGGTCGGCTCCGACTCGCGCGCCAACACCGGCGGCCACTTCGGCAACGTCAGCGGCGAGCGCAACGACGTCACCATCGTGGTCCACGTCGATCCGGCGAGCCGCAAGGTGTCCATGCTGTCGATCCCGCGCGACCTGCTGGTGCCGATCGCCGACGTCGGCCGGCAGGACAAGATCAACGCCGCCTTCGCCGGCGGGCCCGGCCGGGTCGCCAAGACCATCGAGCAGAACTTCGGCATCCCGGTGAACCACTACCTGCTGGTCGACTTCAACGGCTTCCGCAGCATCGTCGACGCGCTCGGCGGGATCCGGGTGAACTTCCCGTACCCCAGCCGGGACATGGACAACACCGGGCACAACCTCTCCGGCCTCGACATCCGCCGGGCCGGCTGCCAGCGCCTCAACGGCACCCAGGCGCTCTCGCTGGCGCGCAGCCGCGACTTCTCGTACCTCAAGGACGGCCGCTGGCGCTGGGACCCCAACGGCGACCTCGGGCGCGTGCGCCGGCAGCAGGCGTTCCTCCAAGGGGTGCTCAAGAAGGGGCTGAGCGAGGGCCTCACCAACCCGCTCAAGGCCAACGCCTTCATCGGCGCGGTGGTCGGCGACCTCACCAAGGACAAGGGCCTGAAGATCTCCGAGATCGTGGGCACCGCCGCGCGCTTCCGGTCCTTCAGCCCGTCCGCGATGCAGACCTACACCGTGCCGACCCGGGCGTTGTGGGTCGGGAAGTCGTACCGCGGCGAGCTGCTCGAGCAGACCGAGGCGCAGGCGGTCGTCGCCAAGTTCCTCGGCCGCCCGGCGCCAAGCGCCACCACCCGGCCCGACGCGGCCATCACCGTCTCGAGCCTGATCCACGTGCGCAACGCCGTCGGCGTCCAGGGTCTCGCCCAGCGGGCGCGGGACCAGCTCGTCCGCGCCGGCTTCCGGGTCGCCGACGTCGGCAACGTCAGTGTCGGCGGGCTCGCCGTCACGCGGATCCTGTATCCCCCCGGCGAGTCCAGCCGCGCCGAAGCCCTCCGCTCCTGGATCGCCGGCCCCTCCCAGGTCGAGGAGAGTCCCGCGGTCCCCGCCGGCGAGCTCACCCTGATGCTCGGCAGCAACTTCGGCGGCATCCAACGCGGCGTCTCCCCGACGACGACCCCGCCCTCCACCGTCGGCTCATCGAGCCGCTCGTCGAAGGGCTCCTCGCCCGCCAAGCCCTCCAGCCCCAAGAAGTCCACCTTGGAGCTCCGCGACTACGACCCGCGCCCCTGCTGACCGAGGTCGGGCTCCTCCCTTCCTGCCGGGCGGTTATCCACAGATTTCGTTCCGGACCTCCGCCGCGCCCGAGCGCGGCGGTAGGTTCCGGCCATGTCCAGCAATGAGCGCACCCCGGTGGAGCGGCCCACCCGCGCCGCGGCGAGCGCGCGTGACCGCCGCGGCCAGCTCGGCCGCCGTGGCGAGGAGCTCGCCTGCGAGCGGCTGACCGCGTCCGGGCTCGAGGTCGTCGCCCGCAACTGGCGCTGCCGCGCCGGCGAGATCGACGTCATCGCCGCCGGGCCGGGCCTGCTGGTGTTCTGCGAGGTCAAGACCCGTCGCGGGCACGGCTACGGGACCCCGGCCGAGGCGGTCACCCATGCCAAGCGCGCCCGTCTCCGCCAGCTGGCGGCGGCCTACCTGGCGAGCGAGCGGCATCCGCCGTGCAGCGTGCGCTTCGACGTGGTCACGATCACCTGGCCCTCCGGCGGCCCGCCGGTGGTCGACCATCTCGAGGCGGCGTTCTGAATGCTCGCCCGGGTCTTCACCACCGCGCTCGTCGGCCTGGTCGCCCATCCCGTCGGCGTCGAGGTCGACATCGGCAGGGGACTGCCGTCCATCACCGTCGTCGGCCTCGGCGACACCGCGATCCTGCAGGCCCGTGACCGCATCCGCGCCGCCTTCGGCAACTCCGGCTTCGACTGGCCCGACCGCCGCATCACCATTTCGCTGCCGCCGGCTGACCTCCCCAAGCAAGGGTCCGGCTTCGATCTGCCAATCGCGATCGGGCTGCTCGCCGCCGCCGGGCTGGTCCCCATGCCGGCGCTCGAGGGCCTGTGGGCGGTGGGGGAGCTGGGGCTCGGCGGCGACCTGCGCCCCGTGCGCGGCGTGCTCGCCTCGGCGCTCGCCGCCCGCCGTGCCGGCGCCCGGACGCTGCTGGTCCCAAGCGCCAACCTCGCCGAGGCCGCACTCGTCCCGGACCTGGCCACAGCCGGCGCCGCCAGGCTCGCCCAGGTGACCGAGTGGCTCCGCGGCGTCAGCAGCCTCCAGCCGCCCGGTCCACCCCGAACGGCGCCGGCCAGCCCGGTCGAGGATCTCGCCGACGTCCGCGGCCAGTCGCTCGCCCGCCGGGCCCTGGAGATCGCCGCCGCCGGCGGCCACAACCTGCTGCTGGTCGGCCCGCCTGGAGCCGGCAAGACCATGCTCGCCCGCCGCCTTGTCGGGCTGCTTCCCGATCTGACCCGCGACGAAGCGCTGGAGGTCACTCAGGTGCTGAGCGCCGCCGGCCAGCTCGGCGCCGACGCCGGCCTGGTCATCGCCCGCCCGTTCCGCGCGCCGCACCACACCGTCTCGGTCGCCGGCCTGGTCGGCGGCGGCTCCCGCGTGCCCCGCCCAGGCGAGGTGAGCCTCGCCCACCTCGGCGTGCTGTTCCTCGACGAGCTGGCGGAGTTCAGCCGCGCCGCCTGCGAGTCCCTCCGCCAGCCCCTGGAGGAGGGCGAGGTCACCCTGGTGCGCGCTGCCGCCAGCGTGAAGTTCCCCGCCCGCTTCCAGATGGTCGCCGCGGCCAACCCGTGCCCCTGCGGGCACCTCGGCGACCCCGAGCGCGCCTGCCGCTGCGGCCCCGAGGAGGTCCGCCGCTACGAGCGTCGCCTCTCCGGGCCATTACTGGATCGCCTCGACCTCTACGTCCGCGTCGACCGCGTCGGCGCCGGCGACCTGGCAGGCATCCCCGGCGAGTCGTCCGCGCTCGTCCGCGAGCGCGTCGCAGCGGCTCGCCAGCTTGCCCACGCCCGGTCCGGCACGCCCAACGCCCGGCTCGCCGTGGCGGACCTCGACCGCACCTGCCGCCCGACCGAATCCGCCCGCCGCCTCCTCGCCGCCGCCGTCGACCGCCTCGGCCTCTCCGCCCGCGGCTACCACCGCTGCCTCCGGGTCGCCCGCACCATCGCCGACCTCGAGTCCGCCCCCCGCGTCACGGATCACCACGTCCGCGAAGCACTTGGCCTCCGCCACCTCGCCTCCGATCCGACCAACGAGCCCGACGCCGCATGAGCCCACCCGCCACCCACCCTGAACCTCCACCGAAGGATGAACCCGGGGATGAACCTACCCAGAGGTCCCGTGGCCCTGACCCTGCCGACCGGCCTTCCTCGGGCGCGCAGCCGAGGCCGGGTCGCGACGCCCTTCCGGCCTGGTGGTCGGCCGCGACGACGGTGCGGGACACGCTGCTCGGCTTGGCGGCCACGCCCGGGCCGCTGCCCTCGGTCGTCGCGGCGCGGCTCGCCGCCGGAGTGGAACCGGCGAGACTGCTCCGCGCCGACAGCCCCGATCCGCGGCTGGTGGCCGCCCGCCTCGACGAGCTCGGCGTCCGCTTCATGGTCGCCGGCGACCCCGGTTGGCCGTTCGAGGAGGCGCCGCCCGACCCGCCATGCGCCTGGCTGTTCGTCGACGGTCCGGATCCGCCCGGTGCCCCGTGCTCGGCCGCCATCGTCGGAGGCCGCAAGGCCTCGGCCCTGCGCCGGGCGACCGCGCGGAGCCTCGCGGCGGGTCTGGTGGCGAGCGGGATCTGCGTGGTCAGCGGCGGCGCGATCGGCGTCGACGCGGCTGCCCACGCCGGCGCCCTCGACGGCGGTGGCCACACCGTCGTCGTCCTGGGCTGTGGCCTCGACGTGCCGTATCCCCGCAGGAACGTCGAGCTGTTCCGCCGCGTCCGCGAGGCCGGCGGCACCCTGCTCGCGGAGCATCCACCCGGTGCCAAGCCGCTGGCGGCCAACTTCGTTCCACGCAACCGCCTGATCGCGGCCCTCGCCGGAGCCGTGGTCGTCGTCGAGGCTGCCCCCGGGTCCGGCAGTCTCGCGACCGCCCGGGCCGCCGGCACCAGGGGTCACGGCCAGGTGCTGGCCGTCCCGGGCGCCCCGTGGGACCGCGGCGCGGCCGGCTGCAACGACCTCATCCGCGACGGCGCCACCCTCGTCCGCGGCCTCGACGACGTCCTGGAGGCACTGAGCGTCACCGCACCCGGCACCTCGCCGCGCGCCGGCGGTGCCGGCGCCGACGGCACCTCGCGCCGCGCCGGCGAC
>DASVXQ010000105.1:0-20284 GCA_036392615.1 Actinomycetes bacterium | reverse complement strand
ACGGCCGCCCGGCCGCGCCAAGCCGCCGGTGAGCCACCGGCCGGCGGGCCGGTCACGCTGGAGGGCGCACGGCTGTCGAACGGTCTGGTCGAGGTCGAGGTCCGCCCCGACGGCTGTCTGCAGATCAGCGGCGGCGGCACCACGCTGGACGGGGTCGGGCGGCTGGTGGACGGCGGCGACGCCGGCGACAGCTACAACTGCGCCCCGCCGGACGACGACCCGGTCGTCACCGAGCCCGAGTCGGTGACGGTGTCGCCGGCGGCCTCCGGCCCGCTGCGCGCGGCCGTCGAGGTGGTGCGCACCTACCTCTGGCCCCGCGGGCTCGACGGCGAGGGCGGCCTGGCGCGCTCCGCCGAGCTCGCGCTGGTGCCGGTGTCCACCAGGGTGGAGCTGCGCGCCGGCGAGCCGTTCGTGCGCCTGCGGGTGTGGTTCGACAACCCCTGCGAGCAGCACCGGGTTCGCCTCCACGTCCCGCTGGCCGAGGTCGCCTCCGGCTCGGCGGCCGAGGGGCAGTTCGCGGTGGTCGAGCGCGGGCTGACCGCGGAGGGCGGCCACGGCGAGATTCCCCTGCCCACCTTCCCGGCCCGCGGCTTCGTGGCCGCCGGCGGCGCCGCCGTGCTGCTCGACCACGTCAGCGAGTATGAGCTGGTGGACGGTGCCGAGCTGGCGGTCACGCTGCTGCGCTCGATCGGGCTGATCAGCCGCAACACCAACCCCTACCGGCTGGAGCCGGCCGGCCCCGAGACCGAGATCCCCGGAGCCCAGGGGCTCGGGCCCGTCTCGGCCACCATGGCGGTGCTCCCCTACCGGGGTCACTGGGCCGAGGCGGGGGTCGGCGCGCAGGCGGAGCGCTACCGGCACGAGCTGGTCGCCACCGCGGGCCTCGGGCCGAACGGGCCGCTGGAGTCCGCCGCCGGGCTGGCGGTCGAAAGCGACGGGGGCACGGTGCTGTCGTCGCTGCGCCGCCGCGGCGACTGGCTGGAGCTGCGCCTGGTCCGCGAGCACCCGGCGGCCGGCAGCGCGACCGTCACGGGCGCCTTCCGGCAGGCCCGCGCCTGTGACCTGCTCGGGCATGCCGGCGAGGAGCTGGCGGCGGGCGACGGCAGCCTGCGGCTGGCGCTGGAGCCCTGGGAGATCCGCACCGTCCAGCTCCGCTGAGCCGGCCGTCGCCGCCTGCCGTTAGGCTGTGCGTGGCGACGCCGACGTCGAAGGCTCCGCGCATGCCAGACCCGACCGAGACCGCGATCACCCTGAGCAGCGACTACCGGGAGCACGCCCCGGTGACCGCGCTCGCCCGCCACGTCGCCTGCGTCTGGACGCAGCGGATCGGGGCAGGCGGCCACCCGATGGTCCACCGGATCGTGCCCGACGGCTGCACCGACATCGTCTGGCTCGACCGCTTCCTGCACGTGGCCGGTCCGGACACCGGCCCGGTGCTGGCGCCGATCCCGCCCGGCTCGCTGGTGGTGGGCATCCGCTTCCGGCCCGGCCTGGCGCCAACCATGCTGGGGCTGCCCGCGACCGACCTGCTCGACGGGCGCATCGGGCTCGAGCATCTCTGGGGCGGCGCCAGCGGCCGCCTGGCCGAGCAGCTCGACGCCGCCGCCGACCCGCGGGCCGCTATGGCCGTGCTCGAGCGCGAGCTGCTGCGGCGCCTTCCGGACGCCGCGCCGGTCGACCGGCTGGCGGAGGGGGTGGTCGCCGAGCTGGGCGCCGGGCCGCGGTCGCCGGTGGTCTCCGGGCTGGCCGCCACCCTGGGCAGCAGCGAGCGCCAGCTCCACCGCCGCTGCCTGGACGCCTTCGGCTACGGGCCGAAGATGCTCGACCGGGTGCTGCGCTTCCAGCGCTTCCTGGCAATGGCGCGGATGGCCGCGCCGGCCGGGGAGGCCGGGCTTGCCCGGCTGGCGGCCGATGCCGGCTATGCTGATCAGGCGCACCTGACCCGGGAGTGCCGCGCGCTCAGCGGCCTGCCGCCCCGGCAACTGCTCTCCCGATGACACCGGTTGCCGCCGCGACCGTTTGAGCCCCGCCTCCGCCGGTCAGGCCAGAGCTGAGCGGCGGGTCAGCGTCGGGGGACATCGGCCGGGCCGTCTGATTTTTGACATACGAGAGGGGCCGGGCTTACGTTTCACTTGCTGATCGATGTCTCGCAGATTTGTGGGCTTCGACAGGAATCTCCCCCATCCCGGTCCCATCTGGAGGAACCACCGCATGTGCCGGCTGCTGGCCTTTGCATCCATCACGCCCACCGCACCGGAGGAGCTGATCGGCGGCGACCTCGCGTCGTTCGTCGAGCTGTCGCGTGAGCACTGCGACGGCTGGGGCATGGCCTGGTTCGACGGCGAGGGCGAGCTGAACGTCGCCAAGGACGTGGAGCCGGCGCACTCGAGCGAGCTGTTCGGCAAGCTGGCGAGCACCACCGAGACCGACGCCATGGTGCTGCACCTGCGGAGGGCGAGCCCGGGCCTGAGCGTGGCGCTGGAGAACACCCACCCGTTCGCCACCGAGTCGCTGGCCTTCGCGCACAACGGCTGGATCCGGCAGGTCCCCGAGCTGGAGGAGCTGCTCGAGCCCGCGACCCAGGTGGCCCTGCGCGGCACCACCGACTCCGAGCGCTGCTTCCAGCTGCTGCTGGCGGCGGTGGAGCGGACCGGCTCGATCGAGGAGGCGCTGCCGCCGCTGCTGCGCAGCCTGCGCCAGGACTTCCGCTACAACGCGCTGAACTTCCTGCTGCTCGGCGAGCGGCGCCTCTACGCGGTCTGCGACTACAGCGCCGAGGCACCGGCGCGCCGCGGAGACCCCGACTACTACACCATCGGCTACCGGCAGGCCGCCGGCTCGGTGGTGATCGGCTCGTCGGGCTGCTGGGGCGACCGGCCGGCCTGGAGGACCCTGGCCAACCACCAGGCGCTGGTGGTGGACCGGGGGACCCTCCAGACCTCCGTGCTCGATCTCGCCTGACTACTCGCCCAACGAGCGGACGTCGCTCCCCCAGGTGCGCTGCACCACGGTGCGCGGCTGCGGCGCGGGCACCGGCTGGCGGCCAGGGGCCTGCTGCGCCGGCTCCGGCTGGACGATCAGCGCGGCGGGCAGCAGCACCAGCGCGGCCACCCCGCCGAACCGCGAGCGACGCAGCTGGACCTTGACGCCGTGGCGCGCGGCGAGCTGCCCGACCACGAAGAAACCGAGCATCTTGGCGTGCGCAAGGTCGACGTCGGGCGGCTCGGAGAGGCGCTGGTTGACCTCGGCGAGCTGCTCGTCGCTCATGCCGATGCCGGAGTCCTCGATCTCCAGCAGATAGCTGGTTGGCAGCATCTGCCCGGTGATCAGCGCCTGCGTCTCCGGCGCCGAGAAGGTCAGGGCGTTCTCCAGCAGCTCGGCGAGCAGCCGCACCACGTCGGACGAGGCCTGGCCGGCCACCAGGGTCGGCTGGACCGGCAGGATCGAGACCCGGCCGTGCTCCCTGACCTCGTCGATGGCGGCCAGCACCACGTCGTTGATGCCCACCGGAACGCGCCAGCGCCTCGCCGGCTCGGCGCCCGACAGCACGATCAGGTTCTCGGCGTTGCGCCGCATGCGGCCGGCCAGGTGGTCGAGCTCGGACAGCTCCACCATGGCGTCGCCGATGTCGCGGCCGCCGAGGTCGTTGATCAGCTCGAGCTGCCGTTCGACCATGCTCTGGGAGCGCCGCGCCAGGTTGAGGAACATGTCGCCGACGCTGCGGCGCAGGGCCGCCTCCCTGCCGGCGAGCTGCACCGCGACCCGGTGGACGAAGTTGAACGCCTCGCCGAGCTGGCCGAGCTCGTCCCTGGCGTGCGCCTCGATGGGGGTGGCCGACTCGGCGTCGACGTCGACCGGCTCGCCCTCCCGCAGGCGGGTGACCACCTCGGGGAGCTGCCGCTCGGCCACGTCGTGGGCGTCGTCCTTGAGCCGCCCGATGCGCCGGATCAGCGAGCGGGCCATGCCCAGCGACAGGGCGACCGAGACCGCCAGCGCGGCCACCAGCAGCAGGGTGTAGAGCAGCGCCCGGCGGTCGGCGCTGGCCTTGATCGACGCGCTGGTGGTGATCACGTCACCCGAGAGCTCCTGCTCCAGCCCGCGCAGCCGGTCGAGCTGCACGCTGCTCGACTTGAACCAGGCGGCGGCGTCGCCGTCGAGGCGACCCTGGCCGCCGGACTCGACCGCCTCGTCGCGCATGTGCTTGACGAGGTCGGCGTCGGGGCCCTGGGTGGCCTTTCGGTAGAGGTCGATCTGCCGCGGCGTGGCGGCGCTCTCGAACTGCGCCACGTAGATCACCTCGACGGCCGCCAGCGAGGTGAGCTTGCCGTACTGCCCGGGGGCGAAGGCGTGCCTGGCGAACACGTCGGCCAGCAGGCCGCGCTGGTGGTCGGCGAATTCCTTGGCGCGGGCCAGCGAGATCGAGGCGCGCACCGCCTGGATCAGCCGAGGGTCGTTGCTGCCCGGCGCGATCTCGGTGTTGATGTCGAGCAGGTCGTTGATGGTGTCGGTGTACTGCTCGATCGCCTCGGGGGGAGCGCCGATCGGGCCGTGGTTCTCGTTGACGTTCAGCTCGCCCTCGACCTCGTCCTCCTCGATCTCGGGCTCCACCGCCAGGTTGCGGTCGATCGGGCCGGTATCGATCGCGTGCCGCTGCACCGGCAGCTTCTCGAGCTCGCGCAGGCCGTAGTCGATGCGGACCTGGAGCTCCTGGTCACCCTTGAGGTGCAGGCGCGAGGCCGCGCTCCGGTAGGCCGCGGCCACCCGGTCGACCACCCGCCGCTCGTTGTCGAGCTGGTCCGGCTGGGCCTTGCGACCGCTGGCCACGTAGCTCGACGAGAGGCTCCGTTCGGCCTGCAGCTCGTGGATCAGCGGGGCGAGCTTGGCGGCGAACCCGGCGCGCTGGCTGACCTGCGCCGCCTTGTCGCTCTCCACCAGGCTGGAGTGGATCACGACGGCGGCGAGGACCATGAGCGCGATGAGGGGACCGACGAGCGTGAGAATCAGTTTGGATCGAAGCGGTGCATTTCGCAGCATTTGCCATCTCTTGATTCCGAGCCGAAACGACGGCGTGGCGGCGGGTCGACGGATCCCTCGATGCCCCCCTTGCAAACACGGGAACGGTGCGTACCGCGTGGCGTCCTAGGACGCCGGGTCACGCATCCGCGGTGCGCGCGAGTCGGGGCCTTTTGTCAACTCGGGTTGAACCGCGCGCGGCACCGATGCGTGACCGGCGTCCTAGATTACGAGAACACTCTATTTCGCGCACAGATTGGTCGAAGGCAACCAAACCGGCCACGTGGCACGCAGGCCCGATCCATGAATTTCCCGCAGCAGGGCAAGGTGGGAGGGTCGATGGCAGGACGCGCGAATGCGCCCGCGAGGCTGCGCTATGCGGCGCAGATGATGTCGAACGGCGGCGTCAGCGGTGCCGGGTCGGCCGGAGGGGCCGCGAGAGCCAGCTCGTCGCAGTCGGCCGGAGCCACCTGATCGCCGCGGACGGCGGCCGCCTCTGGACCGGGACGAAGGTCGTCCGAGAATCCCGGGACGACGTGATAGTGCAGGAGCACCATGTGCGACCACCTCCTCGAGGTCTCGAGGGAGAGCCCGGTTGGCTCACACTGCGAACATCATAGCCCTCAATATGTCATGCATCAACTATCTAACCGTGAGTTGTTGACACAGCACCTATCGGACTACCATCGGTCGTGATTGTGCGCTCGTTCGAGCGCTTCCCTTCACGAACGTCCGAGGTGAGATCGGTGCCGGGCCAGGCAAGGACCAAGCAGCAGGTGGCTGCGGAGGTCATGGGTTCGATCATCCGGCTGAACAAGGAGCGGATCCGCGCCAACAGCGCGTACCTGCGACCCCATGACCTGACCACGCAGCAGGTGTGGCTGCTGGCCGAGCTGCCCAAGGAGGGCGGCGCGCCGATCGGCTCACTGGCCGACGTGATGCAGTGCCACAGCTCCAACGTCACCGGCATGGTCGACCGGCTGGAGGCGCGCGGCCTGGTCACCAGGCAGCCCGACCCGGCCGACCGGCGCGTCAAGCTGGTGGCGCTGACGCCCGCCGGCCTGTCGATGCGCGCCAAGCTGATGGAGATCGCCCGGCGGCCGCCCGAGGTGCTGCTGGAGCGGCTCGACGCCGAGCAGCTTCAGACCCTGAACGAGCTGCTCGCCAAGGCCTGCGCCGGCATCGAGCCGCCGCCGGATCTCAAAGGCTGATCCGCGGGTACAGCGGGTGCGCCACCAGCAGGTCGGCGACCCGCTTGCGCGCCCCGTCGCGGACCGAGTCAGCGAGCTGGAAGCGGGCCTTGGAGGACGGGTCCGCCTCGGTCGCCGACAGCACCCCCTGCATGATCGAGGCGATCTCGCGCATCTCCGCCGGCCCCATGCCCAGCGTGGTGGTCGCCGGCGTGCCGACGCGGATGCCGCTGGTGTACCAGGCGCCGTTGGGGTCGTAGGGGATCACGTTGCGGTTGGCGGTCACGCCGGCCTCGCGCAGCGCCGACTCCGCCTGCCGGCCGGTGAGCCCGTACGGCCGCACGTCCACCAGCAGCAGGTGGTTGTCGGTGCCGCCGGTGACCACCGTGCCCCCCTCCGACTGGAGCGCGTCGGCCAGCGTGGCCGCGTTCTCGACGATCTGGCCGGCGTAGGTGGCGAACTCCGGCCGCGACGCCTCGGTCAGCGCCACCGCCTTGGCGGCCATCACGTGCGGCAGCGGCCCGCCCAGCACCAGCGGGCAGCCGCGGTCGACCGTGGGGGCGAGCCGCTCCTCGCAGAGCACCATCCCGCCGCGCGGCCCGCGCAGGGTCTTGTGCGTCGTGGTGGTGGTGATGTGGGCGTGACGCACCGGGTCGAAGTCGCCGCTGAAGACCCTGCCGGCGACCAGCCCGGCGAAGTGCGCCATGTCGACCATGAAGGTGGCGCCGACCTCGTCGGCGATCTCGCGGAAGACGCGGAAGTTGATCTTGCGCGGGTAGGAGCTGTAGCCGGCCAGCAGCACCAGCGGCCGCACCTCCCTGGCCCGCTCGCGCACCAGGTCGTAGTCGATCAGGTGCGTCTCCGGGTCGACCGAGTAGTGCGACAGGTCGAACAGCTTGCCGGAGACGTTGGGGCGGAACCCGTGGGTCAGGTGCCCGCCGGCGTCCAGCGCCATGCCGAGCATGCGCTGGTTGCCGTACTCGCGGCGCAGGCCCGCCCACTCGCTCTCCGAGAGCGACAGCAGGTCCTTGCGGCCGAGCCGCTCCAGCGCCGGGCCCTCGACGCGGTCGGTGAGGATGGTCCAGAAGGCCACCAGGTTGGCGTCGATCCCGCTGTGCGGCTGGATGTAGGCGTGGTCGCTGCCGAACAGCGCCTTGGCCAGCTCGACCGCGCGGCTCTCGATCGCGTCGACGTTCTCGCAGCCGGCATAGAAGCGGTGGCCGGGGGCGCCTTCGGCGTACTTGTCGCTGAGCCAGTTGCCCATCGCCAGCAGCACCGCCGGCGAGGCGTAATTCTCGCTGGCGATCAGCTTCAGGTTGGAGCGCTGGTCGGCCAGCTCCGCCTCGATCGAGGCGGCCACTTCCGGCGCCACCGCCGCGACCACGTCGAGGGCGGCCGCGTAGGCGACCGTCTCGGGGCTGAGCTCGTCAGGCGCCTGGACGCCGAGGCCGCCAAGGTAGGCGGCGAGCCTCGATGTGGATGTGGAGGCTGATGAGGTCATGAGCGTCACGCGTCCTTCGTCGGTCGTCGCCGGCGCCGCCACCGGGCGGCGGCCCGTCCGGCGTGATCCTAGTCCTCTCGCCACCAGGGCGGGCAGGGGCCGGGCGCCGGACGGGTAGAGCCGGACGGGCGCCCGGCATCGGCCGAACCCGGCGGGCCCGGAGATCCCGCGCATTCGTTCGATCCGGTTTGCTTTGCCCCGGATCTGGGCAAGGGCGCCCTGTTCGGACCTGGGTCACCCGGGAGGGGTCAGATGCACCGTCGCAGGTTGATCACCCTTGTCGCGCTCACCGCTCTGCTGGCCATGATCACCCCCGCCGCCTTGGGGAGCACCGCCGCCCAGTCGAGCGGGAGCGGCGGGGCCAGCCAGTCTCCGACCCTGTCGGTCACCGACCGGCTCGCGGACCGCCGCGAGGTCGCGGCCGGGACGCGGGCCTACTCGGTCGGCTTCGAGGACGGCCGCTTCTACGCCAACGGCTGGCACATCACCGGCGAGATGGGCGGTGTCTGGACGCCGCCGCTGAAGCTGGTCGACGGCGTCTGGTTCGGGCTCGACGGCCAGTGGGTCGGGCCCGCCACGAAGTTCACCAGCGGGTGGGGCTACGCGCGCTTCGATCTGCCCGACACCGCCGGCCTGAAGCTCCAGCGCACCGACTTTGTGCCCGACGGGCGCCGCGGGGCGCTCTTCGGCCTCAAGATCACCAACCCCGGGGCGGCCCGCACCGCCAAGCTGTCGGTCGACGCCCACTCCGAGCTGATGGGGCAGTACCCCTGGGGGTTCACCGGCGTCACCCCCAACGCCAGCGACAACCTCCCGGACAAGGGCGGCTTCGACGGCCAGAACCTTCGCTTCAGCGACGACGGCGCCCTGCCCGGCGCGCCGGTGCACCACTACGCGGCGCTGGTCGGCACCGCGATGAAGCCGGACTCCGGCACCATCGGCGACCAGTTCTGGGGCCCGCAGCCCGGGCACCGCTGCACCGGCACCGAGCCGGGCGCGCCCGCCGACCCCAAGCCGTCGCAGTGCGACGACGGGCCGTTCGGGCGCGGCACCGGCGGCGAGCTGACCTACACCCTGTCGCTGCCGGCCGGCGGCTCCAGGACCGTGTGGCTGGCGGTCGCCGGCTCCGACCAGGGCATGGCGCCGGCCGAGGGGGAGCTGCGCCAGGTGCTGCGCAACCCGGACGCGCAGCTGGCCGCCAAGGTCGCCTCGCGCCTGCGGCTGGGGCAGGCGACGCGGCTGTCGCTGCCGGGCGACCGGCTGGTGCAGAACGCGGTCGACTGGGGCAAGCAGAACCTCGCCGACCTCACCAAGACGGCCACCGACCTCCAGATCCGCTGGACCAACCAGGGCAAGCAGTTCCCCGCGCCGCTGGGGACCGTGCCGGAGGCCACCTGGATCGGCGCCGGCTTCCCCGACTACCCCTGGATCTTCGGCACCGACGCGGAGTACACCGCCTTCGCCTCGGTCTCGGTCGGCCAGTTCGACGCCATCAAGGCGCACCTGCGCGCCCTGCGCGACATCTCCGACATCCTCAACAACCGCTCCGGCGTGGTGGTGCACGAATCGGTGTCGGACGGCTCGATCTGGTTCGGCCATGACTCCCGCCATACCAACCCCGACGGCACCGTCACCTACGACTTCAACACCGACGAGACCGTCAAGTTCCCCAGCGCCGTGGCGCTGATCTGGCGCTGGACCGGCGACAACCGGTTCCGCGACGAGATGTACGACTTCGCGGTCCGCAACCTGCGCTACGTGGTGCGCACCCTCGACGCCGACCACGACGGCTGGCCGGAGGGGCTCGGCAACGTCGAGCGCACCGGGATGGGACCCGAGAAGCTCGACAACACCGTCTACTTCATCCGCGGCCTGTACGACCTGGCCGACATGGCGCGCTCCAAGCACCACGGCGCCACCTTCGCGTGGACCAGGAACCTGGCCCGCAAGCTCCAGCAGCGCTTCGACCGCACCTGGTGGTTCCAGGCGGCGCAGCAGTACGCCGACTCGCTGGGCGAAAACAACCAGCAGTCCTTCCAGAAGCACTGGATCGGCCAGACGCCGATGGAGGCCGAGCTGCATGTCAAGGGGCAGACGGTCCCCGGCCTGGCGCCGCACGGCCACGGCACCACCGCGCTGGCCGGGCGCGAGAACGAGTGCTACAGCGGTGAGCGCCCGCTCAACCGCGGCCTGTTCCACACCGGCTGCGGCGGCGGGGCCAACGGCCAGGGCGAGCGGGTCATCTTCGGCCTGACCACCTCGATCCAGTCGATCGGCGAGGGCAACTACGGCCGGCTCGGCCCGGAGCAGCAGCAGCGCTACACCCACGCGATCGCCGAGACGATGTTCTCCGAGCCCGCCACCGGCGGCACGCCGGACGAGCAGCCCGGCGCGACGCCGGAGACCTTCCCGGCGCCGGACCAGGGCGCGAACATCGACCGCTGCTGGACCTGCCGCTCGATGTTCATGCAGGCCTGGAACAACTACGGGACGATGTGGGCCGTGGTGCACCAGTGGCTGGGCGTTCGCCCGGACCTCGGCAACGGCCGGCTCGAGGTGGTCCCGCAGGTGCCGCAGGGCCAGACCCGCGTCGCCGGGGCCAACATCCTGCTGGGCAAGGGCTTCGTGGACGTGGCGGCCACCCACTCCGGGAACCGGTACACCGCCACCGTGCTGGCCAGGGTCGGCGCCCACCTGACCGTCGGGCAGACGGTCCCCGACGGCGCCAAGATCCGCTCGGTCACCCTCAACGGCAAGCGGGCGCACTTCACCGTGCGCCACACCAACCGCGGCCAGGAGGTCCTGGTCGACGCCCGGGCTGGCGGCAGCCAGCGGCTGGAGGTCATCACCGCCTGAGCGGCAACCAAGCCGGCCTGGGGACGCGCCGGCGGTTCGCGGCGCGTCCCCAGGCCGGCGCCAGTCCCCGGGCGGTTTGCCGGCGGCCTCTGCAATAATCGGGCCCGGGGGTTGAACAGCGATGCAGAACGCCCAAGAGGTCGCCGCCATCTCACTGCTGCTCGACCCTGTCCGGTGGCGCCTGTACCAGTACATCCGCTCCAGCGGCGGGGCCGTCGGCAGGGACGAGGCAGCCAGAGTCGTCGACGTGTCCAGGAACCTGGCGGCGTTCCACCTTGACCGCATGGCCGCCATCGGGCTGCTCACGGTCGAGTACCGGCGGCTGACCGGCCGCAGCGGTCGCGGGGCGGGGCGCCCGGCCAAGCTCTACCGCGCCGCCGACCGGCACCTGGTGGTCTCGGTGCCGGCGACCCGCTACACGCTCGCCTCGACCATCCTGGCGACCGCCCTGGAGCGCAAGACCGCCGACGAGCGGCCCGACGAGGCGGCCCGGCGGGTGGCCGTCGAGGTCGGCGCCAACCTGGGCGGCGGGCTGCGCGAGCGCCTGGAGTGCCGCGACGGCTCCCAGTCGGCCATGGCGTCGGCCGCCCTGGAGGAGCTCGGCTACGAGCCCGAGCGCAAGGACGGGGACATCGAGCTGCGCAACTGCCCGTTCCACGAGCTGGCCGTGACCCACCGCGCGCTGACCTGCTCGATGAACCACGCGCTGCTGGCCGGCCTGCTGGAGGCGCTCGGCACCGACGAGCTCCGCGCCGAGGGCCCGCAGGAGCGCCCCGGGCAGTGCTGCGTCCGCATCGGCCGCGCGAGTGGCTGACCCCAGGGCCTTCTCATACCCTTGGGTTCGGCCCGGCCGCGGGAGCGGCACAAGCGAAGGAGCGTGGCGGTCGCAGTGAGCAACCAGGAACCCAACCAGTCCACGACCCCGGCCGAGCGGATGCTGGCCGCCTGCCGGCTGGAGCCGGCCGACTGCACGCCGGTGTGGTTCATGCGCCAGGCGGGCCGCTGCCTGGCGGACTACCGCAAGCTCCGCGAGCGCTA
The DNA here is from genome assembly GCA_036392615.1 of Actinomycetes bacterium. Lineage (GTDB taxonomy): Bacteria > Actinomycetota > CALGFH01 > CALGFH01 > CALGFH01 > DASVXQ01. The sequence continues at coordinate 8,686 of DASVXQ010000105.1, read as the reverse complement.
CGACATCCTCACCATGACCCGCACCCCGGAGCTGTGCGCCCAGGTGACCCGCATGCCGGTCGACGTGCTCGGCGTCGACGGCGCGGTGCTCTACGCCGACATCATGCTGCCGCTGTTCGGCATGGGCGTGCCGTTCTCGATCGACCCGGGGGTCGGGCCGATCGTCCACGCGCCGGTGCGGGACCGCGCGGGTGTCGACGCGCTGCGGGTCGTCGAGGCCGAATCGGCCACGCCGGAGCTGTTCGAGACCATCCGGATGCTGCGCCGCGACCTGGGTGAGCGGGCCGCCCTGATCGGCTTCGCCGGCGCGCCCTACACGGTCGCCTCCTACCTGATCGAGGGCCGCCCCTCGCGCGACCACGCCCGCGCCAAGAGCCTGATGTACGGCGATCCCGCCCTCTGGAACCGGCTGATGGAGAAGCTCACCGAGGTGACCGTCCGCTACCTGCGCGCGCAGGTGGCCGCCGGGGTCCAGGTGGTGCAGCTGTTCGACTCCTGGATGGGCGACCTCGGGCGGCGCGAGTACAGTCGCCACGTGCTGCCGCACACCCGGCGGATCTTCGCCGCGCTGCGAGCGGAGGGCGTGCCCACCATCCACTTCGGCACCGGCACGGTGGGCCTGCTGGAGCAGATGGCCGAGGCCGGCCCGGACCTGGTGAGCGTCGACTGGCGCGTGCCGCTGGACGAGGCCTGGAGCCGGATCGGCGCCGGCAAGGGCATCCAGGGCAACCTCGACCCGGCGGTGCTGCTGACGCCCATGGAGGTCGTCCGCGAGCACGCCGCCGGCGTGCTGGCCGCGGCCGGCGGCCGGCCCGGCCACGTCTTCAACCTCGGCCACGGCGTGCTGCCGGACACCCCGTCCGACCACCTGCGCCAGCTGGTCGAGTTCGTCCACCAGGAAACGGCCCGGCAACGGGCGGAGGTCCCCGCATGACCAGCCAGACCAAGCCCCCCACCGGGGTGCTGCTGATGACCTACGGCACCCCGTCGAACGCCGACGAGATGCCCGCCTACCTGCGCAGCGTGCGCGGCGGCCGGGACGCCGGCCCCGAGCTGCTGGCGGAGTTCCTGCGCCGCTACCAGCTGGTCGGCTGGTCGCCGCTGATCCGCATCACCAGGGAGCAGGCGGCTGCCCTCCAGGCGCTGCTCGACGCCACCGGCGGGCCCGGCAGCCACCTGGTCGAGGTCGGCATGCTCCACTCGGCGCCGGGCATCCGCGAGGCGGTCGAGCGCCTGGCCGCCGCCGGGGCCGGGCAGGTCATCGGGATCGTGTTGTCGCCGCAGTACTCCTCGATCATCATGGGCCGCTACAACCGGACCGTCGAGGAGGCGGCGGCCGCCGCCGGCCTGCAAGGGCGCGTGCGCGTCGCGGGCGCATGGCACCTGCTGCCGGAGTTCATCGAGGCGCTCGCCGAGCGCACCACCGAGGCCCTTGCGCGCATGCCCGACGGCGGCCGCGACGTGCCCGTGCTGCTGACCGCGCACAGCCTCCCCAAGCCGGTGGTCGATCGCGAGCCCGGCTACGTGGTGCAGCTCACCGACACCGCCGAGGCGATCGCCAAGCGGGTCGGGCTGGCGCCGGAGCGCTGGCGCTTCGCCTACCAGAGCGCCGGCCACACCGCCGAGGAGTGGCTCCGCCCGGACGTCAAGGAGCTGCTGCCCGGGCTACGCGAGGCCGGCCACGAGGCCGTGCTGGTGGTGCCGGTGCAGTTCCTGGCCGACCACCTCGAGATCCTCTACGACCTCGACGTCGCCGCCGCCGAAGAGGCCGAGGAGGCGGGCATCGCCTTCCACCGCATCGAGCTGCCCAACACCCAGCCGGCCTTCATCCGCGCGCTGGCCGAGGTGGTCCACCGGGAGCGGAGCGCGGACGCTTCCGATTTGCGCGGCTCCTTACGATAGAAGCTCCGGGAGCCTGACGCCGGCGAGGGCGGCCGTTCCATGGTCCGGTGACGAGGAGGTGGCCGTGAGCGCCGACGTCGGTCCGCTTGCCAGGAACCAGCGCGGCCGGCGCCTGCGTGGGCTGGTCGCCCGCGGCGCCCACGACCCGGAGCACGACCCGATCGAGCCGCTGCTGCGCGCGCACCGGAGCGCGCATCCCCGCGCCGATCTCGGCATGCTGCGCCACGCCTACGAGGTCGCCGAGCGGATGCACCGCGGCCAGCTGCGCCGCAGCGGCGAGCCGTTCATCACCCATCCGCTGGCGGTCGCCGGTATCCTCGCCGAGCTCGGCGTCGACACCACCACGCTGGTGGCCGCGCTGCTGCACGACACCGTCGAGGACACCGTCTACACGCTCGAGCAGGCTCGCGCGGAGTTCGGCGACGAGGTGGCCCACCTGGTCGACGGCGTCACCAAGCTGGACAAGCTGCGGCTCGGCGACGCGGCCGAGGCGGAGACGATCCGCAAGCTCATCCTGGCGATGGCCAGGGACCTGCGCGTGCTGGTGATCAAGCTGGCCGACCGGATCCACAACATGCGCACCCTCGGCTTCCAGGCGCCGCACAAGCAGCAGCGCATCGCCAGGGTCACCCTCGACGTGCTGGTGCCCCTGGCCGACCGGCTGGGCATCCAGGTGTTCAAGCGCGAGCTCGAGGACCTCGCCTTCGCGACCCTGGAGCCCGAGGCCTACCAGGCGACCACCGCGCTGCTGCGGGAGCGCGCCGCGCGGGCCGAGGCCGAGCTGCGGGTGGTCGCCGCGGCGATCGACCCGGCGCTGCGCTCCTCCGGCATCAAGGCGACCGTCGGCGCCCGGCCCAAGCACGTGTTCTCGGTGCACCACACCCTGCTGGAGCGCGGTGACGGCGACCTCGACGTCTACGACGTCGCCCGTCTGCTGATCGTGGTCAACGGCGACGCGCCCTCGTGCTACGTGGCCATGGGCGCGCTGCACGGGCGCTGGAAGCCCGTGCTGGGCCGCTTCAAGGACTTCATCGCGATGCCGAAGTTCAACCTCTACCAGAGCTTGCACACCACCGTGATCGGCCCCGGGGACCGGCTGATCCAGGTGCTGATCCGCACCGAGGAGATGCACCGGGCGGCCGAGCACGGCGTCGTCTCCCGCCTGCGCGACCGCGCCGGGCGGTCCGGTGCGCTGGCGCTGGGGCCGTCGGAGGACCTCGAGTGGCTGCGCCGCCTGGTCGACTGGCAGCAGGACGCGCCCGACCCGGGCGAGTTCCTCGAGTCGCTGCGCCACGACCTGAGCGACCGCGAGATCGTGGCCTTCTCGCCCAAGGGCGCGGCCATCAGCCTGCCCAAGGGCGCCACGCCGGTCGACTTCGCCTACGCGGTCGGCACCGACACCGGGCACCGCTGCGTCGGCGCCCGGGTCAACGGCCAGCTGGTGTCGCTCGGCAACGCGCTGTCCGACGGCGACGTGGTCGAGATCCTCACCACCACGTCCGAGGACACCGGCCCGTCCAGGGACTGGCTGGAGTTCGTCAAGACCCCGCAGGCGCAGCTCAAGGTGCGCCAGTGGTTCACCGACCAGCGCCGCGGCCTGGCGATCGACGCCGGCCGCCGAGCGGTCGCCTGGGCCCTGCACGACGCCGGCCGCCATCTGGACACGAGCCTGGCCGACGGCTCGCTGGCCCGCGCCGCCGCCGAGCTCCGCTACGCCACCCTCGACGACCTGTTCCAAGCCGTGGGCGAAACCCTCGCCTCCCCCGCCTGGGTCGTCCAGCAACTCCTCTCCACCCCCGACGCCCCCGTGCCGAGCGAGCAAGGCGCCGAGTGACGGCGTCGGTCGAGCGGCTGCGATCGCTGGCCGCCTGCATCCGGCACAACGCCACGGCGAACCGCGCGGTCGAGCGCATCGGCCCGTTCGTGGCCACCTTCACCGACCGCGGCGACAACCCGTTCCTCAACCACGCCATCCCCGACGACGGCGCGAGTCCGAGCCGCCGCGAGGTGGCGGCGCTGGTGGCGGCCTGCCGGCGTCGCGGCCGCACGCCCCGGCTCGAGTACTTCCCGCGCTGGCGCCGGCGGTGGCGCCGCGGCTGCGGGCCGCCGGCTTCGCGGTGGAGGGGCGCCTGGCGCTGATGACCTGCGCGCCGGCGCGGCTCCGGACGGTGCCGGCGCCCGCGGTGACCCATCGCCTCACCGCCGAGGCGTTCGCCCACGGCGTGACCACCGTCTTCCTCACCCCACCTCCCTCACGATCCAGTAGCACCGCGAGTTACGCGTCGGCGCCTGAATCGATTGGCTCGTACGGCGCCGATCGTCGCCGCCTGAGCGGCCTCAACCCTCGACGTTCAGTAGCCGTTGAAGGTGGCACGCAGGTCGTCGAGGGTCCCTCCCGTCGCTGGAGGCCGTATCGGTCGATCCCCGAACCGATGGTACGTAGGGGACCGTGCCGGCCGCCGGAGCGTCGCCTCAAGCGCGTTGGCGATGCGGCGGCACGCCGTCGGGCGGGCGCTCGTGCTCGTGCGGGCCGGTGGCGCGCAGCGACGCCGGCAGACGCGCCAGCGCGTCGCGCAGCGCCTGCAGGGTGGCCCGGTCCAGGGCCAGAAAGTCGGCGGGCGGCTCCTGCAGCCGGGTGAACAGCTCGGCCTTGGTGCTGGCCCCGAGGGGGGTGAGCGCCACCGTCTTCACGCGCCGGTCGCTCGGCAGCATCCGCCGCTCGACCAGGCCGCGGCTCTCCAGCCGGTCGACCATCCAGGTGACGTTGGAGGGGTCGCACGCCCACGCCCGCGCCAGGGTCCGCATGGGACGGGGGGTCTCCTGGTCGAGCGCGAACAGCGCGCGCAGGTCGCCGGGGGTGAGGCCGAACTCCTGCAGGATGCGGAAGAAGCGGTTGCGCTGGCCCATGGTCAGGTCGAGCAGCGCCCCCCACGCCTCGGCCGCGATCGCCGCCTTGCCGGTTCCCCGCGTTCTGCCCATGGCGCCATCATAGGTGGCCCTAGCGGACGTTTCCAGTACCTCAACCATTGAGGCACTCGGATACTTGACCTACTTGAATGATCATGCGAGCATCGGCAGTCATGAGCGACAGCGCCATCCTCGTGGAGGGCCTGGCCAAGCGCTTCGGCGACGTGGTCGCCCTGGACGGCATCGACTTCCAGGTGTCGGCGGGTACCGTGTTCGGCTTGCTTGGCCCCAACGGCGCCGGCAAGACCACCGCCATCCGCATCCTCACCACCATCCTGCGGCCCGACGGCGGACGCGCCGAGGTCCTGGGCCTGGACGTCGTCGGACAGGCCGACGAGGTCCGCTACCAGATCGGGCTCGCCGGCCAGTACGCCGCGATCGACCCGAACCTGACCGGCCGGGAGAACCTGCGGCTGACCGGCCGGCTGGCGCAGCTGCCGGGAGCTGATGCGCGCGTGCGCGCCGATGAGCTGCTGGAGCGCTTCGGGCTGACCGAGGCCGCCGACCGGCCCGCGCGCACCTACTCCGGCGGGATGCGCCGCCGCCTGGACGTGGCCGCCGCGCTGGTGCAGCGCCCGCCGGTGGTGTTCCTGGACGAGCCGACCACCGGGCTGGACATCTACAGCCGCAACGCGCTGTGGGAGCTGATCCGCGAACTGGTCGCCGAGGGCACCACCGTGCTGCTGACCACCCAGTACCTGGAGGAGGCCGACCGGCTGGCGCATCGCATCGCGGTGGTGGACGACGGGCGGGTGATCGCCAACGACACGCCGGCGGCGCTCAAGGCGCAGCTCGGCAGCACCGTGATCGAGCTGGGGATGGGCGAGACGGCGCGGGCCCTGCAGGCCGGCGACCTGCTCGCCGGGCGCCTGGACGCCCAGCCCGAGCGGGACGGCGCAACTGTCTGGCTGACCTCCGGCGACGGCTCGCGCCTGCTGATCGACGTGCTGCGCCTGCTCGACGACCACCAGCTCGCGCCGGCGACCCTGGCCGTCCGCGAGCCCAGCATGGACGACGTGTTCCTGGCCCTCACCGGCCGCCGCGCCGAGGGGCAGGCCGCCGAGGGCGAGGCCGCCGCCGACGGCCGGCGTCGCGCCGGCAGTGGCTCTGGCCGCCGAGGTGGCCCATGAGCGCCGCCGCCACCACCGCCGTGGCCGGGACCCGACGCGTACCCAGGAACGCGCTACGCCCGGTGCGGGACGCGCTCGCCATCGCCGGGCGCAACCTGATCGCCTACCGCCGCGTGCCGCAATTGCTGGTCTTCTCCACCATCCAGCCGGTCATCTTCGTGCTGCTGTTCCGCTACGTGTTCGGCGGCGCGGTCCGCTCGATCCCGGGCGTACCCTACGTCGACTTCCTGATCCCGGGCATCTTCGTGCAGACCACCGTGTTCGGCTCCATCGCCACCGCCATCGGCCTGGCCACCGACCTCAAGAGCGGGCTGCTGGAGCGGTTCCGGTCGCTGCCCATGGCACGCTCGGCCGTGCTGGTCGGCCGTACCCTGGCCGACCTGGCACGCAACGTGTTCGTGGTGTTGCTGATGGCTGCCGTGGGGTTCGCGGTGGGATTCCGCGTCCACACCAGCGCGGTCGCCTTCGTGGGCTCGCTGGTCTTGGTGCTGCTGTTCGGCTACGCCATGTCCTGGATCTTCGCCGCGGTCGGGCTGCTGGTCGGCGACCCGGAGACGGCCCAGGCCGCCGCCTTCCCGGTGATGGCGCCGCTGGTGTTCGCCTCGTCGGTGTTCATCCCGCCGGCCACCATGCCCGGCTGGCTGCAGCCGTTCGCCACCCACCAGCCGGTGTCGGTGACCGCCAACGCGGTCCGGGCGCTGGCCATCGGCGGTGCCACCACCTCGTACACGCTCCAGTCGCTCGCCTGGGTCGTCGGGATCCTGGCCGTGTTCGCGCCGATCGCCGTGCGCCGCTATCGCCGGGCCGTGTAGCCGATGGGGCTCATGACCTGAGGAGGCACCCTATGAGCGTCTTCACCGACGAGGAGCGTGACTACCTGCTGTCCGGCGTCCGCCTGGGGCGTCTGGCGACCGTTGGGCCAGACGCAATGCCGCACGTGGTGCCGACGAGCTTCCGCTACAACCAGGACCACGACACCATCGACATCGGTGGCCACGATTTCACCGCCCGCAAGAAGTACCGGGACGTCCTCAGGGACCCCAAGGTCGCCTTCGTCGTCGACGACCTCGTCTCGGTGAGCCCCTGGCGTGCCAGGGGCATCGAGATTCGAGGCGAGGCGGAGGTCCTGGACACCGGGGGCACCGAGCTGGGCCCGGGCTTTGCGCCACAGATGTTCAGGATCACACCCAAGCGCATCGTGAGCTGGGGGCTCGAGGAGCAGATGTCGTTCAAAGCCAGATCCGTCAACTGACCACAGGCTCCGATAGAAGGCGACCAGGCGGGTTCGTCACCCGCCTGGTACCCGATCCCGATCCGGCTGAGCTAGCGCCGGTCCGGCGGTTCCTGCTTGGGCGGCTGCTCGATCACCTCGGTCTCGGCGTGAGGGTCGAGGACCTGGGTCGGGGCCTCCTCGCGCTCGGCCGTGGGCTCGTCATTGGCCGGCGCCTCCACCGGCTCGAGCACGTCGGTGCCGCCGGTCTCCGGCTTGGTGCGCGGCTCGCCCCGAGCGGGCCAGCCCGGCAGACGGAAGGCTTCGGGGCCGACCGGCGGTTCGATCGAGTCGAGGTCGGGCACGTCCTCGACCCGCCCCGGCTCCACGGCCGTTCCGCCGCCCCCCTGGCTGCCGCGCCCGCGGGCGCCGATCAGCACCGCGATGCCGAGCAGCACCAGCAGCCCGGGCCAGAGCCAGCGCGCGTGGTTGAAGATGTCGAACCTGCCGACCAGGAACAGCAGCCCGGACACGGTGAACAGCAGGCCGAAGATGAAGGCGATCGGGTCGAAGTCGTGTCGCCGCAGGGCGACGCTGGTCCGCATGGTTCCTCCTGAAGCGCGAAGCGTCCGCCGGCGCCGGGCCACCCGCCGTGACAGGCTCATGACGGCCCCCTGGTCACGCGAATCTGGCCGGCCCCCACATGCAGGTCGAGGTCGAGCCGGCCGAGCTTGGCGGAACCCTCATCGGTGACGGTCCTGTTCAGCTGGAGCCCGCCCTCGCTCGGCCGGCCGAGCACTTCCGACTCGCCGACCGCGACCTTGTAGTGCACCGTCACGGGCAGGTCCTCCGGCAGGATCACGGTCATGTCCCCGGCACCCATCCGCACGGTGACCCGCCGCGGCTGCTTGTCGAAGGGGACGCCGGAGAGGTCGAGCCGCAGATCGCCGGCGGACAGCTTGTACTCGGGCTGCAGCGCGGCCAGCGTCGCCGGCCGCTCGAACTGCTGGCCGCTGCGGCCCCTGACCGGCACGTCGCTGGCCACGCTGGCGGCCGCCATCACCGGCACCAGCAGCAGGCCGAGCAGGATGAGCCACCAGGCGCGTCCCCAGAGACTGCCGATCAGCAGCCCGACGCCGATCACGGTGAGCACCAGCGCCACCACCCGGCCGGGCGTCAGCGACACCACGCCGAGGTTGTCGAGCGCGCTGGCCACACCGGCGGCCAGCAGCGCGGCGGCGACCGTCAGCCAGCCGAGCACCGAGCGGGGCCGGGGCTTGCGCTCGACGGCGGTGGCCGGCGCACCCCAGCCGCTCGGCGCGCCACCGGCACCCCAGGTGCCGGTGGCGCCCTGGGCGGCGGCCGGGTACCCGGCGGGGGGCTGCCAGGCACCCTGGCCGCCGCTCCAGCCCCCAGTCGGCACCCAGCCCGCCCGGGTGTCGTCCCGGGTGGGCTGGGTGGTGGCGGCGGCGCCGGC
>DASVXQ010000104.1:0-17119 GCA_036392615.1 Actinomycetes bacterium | reverse complement strand
CACAACGGCCTGCCAAATGTCGACTTCGATGACCCCCCGACCCCTCTCGCCAACTCCCCATAATAGAAGTTATGTTAACCGTTCCCCTGGCGGTACGGCTGTTCGACCGCTTGAGCCATTGTCGCTGCTCAGCGAAGGTGCCATTGCTCAGCGAACTTGCCAAACCATCTGCCATTGCTCAACGAACCTGCCACCTCCGGCGTCCGGCTGCGCCATAGCGCGTTGTGCTCCATTGGGCCGCCGAGGCTCAGGATCGATGGGTGACGCCCCGCGCGGCGAGACCGTCTGTGGGCCGCGCTCCAGCCGCCCGCCGAGCTGGGACGCCCCGGGCCGCAGCGCTCAGCGAGATCCTGGGCGAGCACTAGCACGATCGCCGGCACGTCATGCTGACCCGGACCAGCGCCTCGACTTCGGCTGGCTAATGACGCCGCTGGCCAACAGAGCCTTTGGGGCAGCTGCGCGCTGGGTCTCGGCGGATCCGCCTTCGCCCGTGGAACAGTCATCTCAGGATTCTGACCTCTCCCCTGCTTTGCCTATATAACCATAACAGACCTTATGTCCCCCTCATCTGTCCTAGGCATTATGTGGCCTTCAGGGCTGGCTGTGTTGTTGTAGAGCGTCAAGATCTTGTCTCGGCGAACGCCGAGTTCTGTCAGTGGATTGCGGCCACCTGGATCGCCACCAGCCGGCAACCCCGAGAGGTCGCCACCTTTGGCCTGGCCAGGTTCGACCGTGCAGGGATCCTCGCCTGGCCCACACCGCTCCCCGCTTGACCGCTACCACGGTGGGATGTCTTGACAGCCCGCCCGGGACACGGGTGGCCAACAGCACATCACTTCGCTACTTCTGGAGTCCAGCAACCAGGAAGGTCGCAGGTCGGCATGGCGATAGGCGCGGGATAGCTGATAAGGAGGTCGATTTAAGCCCGGTAGCTCAACCTTCGTATCGGCCATCGAGCAGAACGACGGTCCCATCATCTAGACCACCGATGATGGTGCCGTACAGGCGCCCCTGGCTTGCCCTTTCCTGCATCCAGGCGCGCTGCTCCTCGGTCGGCGCCTCCAGCGTGGCCGACCCAGGCGTGAGGGCCGTCTGGTGACTCACGACGCAGCATGCCCCAGCACCACCGGCAAGCGGGATGCGCCCTACTAGGGCAGTGCCCATGGCGTTCTTGCCAGGCCAGCCTTGTGGATTCGCGCCTGGCCGCTCGATCCACACATCGAACATCGTTGGCTCCGCATCGGCCGCCACCGTGAGCATGCGCGCATCAGCCGGCGCCGGCAGTTCGATGGTCGCCACGGCCACTGGCTGGACGATCGCGAGGGCTCGGGTGTAGCGGGTCAGCTCCGCTGGCCTTCGCCACTGATGCACCCTCCGGCGGCGCACGGTGGCGTCCAGGCTACGGGATCTTGGGCGTGCGCGGCGGCCACGGCGACGACTATCGCCACACCGCCGTCGACCTGTACCGGCAGGCGCGGTCGGAGGCGGGGTCGGCGTGGAGCTCCATGCCCGCTGAGCTGTTTGCCGTCTGCTACTGGGGCTGCGCCATCTACTCGTTTGTCGACTGCGCGGACCCCCAGGCCGGGATGTGGGCGTGGGATCCGAACCCGGCACCGGATGACGACATCGGCAAGGCGCTGTTTCCCCAGTCGATGACCTTCGGGGAGTGGCTGGTGCGGTGGGTCGAGGGGCGGCTGCATCAGCCCGCCCTGGTGCACGATCCGGACACTGGGGAGTGGCGAGGCGCCACTGATGAGGAGTACGCGGCGTGGATGGCGGAGGCCTGATCCGCGCCAGAGGTCTTTGGTCACCTGCCAACGCGCCGGCGCCGCCGAAGAAAGGTGCGAGGTGGACAAGCGGCGGGCCACCCGCTCAACGAGCGCTGACCCGCAGCCTGCTGCTGCCAGGCAGCGGTCGTAGTCGTGGTGGCGTTTACGGCGTCCGCTCGCTAACCCAACGGGGCTTGGGCAAGTTCCATGCGGAGCACCCCTCCACCAACCACCCTGCCCCCGCAACAACCCGGTCCGTCCAATACGGCCCAGCTTCACCGTTGCGACGCGTTCATGCCGTATATTCTTGCTCTGCTCATCGAGGAGGAGCCCTGGCATGACCGCACGGATCAGAAGCCAGGTCGTCGCGATCGGGGCCGTGCTGGCCGGCCTGATCCTCGTCGGCTGCGCGGACCCCCAGGCGCTCGACCGCACGGCCACGCCGGAGGACTCCCTGGCTCGCGTCCAGGGCGCCGCCGCCAAGGTCACCGAGGCCCGCAGCGCCAGGCTCTCGATGACCGTGAAGAACACCTTCGCGGGCGAGCGGGTCGCCGCCAGCATCGGGACGACCCAGGGTGTGTACGACTACGCCGCGCACAAGGGGCGGATGGACACCACCATCAAGACGCCGGGCATACCGTTCCCGCTCACGATGCGCACGCTGGTGATCGGCTCGACCGTCTACATCAAGATGCCGCAGGCGCCTTCCGAGCGAGAAACCCCGGCTGGCGTCCCGCCGGCCCCGGAGGAGCGCCACAAGCCGTGGGCCAAGCTGGAGCTGCCCAAGGGGCTGGCCGGCAAGGACTCGCTCGGCCCGGGCGTCGGCCCGATCCCCGGTGACACCGGCGGCGACCCCACCCGGGCCCTGTCGTACCTGAAGTCGGTAACGAGCAAGGTCGAACGGGTCGGCGCTGAGCAGGTCCGCGGCACCCCGACCACCCGCTACGCCGTCGTGTTCGACGCCGCCAAGGCGGCCAGCCAGGGCCCCGCAGAGCTCCGGAGTCTCGTCGAGGAGGAGGGGCTGGCCTTCCCCAAGCCGGCCGACGTCTGGATCGACCAGCAGGGCCGCCTGCGCAAGACCCACTACGCGATGACCCTCAAGATGCCGAAGGAGGAGGGCGCGCCGGCCACCACGATGACCATCGAGACAACCCTGGAGCTGTACGACTTCGGCGTCACCGTGAACGTGACGCCACCCCCCGCCAACCAGGTCGAGGTCATCAAGCCAGAAAGACCGACGCCATAGTCTGGTCGGAACTTTGGACGCGGTGTGCATCGCTGGGCTGACAGGGCTGGGCGGACGCCGCAGTCAGCGCAAGGAGGTCGGCCGATGCGCGTGACCGAGCCCGCCCAACACGCCGTCACCCACGCCAAGCGGGAGGCCGGCCGCCTCGGCCACGACCACGTCGGCACCGAGCACCTGCTGCTCGGCCTGCTCCACGACGACCAGTGCTGGGCCGCGGCCACCCTACGCGGCCTTGAGATTGCGCCAGAGACGGTCCGTCGCCGGGTCGAGGAGACCATCGGCCAGGGTCCCGGTGAGCCGGGCATGGGCTTCGGTCTGCCGATGACCAAGCCCGCCACGCTGGTGCTGGCCCTGGCGGGGCGCGAGGCGATGGAGCTGGACCACGACCGGATCGGCACCGAGGACCTGCTCCTCAGCTTGGCGCGCGAGGGTGAGGGCGTCGCCGCCCGAATCCTCCAGGAGCTCGGCGCCGGCCTGCTGGAACTGCGGGAGGCCGTGGCGGCCCAGCGGGCGGCCGGCGTCGATCCCGAGCCGTTCCCGCCCGACCGCGGGCCACCGCCCTGGCAGCCGCCCCCGTCGGCAACGCTTCATCGCGTGATCCCGCTGGCCCAAGAGCACCGGCTGCCGTCGGGCGACCAGTTGGTGCTGATCTCCCTGGAGGTCTGGTCGGACTGGCTGGACCTGCGCTACGCGGTGGTCTACGCCACCCCCGAACCCGAGGGAGAGCTGCCACGCCCGCCGGTCATCGGCTCCTGCGAGGTATCCGACGGGTCCGGCACCGAGTACGTCAACTGGGTCAGCTCGCACCCCAGCTTCGGCATGGTCCGCGTCCACCAGCGCACCTTCGTGCCCGCACCCCCGGCGGGCGCCGAGCGGCTGGAGCTGCGCTTCGGCCCGCCCGGCACCGTGCGGGGCGAGGCGCCGCCGCTGCTCGTCAGCACCGTCGACCTGCAGTAGACGCGGCCGGGCCAGCAGTTTGGTTCCGCTTGGCCAAGGCGGGTCATCGCATTTCCGGAACGTCCCCAAGCGCTACCCGCGCGGGCCCGGCAAGCGTCCAAGAGTAGCTGCGCCGCTGACCTGCGTTGGGTGTCGGGGGTTGTTAGCGTCCGCTCGCCAGGCTTGGAGGAAAGCCCCAGCCAGTCGATGGTCCAAGCCGACGTGACACGTCGGTGGCGGAGGCGAGCTGCCGCCCTCCTGCTCCGCGGCGCCCACGCCGGGGCGTGTGCCGGGGACGGGCCGGCCTGCGCTACCGTGGCCGCCATGGACCAGACCGACCCGGTCGCGGCGGCCCAGCACCAACTCCGAGACGACCTGGAGCTGGTGCGGCGCTACGGCCAGGGCGAGGCAGCCGACCACTTCGGCGGCTGCTACTGGGACAACGAACTGCCCGTCACCATCGTCGCGCTGTTTACCGCCGAGGTCGACCGGCACCAGAGCGTGCTGCGCAGCCGGGTCAGGCAGCCAGCCCGGCTGGCGGTCCGGGCCGCCCCACGGACCTGGCGGCAGGTCCAAGCCGACAACGAAGCATCGCCGCCATGCTGCTGACGACGAGGACCGAGCCAGGCGTCCACGGGGTTGGCACCGGCCTTCGGGGGGGCCGTTTCGTGGTCTGCGTGCACATCGAGCCCTACACCGCCGAGCGCGCCGTCCGGATCGCCGAGCTGGTGCAGCCGCGCGAGGTCGTGGTGCAGCAGGGCGGGCCGTACCACGCCGTGTGACCCAAGGGCGCGAGCCGGGAGCGCGGCCCGTGCCGCACGGTCGAGCGGGATCAGCAAAGCAGCGACCTGAGTGCGCGGAGAGAATGGCGATTGCGGGCCAGATTGAATGAGACAGCGCCGAGAGAACGGCCATCGCGGGCCAGATTCAGTGAGACGAGCAACTCCACGCCGTTTCACTGAATCTGGCCCACCGCTTCGAGGAGGTCCAGTCTCCGTTGTCATACCGCCCACGCTCGTCTCTGCCCGTCGAGGTGCTGCACTGGCTTGCCGAGCGCCTCGCACACCTGCGCCCAGCCCGCCGAGCAGGCCAGGGCGGCACCCCGCCGCTGCCGCTGGAGGTCCGGCTGGACGCCCGGCGTGGCGCTGTCGACCATCCACAGCGATCTGCTGTGGTGTGACGGTGGCTGGCCCGGGAGCTGCCATGAGCACGAGTTGCTGGAGGTCTCGGGCGTGCGTGCGGTCTTGGACGCCACCGGCGTCACCGCCCTGGTCGACCGGGGATTCCGAGGGATGGCCAAGGCCCGCGCGCGCTGGCACGCGCCGGTCGGGGACCGACGCACCAACGACCAGCGCGCGCCGGCCGAACGCGACCACAACCGCCTCCAGGCCGGGCTGCGCGCCCCGGTGGAGCAGGCGATCGGGCATCTGGCCAACGCGTGGACGCTGCGGCGCTGGCGTGGCCTGCTGTACGGGTCCGGGACGTCTACCGGGCCGCCGCGGCGCTCATCTGCCTCGGCCGATGGATCCACCGCATCCCGACATGAAAGAAGCATCCGGACACCCTCACTGACCAACTGGTCGACAATACTGTGAGCAGGGTCGGTCCCACGGCGACGGTGACCGTGGTGACCGGCCCGATCGCGTTGGTGGCGCTGGCCGCGCCGCGCGTGCGGCCGGCATCGGCTAGGGCACGGTAGGGGCCATGAGCACATGGCACTTCAGCAACGAGGTCCGGAACAAGATCGCCAGCACGGGGCCACTGGGTCAGGCCTGGCTGGACGAACTCGCACGCGATACGTCCGGTGACGTCGATGGTCATCCCGCGATGACGGCTGACGTGGAGGAGGTCGAGGTCGTCGTCGCCCATCAGGAGCGCATCACCCTGCGCGTCGGCGACGTCTTCGTGAAGCTCGACGCTGACCGGTCACGCCTCGATGTCGAGGTCGAGGCGATGACGATGCCGCCGGTCCCGACTCCGGAGATCCTGTGGCGGAAGCCGCACGAGTTCGCGCTTGCCGCCCTCCCAGGGACAGCACTCGGCCGCCTCGGCCAGCCGTCGCCCTCGTCGCCAGCGGCGTGGGCCGCTGCGGGAGCCGCCGTCCGGACGCTGCACGACGCGCCGCTGCCCCCATGGCGCAGTCGGAAACTCGACGGGCTCGCATCACAGCTCGACAGCGAGTGCGAGTGGTTCGTCGCCAACAAGGTCCTTCCTGCCGACGTGGTCACGCACAACCGGCGGCTCGCCGAGGGGGCGCTCAGGCCGTCGACGCTGGTGTTCATGCACGGCGACCTGCAGGTCTGCCACATCTTCGTCGACGGTGACGAGGTCACCGGCATCCTCGATTGGTCCGAAGGCGGCCAGGGCGACGCGCTGTGGGACCTCGCCATCCTCACGATGGGGCACCCCGAGCACCTCAGCGACGTCGTCGCCGGCTACGGCACCGACGTCGACCTCGACGTGGTCCGCGGGTGGTGGTCGTTGCGTTGCCTGCTGGCGACCCGCTGGCTGGTCGAGCACGGCTACGGTCCGGCCGAGGAGTATCCCGAGGTCGCCCTGCTGAGGTCCCAGCCGTAAGGCTCGATGTTCGAGTGGGACCATTGGGTCAGCAACGGCTGGAGCGCCGACACCTGGTGCCTCGGTAAGCACATCGACGAGTGGTGCGACCCCGCCGACCGCGCGCAGCGTCAGCGCGAGCTGGGAGGGCACCGGCAGCACGGGGAGAGGTCGAGCCGGAGGCTGAAGATCGCCATGCATGCCGGGCCTGGTCAAACAGGTCAGGCAGGGCACAGCCGCAGGTAAGCCGCTCTCCCACTCCCACCCAGACGGCCCGCGACGGCATGGCAGTGGCGCTCTAGCCTGTGCTCGGGCGTGCGGGTGCGGTGCTGGCTGGGCCAGCCGGCGCCGGGTTGGTCCGGCGCCGACGGTACCTGGCGGCGCGTTCCCTGCCACCGCACGCCGCACTGGAGCACCAGCGTCGCCTGCCCGGCCGGCTCAGGTCGACGAACAGCAGGCCG
The DNA here is from genome assembly GCA_036392615.1 of Actinomycetes bacterium. Classification (GTDB taxonomy): domain Bacteria; phylum Actinomycetota; class CALGFH01; order CALGFH01; family CALGFH01; genus DASVXQ01. The sequence goes on along the minus strand of DASVXQ010000104.1, from coordinate 10,151 downwards.
CACTGGTGGTTGGCGCACTTGCGGATGCGCCTGCTCGAGGGGCTGGTGAACAGCTCGATGGCGTCCCGGGCGACGAGGCTGAGCATGGCCGCCTCGGCACCGCGTGCCAGGACCAGGCGGGTGGCCTCACCGCGGTGCATCTGCGGGACCGGCGCGGGGGCCCTCGCGGCCGCGTTGACGATCTCCTCGTCGCCGGAGGCTGGCGGCTGGCCGGCGATCAGGGCCCTGGCGATCCGGTAGACCGCCTCCCGCAGCACGCGCGCTCGGCGCAGACCCGACTGGCTGGTGGCGACGGGAGCATCGACCAGCCCCGCCTCGACATACCAGCGGGCGAGGTCGCCGGGGGTGCGCAGCCGCTCGAAGTTGCGCCGCCACCGCTCGCCAACGGTGGCGCAGAAGGCGAGGCTGAGCCGCCCGGACCGGAAGATGAAGCGGAGCTCCTCCGGCGGCAGGTCGCGGTCGGGTGTTGCATCTGCGTGCACGTCACGAGTATAACCTGTGACGTGAAGGGCGATGAGGTGGTCGGATCCGACCGCGGTCGGGTCGAGGAGCTGCTGCTCAGATTGGGCGCGGATCGGCTGGCCCATCCGGGCGGGACGCTGTATGAGCATCTCCGGCGGGTCGCGTCCCTGCTGGAGGCATGGAGCGCCGATCCGGCAGTCCTGATGGCGGGGCTGTGCCACGCCTGCTATGGCACCGACGGCTACGATCAGGCGCTGCTCGGGGTGGACGACCGCGCGATTCTGGTAGAGCTGATCGGGTGGCGAGCGGAGTCCCTGGTCTACCTGTACGGCAGCTGCGACCGCGCCAGCGTCTACCCGCGGCTCGCGGGCTCGGACCCGGTGCCGTTCCGGGACCGGTTCACCGGCCGCACGGTCGTTCCCACCGAACCTGACCTGCGCGGCTTCCTGGAAATCACCGCGGCCAACGAGCTCGACGTCGTGGCGCACAACCCCGCCATGGCCGCCGAGCACGGCGCCGGCCTGCTGCGGCTGTTCACGCGCAGCCGTGAGCGCCTGTCGGATGCGGCATGGCGCGCGTGCGTGCAAGCGCTGCGACCGCACGGCCCAGGGCGACACGACGAACGGGCGCCCATCAAGGTCGCTCGGCTCGACCACGTCGTCCTGACAGTCACCGACCAGCAGCGAACCGTCGAGTTCTACCGGCGCGTGCTTGGCATGCAGCCGGTCACCTTCGGGCAGGGCCGCCTCGCGCTGGCGTTCGGCTCCAGCAAGATCAACCTTCACCAGGCCGGCCGCGAGTTCACACCCCACGCCGCCAGACCCGCACCGGGAAGCGCGGACATCTGCCTGGTCACCACCACCCCCATCGACCAGGTGCTCGCCCACCTGCGCCTGCAGAGGGTCGCCGTCGAGGAGGGGCCAGTGCCGCGCACGGGCGCCCTGGGGCCCATGGAGAGCATCTACATACGCGACCCCGACGGCAACCTCATCGAGATCGCCAGCTACGGGGCCGCAGCGGCGGGGCCGTGACCTGCGGGAATGCGCGAAGCAGAGGTATGGGACGCATCTCCACGACGAGGCGGCGGCCTCGGCGCCCGAGCGGCACGGGAACTGCCTCTGGAGAGGCTCGGTGAGTGGTGGGAAGCGGTCGCCCGCCACCTCGCCCCGAGACCAGGCATGCGGCTGGTGGACCCGGGCGCCGGGACCTGCGGGCCGCCGCCTTCACCGAGTGGTTCGGCCGCGAAGCAGCCTGGTAAGCCGCGGTGCGACGTCGGTGAACCTGGGCTGGCCCGACAGGTCGATGCCACCGGCCTGTACGCGGCTGGCAGGCCCCGGGTTCAACAGCGTCGACCAGCGCTCGACGACGGTGCCGTCGTTGGGGACAGCAACGGCGACCCAGACCACGCGGTCGCGGCCGGGGACGGTCCCGGTCGTCTCGGTGTCGAGCACCACGTGGCGCGTCATAGTCCTCTCAGCCCGATCGGCTGGCGCCGACGGCGACGCCTGCTTCTCTGAACGAGCGTGTGCCGCCTGGCCTGCTGGAATTGCCGAGCGCGTCCGTCGGCGAAGGCTCAGGCGAACAAGGTCTCGAACGTGCGTGATGCGAATCGCCATCCGGCGTCGGTGCGGACGAATTCGTCGGTGTCTTCGCCGACGACCGCCGGGACAGCCGGGCCTCGTCCCTCGCCGTCATGCATGAACACCGTGAGCAGGGTGCTGCCTGTCGCCCGGCCGTTGCCGCGGTCGATGAACCGCATGCCCGAACAGATGTGCCTTGTCCGCACGGTCGAGGCGACGCGCGCCCGGCCCCAATTGCGGATGGCGTCGTGGCCAAGCAGCGGCGTGCCGCTGGTGTCGAGGACGCCGTCGGCCACGAAGAGCTCCCAGACCCGGTCAGCCTGATCGTGGTCAATCCGCCAGGCGATCTCAACCACCAGCCGTGACAGCGAGAGGTGGTCGGCGTCGGAAACTAGCTGTTCAGGCAAAGCGGCCTCCACTGCGGTGCTGGTCTTGCCGGCCCCGAAGGTTCCGTTGATCCACAGGATCATCTGACTCGCTCAGAGTAGGGAGCGTACGGCGAGAGCATCCCGGCGAAGTGCTTCCTCGGGCAGCTTGGGCCTCTCCCCTTCCGGGAACGGCAGCGGCCGACCGGGCGCCGGGTCCTGGGCGAACCGCGGCACCAGGTGGGTATGCAGGTGCGGCACGGCGTTGCCGAGGGTCTGATAGTTCATCTTGACCGGTTGGTAATGGCGCTGGAGGGCCGCAGCCACCTGGAGGATCTCCAGCCAGTAGCCACCGGCTTCCTCGTCACTCAACTCGGTCGGCTCGGCGACATGGCGACCGCGCCAGATGACGACGGTGTAGCCGAGTTGCCAGGTGGTCCGCTGTAGGTACGCGTCGCTGTAGCGACCGGCGCGGATGCGGATGCCGTGCTCGTCTTCGTCTGGACGGTCCGGCGCGCACATCGGGCAGTCTTTGCCCCGCAGGCGTTCGGTCCAGTCCGAAGGCCATGTCCCGCTCGTCTTGGACCTCCCGTGCGCTAGACACTCATGGGCAGAAGTCTGAGGTGGTTTCACAACGTTGCGGCGTAGGCCGTAGCGCTCGCAGTGCAAGCTCCTCCTATGGCTATCCTGCGACAGGCAGCCAGACGGAGCATCAGGGAGAAGTCGAACCGCGGGTTCCAGCGGCCCCGACGGCGCAGAGATGTGTCAGTACTGCCAGCGGTCCAGCCGGAGGCTGAAGATCACCTCCCTGGCCGCTCCCCCGTCCGCTGGGTGACGGGGCACTCAGCCCTGGTAGGGCACCTCGCAGGTGAACACCGCTCCGCAGCCACGGCCGGTGGCATCCACGAACCCGTACAGCGGGCAGCGAGACAGCCGAACGGGCCGAGCCTTTCCGGGCGGGTACACGGGCCGGCGGGAACCGCTCGGCGTCCGGGCCAACCGCCACCCAGACAGCACGGGCCGCTGCGGACCCAGCAGGCTGTCGAGGACCAGCACCTCCGCCAGCACCGTCGAGCCGGCCCCCGGACCGCCGCCTAGGCTCCTGAGCACCCGGGGATCCATTGCATGATCACCGTGCTGTACGAGACCAGGCGCAACGGCGAGCACATCGGACGCAGCGCGGATCGGCCCCGGCGGCAGACGCCCGCCGGGGCCGTGTCCCGCCGGAGATCGCGATCAGCGGCGCAGGGGCAACGCACCCTTCGAGACGCGCTCGAGCAGCATGGCGGCGGCCGGAGGGATCCGTGCAGCGCCGCCCGAGGCCGTGGCTGCCACGCGAGCGGTCGCCTGCGTCGCGCCGACCGCGTCCAGCGCCGGCTTGCCGGCGGTGAACAGCCAGGTCCGGAACAGATCGTCGAGCTGCTGGCCGGAGATGCGCTCGGCCAGGGCGATGAACTGGTCAGTGGTGCCGTTGCCGCCGGCTTTCGTCCTCGCCCAGGCCCGCAAGATCCGGAAGAAGTCGCGGTCGCCGACCTGGTTGCGCAGCACCTGGAGGGTCATGGCCCCCCGCAGGTAGACGGCGTTGTCGAACAGGAACGTGACGGTGGGGTCACCGATGACCACCTGCCAGAGCGGGTCGTCCGCCGGGATCCCGTTGTAGAGGGCGTCGAAGATCTCCTGGGTGGTCCCCAGATCCTCGTGCTGGCTCCAGAGCCACTCGGCGTAGGTGGCGAAGCCCTCGTTGAGCCAGACGTGCTTCCACTTGGCCAGCGCCACGCTGTCGCCGAACCACTGGTGCGCGTTCTCGTGGACCACCACCGAGTCGCCGCTGATCGAATCGGTGAAGAAGAACTTGGAGTAGACCGTCCGGGTCTGGTTCTCGAGGGCGAAGAGCAGGTTGTCGTAGTCGTCGACGATCCCGCCGCCGGTGGAGAACGGGTAGGGGGCTCCGAACTGCTGGGAAAGGAAGTCCAGAATCTCTCCTTGGCGCGCGAGCGAGCCCTCCGCGATTTCACCGAAGGTCGGCGAGGCCGGGTCGTCGGGGTCGACCTGCTCCTTGAACAGGTCCGGGTCGATCGCGTCGTACATCCGCAGCCCGGAAGCCGTCCGGTAGGTGTGCAGGTCGAACTGCCCCATGGTCGCCGTGGCCAGGTAGGAGGCCATCGGCTCCGGCGCGTTCCAGATCCAGGTGGTCGAGCGGCCGTGGGTCGTATGCGCGACGAGGCGCCCGTTGCCCACCACCTCCAGGCCGGCCGGTACGGTGACCACGAAGGTGTAGGAGGCCTTGTCGATCGGGTGGTCGTTGACCGGGAACCAGTTGGCGGCCACCTCGGGCTCGCCGGCGATGACCGCGCCGTCGTCGGTGTGCATGAATCCGGCCTCGATCGAGAAGTCGGGACCGAGGATGATCTGCTGGGTCCTCGGCACGCCGTCATAGCGGACCACGGTGGTGAACCGCCGGCCCTTCTTCAGGGCGTGACCCGGCGTGACGGTCAGCTCGTGGTCCTGGCTGCGGGACCAGGCCGCCCGCTTGCCGTCGACCACCACCGAGCGCACCGTCATCCCCTGGAAATCGAGGTTGAAGCTGCACAGGTTCTCGGTCGCCCGCGCGAAGATCGTCGCCACGCCGACAAGGCGATTTGTCGCCGGCTCGTAGGACACCTTCAACAGGTAGTGCGCGACGTCGTAGCCGCCGTTGCCGTAAACCGGGTAGTAGTCGTCGCCAACGCCCGAAGCGCCAGCGTGGCATCGTCTGTTGCTTCCGGTGTGGCCGCCAGGCCGACCAGCCGTGCCTGCCGCAGCCAGCGTGGTGGTCAAGAGCGTGCATGCCATGAACGCCGCCACGACGATGGCGGCCCGTGCACGCCGGACGCCCATGCCATCCCCCTTCCGAGCTCTCATCGGAGCCTCAGAAATCTCGGTCGTCCGGCAATGTACTCTTTGGGAGGTAGTGGGAGAAGACCTCAATTGTGTCGGTGCGCCGCACGATCGCGTTCCGCGACGGCAAGATGGGTGGCCCGTCAGCCTGCCGTTTCTTGCAGGTGGTGGGCCATCCATACGTTGGGTTCGACGTAGGTGCCAATCCCTTGCTCGTCGACCTGCACTGGGACAAGTCCGTCTGGCACCACGTATCTGCCGGCTGCGGGAAGCGGCAGACCAGTCCATGTCTCCCACTGCTGCACGGTCGCGGTGATTTGCATCGACTCCGGACAGACGCCAAGGATCTTGCCGCCCAGCCGGGCGTGGACCCGCAGCCACGGATCGAAAGGCAGCTCATCAGCGGTCGTCCAGGTGATGTACGACTCCATTGGGATGCACGGGTAGGCGCTCTTGCGATTGGGCCGCACCGGCAGCACGAGCGCCTGGTGGCCGTGCTCAGCGGCGACCCGGCGCAACGCCTTGATGAGATGACGGCTGAGCTGCTGACCACGGTGGCTGACCGCCACGGTGGCCGACAACCCGACAGCCGCGGTCGCCGGCACGCCGCGGTCATGATCGGCGATCGCCTGCTCCACCGCGGCGTCCCATCCACTGGGCAGATCCGCGAAGGTTCCATCCCAGACCAGCGGCAGGCTGTGGCCCGTGCCGATGACGCTGTCGGAGGCCTCGTCGACCAGCACGACCTGGTAGGAGGGGTGCTCGGCGAGGACGCGCGGCCACAGCCTGGCCGCGACGGCGCTCGCAAGGATGAATGCCGGCCAGCCGTCCGCGATGACCTGCTGGCTCGCAGCGGTCAACTCGGGACGCTCCGCCAGTGAGAAGACCCGCATCAGCAACCAGTTCCCCTTACGATCCCATCGACGGGTGCCTGCTTGGGCAGCTGTCTGTGATCGGGGGCGCCCGGTTATGGCAGTGTGGCGACCGTACACTATCTGGCACCCGGAGGTATGCTGCGCATTCGGTCAAATCAAGGTGAATCGACAATGTCGCACCTGAAGCGGGCAAGTTGGCGCCTGTTTCTCGGCGTCGGGGTCGTGTTGGCCGCGGCCTACTATCTTGCCCCACCGAGCGCCGCGAAGCTGGTCGTCTGGCCGGTCATCGGCGTAGCATCGGCCGCCGCGATTGTGCTGGGAACACGGTGGCATCGGCCTGCGAGCCCTGCTGCGTGGTACCTGATGGCCGCCGCGCAGATCTCCCTGACCGCTGGCGACACGCTCTACAACGTCAGGGTGCGGGTGTTGCACTCCGGGCAGGTGTTCCCATCCATCGTCGACCTCTGCTACCTGCTCACCTACCCGCTCCTGATCGCCGGGCTGCTGCTGCTCATCCGCCGGCGCAGCCCCGGCCGCGACGCCGCCAGCCTGATCGACGCGGCCATGATCACCATCGGGATCGGGCTGCTGTCCTGGACCTTTCTGATCAGCCCGTACGTCCGTGCTGACATGCCGCTGTTGCAGCGACTCGTCGCGGTCGCCTACCCGCTTGGGGACGTGCTGCTGCTGGCTGTGGCGGTCCGGCTGGCGATCGGCACCGGCCGCCGCACCCTCGCTTGGTGGCTGGTCGCCACCGCCATCGTGGGCGTGCTGGCCGCCGACTCCCTGTTCGTCTTCCAGCAGTTCAACGGGACGTGGCAGGTGGGCGGCCCGGTTGATCTTGGCTGGATCGTGTTCTACGTCTGCTGGGGCGCGGCCGCGCTGCACCCGTCGATGGTGGCGTTGTCGACCCCCGAACAGCCCACTGTGCGCCTGACGAGACCTCGCCTGCTGTTCATTGGCGCTGCGGCCCTGCTCGCACCGGTCGTCCTGACTGTGCAGTGGGCTCGCGGCGTCACCATCGACACCGGAATGATCGCCTCCATGGCGGCGGTGCTGTTCGTGCTCGCCGCGGCCCGAATGTGGGACCTGTCCAGCCAGGTCACCATCGGCAGGGAGCGTGCCCGCTCCGTCGACCGCATATTGCATGTCAGGCAGGGCGAGCAGGCGCGCGTCGCCCGCGACCTGGAGGACGGACCGATCCGCTGGCTGAACGGCGCAATGGGCAAGCTGGGACTGGCGCGGACGTACACATCGCAGACTGACCCGGTGCGGGCGGATGAGATCCTTCAAGAGTTGGAGGATGGCCTCACCCAGCAGATTCACCACATGCGCGCGCAACTGGGAATCCTGCGCTCGGCAGCCCTCGAGCAGCTGGGATTGATCGGGGCGATCACCAGCCAGGCGGAGTCGTTCACTGCCACCAGTGGGGTGCCGTGCGCCGTCGAGGCCAACCAGGAAGACATCGTCGAGACTCTTCCGCCCTACCTGCAACGGGTCCTGTACCACGTGGCACGTGAGGCCCTGAGCAGTATCGACAGGGACGGCCATCCGATCGACAGAATCCTGCTCTCGCTCGACTCCGAGGGCCACTATCTCAGGCTGTCCATCGCCGTTCACGGTGACGGGTCGGAGCAGCCAAGGCTGCGGACCGCCGCCGTGGACAGCATGCGGGAATGGGTCGAGATGGTAGCCGGTGGACGTCTTGCTGTCGTGCCGGGGCCGACCACGGTCATTCTGGTCGAGCTGGATCGCCAACAGCTCATCAGGCGGGACGGCGAGTCTCCCGCCGCCAGCTCGAACGGATCGCAGATCGTGTAGCGGTGCGTGTGCCCAGTCGGTGCCCGCGGGTCCTCGCTGGCGGTGGCCTGAGGGCGGGCTCGCGCTGAGCTCCGTCGGTCATGGACCGCCGAGTTCGATCACGCCGACGTCGATGACGGTCTGGGAGCCGCCGGTCACGTCGAAGACCTCGCTTCGTGCCGCCGTGTCGAAGTCGCCCGGCGGGAGCGGGATGACGTCGGAGTCGGTGGCGTCGTCGCCGACGTTGGGCGTGGTGAAGCCGAAGAAGAACACGGACACGCCAGCCTCGACGTAGTACCGGCCGGGCTTGACCGCATAGGAATAGCTCCCATCATCGTTGACGGTGACGTCCGGGAGGACGGTCGTGCCGTCCTCGTTGTGCACCCGCAGCGTCCCGCCAAGCGGCATCGGAAAGCCGGGCTCTTCGGGCTGGCGCTGCCCGTCGAGGGGTCCGGCGTTCCCGTCGACCCACACGGTGCCACGGATGATGCCCGCCTGGACGAGGTTGATGCTGGCCTGGCCGCTGTTGTTGGTCGTGGACCGTTCGCGGCTGGTGGTGGCCTGGGCGGTCACCGTGAGCACGTCCCCGGGGGTCCCACCGACGACTCCGGCGTTGAGGTGCAGGGGCTCCGCGACCTGTCCGGGGGCCAGCCCGGTGGAGCACGTCCAGCTGGGCGCGTGGAAGACGCATTCCCACGCCTGCCCCGGCGCGTTGAACGACCGGCTCTCCATCGTGGGCGGCAGCGTGACCAGCATCGTCACGCCGGCGAGGGCGGTGCCAAGGTTGGCGACGTCGATGGTGAGGAAGACGGTGTCGCCCGTGATGACCTCGGCCGGCTCGGCGGTCATCCGGGTGATGGCGATGTCGGGCCCGGCGGGGTTTGGCCATCGCGGGGCTGACCGGGGCCAGCGCCGCCATGACTCCGGCCAGGACCAGCAGGATCAGCCCGGTGCGCAGCAGGCGGCTTCGGTTCACCAGGGGGGCGGGACGCATATGAACCCTTCCTTGTGGGCATTCGGCGGCGCTGCTCAAAGCGAGTCAGCCGGGCAGGCCCTTACGCCAGAACCGCGCGCCAGGCCAGCCCGCCGCACACAGCCGGGTGCCGTAGGCCCGATACTGGGGGCATGGACCTGCCGGTGATGCCGCCGGTCGCGCCGATGCTGGCCAAGCCGATCGGCCAGCTGCCCGACGGCCCCTACAGCTTCGAGCCCAAGTGGGACGGATTCCGCACGATCGTGTTCCGCGACGGCGACCAGGTCCAGCTCGGCAGCCGCAACGAGCGGCCGCTGACCCGCTACTTCCCCGAGCTGGTCGAGGCGGTCAGGGCCAACCTGCCCGCCCGATGCGTCGTCGACGCCGAGATCGTGGTCCCCGACCAGCACGGCCGGCGGCTGGACTTCGACGCGCTGCTGCTGCGCATCCACCCCGCCGCCAGCCGCATCCGGCTGCTGGCCGCCCAGACCCCAGCCCGCCTGGTCGCCTTCGACGTGCTGGCCGTCGGTGACGTCGACTACACCGCCCAACCCTTTACCCAGCGCCGCGCGGCGCTGGAGGAAGCACTTGCCCACGCGGGGCCGCCGGTGCACCTCACCCCCGCCACCACCAACCACGGCCTCGCCCTCGAGTGGCTGGGACGGTTCGAGGGCGCCGGGTTGGACGGCGTGGTCGCCAAGCGGCTGGACGGGGTCTACGAGCCGGACCGGCGGGGGTGGTTGAAGGTCAAGCACGTTCGGACCGCCGACTGTGTGGTCGGCGGCTACCGGCTGCACAAGAGCGGCCCCGACGCGCTCGGCTCGCTGCTGCTTGGGCTCTACACCGACACGGGTGAGCTGGCCAGCGTCGGGGTGGTCGGCGCGTTCCCGATGGTTCGGCGCCGACAGTTGCTGGTCGAGCTGCAGCCGCTGGTGACCAGCTTTGCGGGGCACCCATGGGACTGGGCCCGCTATCAGGAGCAGGCCCGTGCCGGCGCCTGGCGGGGCTCGGAGACCAGCCGCTGGAACCCTGGCAAGGAGTTGTCGTTCGTGCCGCTGCGGCCCGAGCGGGTCGTGGAGGTCCGCTACGACCACCTGGAGGGCCGCCGCTTCCGCCATACCGCCCAGTTCCTGCGCTGGCGCCCCGACCGTGAGCCCCGCTCGTGCACCTACGCCCAGCTGGAGGAGACCGTCAGCTACGACCTCGCCGACGTCCTGGC
>DASVXQ010000103.1:0-4748 GCA_036392615.1 Actinomycetes bacterium | reverse complement strand
AACCGCAGCGTGCGCCGGATGATCCGCCGCGACTCGTCGGTGTCGTCCCGGATGTCGAAGGCGTGGTTGCCCTCGGGGTGGTTCACCAGCTCGATCGCCAGGTTGCGGGTCAGCGCCTCGCCGACGAAGGCGTCGATGGTGTCGTTGAGCTCAGCGCGGTCCCGGCCGGCGCGCACCACCAGCAGCGGCGGGAACCAGACGCCGTCGCGCAGCTGGGCGAGCGCGGACAGCCGCGCAAGCCCGTCGACCGGCTCGGCGTCGGCCGGCAGGTCGAGGTAGCCGTAATAGGCCACGGCGCAGCGCAGCGAGCGATCCGCGGCTCCGGCGACGACCCTGACGGCCAGGGGCACCCCGGCCGAGGCGCCGAAGACCGCCAGCCGGCTCGCGTCGACGCCGAACCTGCCGGCGTTGGCGCGGACCCAGGCCAGGGCGGCGTCGACCTCGTCGGCGAGCCGGAGCGGCGCGGCCTCCTCGAAGGAACGGTGCTCGGCGACCACCGCGACCAGCCCGCCGGCGGCCAGCAGCCGGCCCCACCCGGTGTACTGGCCCCAGCCTCGGACACCGCGGAGCCGGGCCGGGTCGGCGGTGCCGGGGACCAGCAGGACCGCCGGCCAGCCGGCGGCGGGCTGGTCGCCGGCCGGCGCGTAGAGGTCGAGCAGCAGCGTGCGCCCGTCGAGCTCGGCGAAGGCCAGGCCGGCGTGGACCTCGGCCGTGGCCGCCGCGGGCGCCGGGTGGACCAGTGGGCTGCCGAAATCGAACTCGGGCATCCGACCTCCAGGTCAGGTTGGGGGGCGATGGGGTGCCGCCGGCGCGGCTCAGCTCTTGACGTCCTTGGTGGCGAAGTTCGCCCAGGCGGCGCCGAGGAACACCGCGATGTAGACCGCCTGGAGCGCGAAGCCGCGGGAGACGTTGTGCCACAGGATGGGCGCGCGGAACAGGTCCACGAACGACAGCCAGTAGTGGGTCGGCAGGTAGGGCTTGACCGAGGCGGCCGCGTCCAGCAGGTCGAGCACCTGCGAAGTGACCAGCGCGGCCAGCGCGCCGAGCGCCGCCGCCAGCGGCGAGTCGGTCAGCGTGGAGGCGAACAGCGCGATCGAGCCCACCCCCAGCATCGACCAGGCCACGTACACCACCGTCACCACCGTCCGCCAGGTGGCGTCCTGCGCGGGGATCGTCTGGCCGGACACCGAGGGCAGCGGCTTGACGCCGAACATGGTGGCGCCCACCACGAAGGCGACCGCGGCGACCACCACCACCGCCAGGAACACGAACACGATGGTGACCAGCAGCTTGGCGACCAGCAGCCGGGTCCGGCCCACCGGCCGGATCAGCAGGTAGCGCAGGGTGCCGTGGTTGGCCTCGCCGGCGACCGTGTCGCCGGCCATCACCGAGACCGCCACCGGCAGGAACAGCGGCAGCACCAGCGCCAGCGCCGCCGCGGGGAACAGCGCGCCGTTGCTCAGCACCGCGCCGAGGAAGGCCGGGCCCTCGCCGGGCCGCGGGCCGATGCCGGTGATCTTGAGGAAGACCGCCACCAGCGTCGGCAGGCCGGCGAGCAGCCCGATGCTCACCCAGGTGCGCGGCCGCCGCACCAGCTTGCGCAGCTCAACCAGCAGCATCCGGCCCCTCCCCGCGCCGGCCGTCGGCGCTGTCGCCCCCGGTCAGCTCCAGGAACACGTCCTCCAGCGAGGGCCGCTCGACCACCAGCTCGCGCACCGGCACGCCGCCGGCCACCAGGTGGCGGTTGAGCGCCTCCGGGCTGGTGCCGTCGAGCTGGACGGTGAGGCGCTCGCCGCGCCACTCCCCCAGCCCGACGCCGGGTAGGCCGCTGGCCAGCTCCGAGGCGCGGCCGGGGTCCGGGGTGGTGATCCGCACCCTGCCGGTCGGCGCCAGCAGCGCCTCGACGCGGTCCTGGGCGACCAGCCGGCCGCGGTTGACGATCGCCGCGCGGGTGCAGATCTGCTCCACCTCGGCCAGCAGGTGGCTCGACAGGAACACCGTGGTGCCGCCGGCCACCAGCTCGACCACCAGGTCGCGGATGTCGCGCATGCCCTGCGGGTCGAGCCCGTTGGTGGGCTCGTCGAGCACCAGCAGCCGCGGCGAGCGCAGCAGGGCGGCGGCCAGGCCGAGCCGCTGCCGCATGCCGGTCGAGTACGCCTTGACCGGCCGGCGGCCCACCTCGGCGAGCCCGACGCGCTCGAGCGCCTCGGCGACCCTGCGGCGGCGGTCGGCGCGGTGCCCGCCCGGGCCGGCCGCGTCGATCAGCGACAGGTTCGCCCGGCCGGACAGGTGCGGGTAGAAGCCCGGCCCCTCCACCAGCGAGCCGACCTCGCGCAGCACCGTCCGCCCGGCGCGCGGCATCGGCTGGCCGAGCAGCTCGACCCGCCCGGCGGTGGGGAACACCAGGCCGAGCAGCATGCGGACGGTGGTGGTCTTGCCGGAGCCGTTGGGTCCCAGGAAGCCGAACAGGTCGCCCTCGTGGACCTCGAGGTCGAGGTCGCGGACCGCCTCGACCGCGCCGAACCGCTTGGTCAGGCCCTCGGTGCGGATGACCGCCAGGTCGCTCATGGCCGGCTCACCGGGCCTCCACCCCGTCGCGGGCGAGCTGGCTGGCCATCGCCTCCAGCGCCGGGAAGCCGACCGTGCCCGACAGGGCGAACACCGCGCCGTCGCGCTCGAACACCATGGCGTTCAGCAGCGGCGTGGTGATCTCGCTGGCCTGGCCCCACGGCCCCTGCTTGCTCGGCACGGCCGCCAGGAACTCGCGCGTGCGCCGCCCGATCCGCGCCGGGAAGGCGAGCGCGGCGGCCAGGTCGTAGCCGCTGCCGTAGGTCGAGGCGGCGCTGGCCACCCGGGTGCGGCGCGGCGACCCGCCGAGCGGGTCCGGCAGCACGAAGGGCGAGAAGCGGTCGACCGCGCGGGCCAGGTCGGGCGCGTCCTCGAAGTCCACCCGCGCGTCGGGCGGCACGGCGAAACGGACCGTGGCCTCCGCCGGCGGCTGCTGCCGCAGGTCCAGGAAGGTGGTGACGATGATCGGCGTGGTCGCGCCGCGGGCGGTCAGCTCGACCCGCACCGGCAGGCCGGTCGACGGGTCGGCCCACAGGTCGACCCGGCCGACCGTGGTGGTGGCCGAGCGCGGGGTCACCCGCAGGCCGGCGGCGTCCACCCCGGCGACCCGCCGGGCCGGCAGCGACCGGACCTCGCCGGGCGTCGCCCCGGCGACCAGCCGGCGGCCGAGCTCGGGCGGCAGCAGGTCCTGGGCCCGGGCGAAGCGCACCACCGCGTCGCCGACGGTCCGCTCCACCCGGTTGGAGCCGGAGTCCCACTCCACCGTGCCGGTCTCGTCGTGGTACAGGTCCCGCTCGCCGATCGGGGTCAGTGCGTCCACCCGCCACAGCGTCGGGCTGGCCACCCAGGCGCGGATGCGGGTGGTGGTGCCCAGCAGCGCGGTCTGGTCGCCGACCACCGGCAGGTCGGGCAGGCCGAGGCTGGCCCTGGACTCGGCGTAGCCCTGGTAGGGCGCCACGGCCGAGCCCCGCACCTTGGCGAGCAGCCGCGCGGCGCCGAGCGGCGGCGCCGACACCGGCAGCGCCGCCAGCAGCGCGGGCAGCGCCGCCAGCAGGGCCACCGCCCCGAGCAGCACCAGCCAGCGCCAGGGTCGGGCCCAGCGCGGCGGAGTCTCCATGCTCCAACGGTAGAGCGACCGCCCCGATTGCGCTGTTCCGACGCGGCGCGGCGGAAAGGCTTTACCCTGTCCCCTTGCCAACTCGCAGCGGGGATGACGAAGGAAGAGGGAACACGTCAATGGCGGAGCTTTCGGGTCAGCAGGTCCTGGTCACGGGCGGTGCCGGCTTCGTCGGCCGGGCGGCCGTCCGGGCGCTGCGCGAGGCCGGCGCGTCGGTGACCGTGCTGGACCGCAAGCCCTTCCCGGACAGCGAGGTGCCGTCCGTGGTCGGCGAGATCACCGACCCGGCGGTCCGCGACGCGGCCGTGGCCGAGGGGCTGGACGGCATCGTCCACCTCGCCGCGGTCACCTCGGTGCTGCGCTCGATGGACGACCCCGCCGGGGTCTACGAGTCGAACGTCGCCGCCACCGCCGGGCTGCTGGAGCTCGCCCGCACCCGCGGGGCCGCGCGCTTCCTGCTGGCGTCGACCAACGCCGTGGTCGGCGACGTCGGCGGCGCCACCATCCACGAGGACGTCCCGCTGCGGCCGCTGACCCCCTACGGGGCCACCAAGGCGGCCTGCGAGATGCTGCTGTCCGGCTACGCCGGAAGCTACGGCATGTCCACCTGCGCGCTGCGGCTCACCAACGTCTACGGGCGGGGCATGACCCACAAGGACAGCTTCGTCCCGCGGCTGATGCGCGCCGCCGCCGCCGGCGCCACCGTCGAGATCTACGGCGACGGCAGCCAGCGGCGCGACTTCGTCCACCTCGACGACGTCGTCCAGGGCCTGCTGCTGGCCTGGCGCCGGCGGGTCACCGGCAGCCTGATCATCGGCTCCGGCCGCTCGATCACGGCGCTGGAGCTGCTGGAGGCGGCGCGGCGGGTGACCGGCTGCGAGCTGCCGGCGGTGCACGTCGCGCCCAAGCCCGGCGAGATGCCCGCCGTGGTGGTCGACATCTCCCGGGCGCGCTCGCTCGGCTACCGGCCGGCCGTGACGCTGGAGGAGGGCCTGCTGACCGCCTGGGCCGACTTCGCTGGCCCGCCGGCGCGCCGCAGCCCGGCCGTCCAGGCGCCGCGGCC
>DASVXQ010000102.1:0-14331 GCA_036392615.1 Actinomycetes bacterium | reverse complement strand
CCTCGACCTGTTCCAGGGCCGCGACGAGCTCTTGGTCTACAAGCACATGTGGTACGACGGCGCGCCGCACCAGGGGCAGTGCGAGGGCTGCACGACCACGGCCTGGCACATCAAGGACGCCGTCTACCTCAATGCCCGGGGCGTCTCGTTCGCCTTCCTGACCTCCGGCCCCTGGAACGAGGTGGCGCCCTTCGTGGCGTTCATGGGCTACACCCTGCCCTGGTACTCGGTGCGGGGCGTGGAGGCGCCGGTCGGCGGAGGAATGGGGCACATCGTCTGTTTCCTGCGCGACGGCGACAGCGTGTTCCTCACCTACTCCACGACGGGCCGTGGCAACGAGCCGGTCAACGGGTCCTTGGGCCTGCTCGACATGACGCCCTACGGCCGCCGCGAGGCGTGGGAGGACAACCCTGAGGGCTGGCCCGAGGCCCCTCAGGCCGACTCGCCGGTCGGTGGGCATGGCTCGCCGATCTGCTGGTACTGGCGCTCGGACGCGGACGGGAACGCCACCTGGGGCCCGACCAGCCGCCCCGTACCGCAGTGGACCCGCCCCGGCGCGACCCCCGTGGAGACCCTCGGCCGGCACGGCCACCACCACTGACGCGCCTTCGTCGACGGCGTCGGCAAGGTGTTATTACGGCGGCAGGCAAATAGCCGACAGGGTCATGCGGCGGCGGCAATAGGCGACGTGGGGTTCTTGGAAGTAGCGGCTGACGAGCGCAGGTTGGCGTTGGCGGCGACGGAGGTATGAGCGGGTGTCGGAGATCAGCTCGTCCTGGGGTTGAAGATCGAACGTTAGGCCCTGGAAGTACAGAGAGGAGAGCACGATGAGCAACGAACAGGCGGCACCTGAGACGAAGGGTGTCACGGTGGAGTTACTTGCAACGGTTGACCTTGGCCCTGAGATCGAGGGCATGGCAGGGCGCCAACTTCGAATGCGTATGGTGACCATCGAGCCTGGCGGCGTCCTCGGCCCGATCCACGACCACAAGGACCGACCAGGCACCGTCTATCTACTGCAAGGAACGATCACCGACCATCGAAATGGAGTCGCTACGGACGACGGGCCGGGAGTGGGCTGGCCCGAGGATAGGAACACCACACACTGGCTTGAGAACAGAGAAACGATTCCGGCGGTGGAGATCTCGGTCGATATCGTCAGGCAACAGTAAGCTCAAGGCCCGACATCTCCTAGTGGGTGCCAGTCCTACCAGGAGTCCGGGTGCACGTATCGTCCCAGTGCCAGTACTCGTCATGCCCTGCTCATGGCGGGGGTGGTGATCGTCCCTCGCGGCGGCACTTCTACCCCGGTTCGACGATGACCCACGAAGCCATGATCTGGACCGCCGCCACCTGGCAGCTCAGCAACCGCCTCACCCGCTGGCCCAGTTCACAGACGCTCTCTCACAGCTCGTCAGGGAGGAGCTTGTGTACAAGGGTTGCCATAGCGTGGGATCACCCCATACCGCTCCAGAGGAGCGAGACGACGTCGACGTCTGTTCGTCTCAACCAGGCCGCGGCAGCCGGCGTATCCCGTCAGCCGCCAGGGCGATCCTCACTGATCGGGAGCAGCTCGAACACCGGGTGGCGGTCCGCCTCGGCCACGAAGTCCTCCACCGGAGCGTCCTTGTCCGCGCCGAAGTACGGCCGGGTGGCCGTGGCAACCCCGACATAGCGCTTGAGCACCGGCCCAGCCTCCTGAGCAGAGACCTCGCGGAGGGCATACTCACGCCGGTCGCCTCGCCGGCCCAGGGTCGCCCGACCGGCGGCACGGGCGTTGCGCACCCACGACACCTCCCCGTAGGGGGAGACCAGCCAGCGCCCCCCGTCCTCCTCCACCACGGTCACCGGGTGGGTCAGGGGCCGGCCGGTCTTGCGACCTCTGGTGGTCAGCAGATACGTGCTGGGCACCAGGCCCGCTCGGACGAACACGCCCATGATGGCGTCGCCCACGCGGCGCCCCCGGCTGGGACGAAACTGCCGCGCCGGGCGCGAATCTCGGCCACCTCCCGCTGGCGCCGGCCCGGACGGCTCGCTGCCGCCCCCAGGTTCCCGCTGGCCCCCTGGGTCTGGCTGGCCGGGTGTCGTATCCGCCATGGCTGCTGCCTCCACCGCTTGGCTCCCTCGGAGCTGGGCTCCACGGCCGACCAGCCTGTCTTCCCCATGCCGGCGGGTCAAGAGCCCCGGGAGCAGGTTGTGATCAGGCGCCGTTCGGTCCTGTCGCCAGCCAGTACCGCGCCTGGCCCTCGACGGTCCGTTCCAGGACACCGCCATTGGCTTCGACGACCCGGCGTGAACCGATGTTGGCCTCGTCGCAGGTGATCAGCACCCTGGCGAGGCCGAGGTCCCGACAGACCGGCTTGGCCTGGGCGAGCATCCGGGTGGCGTGGCCGCGGCGCCGGCGCCGGGGCACGACGTGGTAGCCGATGTGGCCACCTTCCTGCGTCAGCGCCGGCGTGAGGCGGTGGCGGACGACGACCGTGCCGATGTAGTCGGACCCGTCGACGAACCACAGCTCCGTGACCGGGACCTCCCACATCTCACGGACGACGCGTCGCCGGTCGACGAAGCCGGCGAAGTCCGCCGCCGCGTTCTCGATCCAGGCCGTGGACAGACCCTCCTCGATGGCGAGCTCGGTCTCGCCGTGCAGGTAGGAGTCCCGGACGATGGCGGTCGGCAAGCTCAGGTGTGGCACGGAGGCGGCTCCCATCACTCGTGCGCCGTCTCCCCCTCCGGAGTGCCCATGCCGCCGCCGCCGGGGGTGATCACGGTGATGACGTCGTCAGGGGCGAGCTGGCGGCTGACCTTGGGGGGCAGCTCCTCGTCGTTGAGGAGGTTGCGGCCGGGGCGGCCGTCGGCGCCACCCCGGGCGCCGGCGGGACCGTGGCGGCGGCGGTCGGTGAGCAGCGAGACGCTGGCCGGCTCCAGCACGCGCACCGCGCGGACCACGCCGTCGCCGCCACGGTGCCGGCCCGCGCCGCCGGAGCCGTCGGCCAGCTCGTAGCGCTCGATCCGCATCGGGTACTCGAGCTCCAGCGCCTCGATCGGGGTGTTGAGCGTGTTGCTCATGCCGACGTGGACGCCGTTGGGGCCGCGCGCCCGGCTGGAGGCGCCCTGGCCCCCGGCGATGGTCTCGTAGTAGGTCCAGCCCTTGCCGCCGATCACCAGGTTGTTCATGGTGCCCTGCCCGGCCGCGGGCACGTCGGCGCAGGCCAGCAGGGCCTGGAGCAGGGTGTCGGCGACGCGCTGGCTGGTCTCGACGTTGCCGGCGACCACCGCGGCCGGCCAGACCGCGTGCACCAGGCTGCCCTCGCGCGCCCGGATCTCGACCGGCGCGTAGGTCCCGGCGTTGGCGGGCACGTCGTCGGGCAGCAGCACCCGCAGCGCGAAATAGCAGGCCGAGCGGGTCACCGCCAGCGGGCAGTTGACGTTGCCGGCGACCTGCGGCGCGGTGCCCTCGAAATCGACCACTATGCGGTCGCCGGCGATGGTGACCGCCACCTCGATGGGGATGTCGTCGTCGGTGGTGCCATCGCCCTCCAGCTCGCTCGCCGCCCGGTAGGTGCCGTCGGGCAGCCCGGCCAGCAGGTCGCGGGTACGCCGCTCGGCGTAGGCGAGCACCTCGGCCTGGGCCGCGCGCACCAGCTCGGCGCCACGTCGCGCGACCAGCTCCTCCAGGCGCTGCTGCGCCAACAGGTTGGCGGCCAGCTGCGCCTGGAAGTCGCCGCGGCGCAGCCTCGGGGTGCGCGAGTTGGCCATGATCAGCGCGAGCACGTCCTCCTGGAGCCGGCCCTCCCTGGCGAGCCGCACCGGCGGGATCACCAGGCCCTCCTGCCAGATCTCGCGGGAGTCCGACGGCATCGACCCGGGACGCATGCCGCCGATGTCGGAGTGGTGCGCGCGGGTCACCGCGTAGCCGAAGCGGCTGCCCTCCACGTCGATCGGCGAGACCAGGGTCACGTCGGGCAGGTGGGTGCCGCCGGAGTAGGGGTCGTTGATCGCCAGCACGTCGCCGGGCGCGGGGTCGCGCGCCATCACCGCGGCGACCGCCTCGGGCATGGCGCCCAGGTGGACGGGGATGTGCTCGGCCTGCGCGACCATGCGGCCCTCGGCGTCGAACAGCGCGGTCGAGCAGTCGCGCCGCTCCTTGATGTTGGAGGAGTAGGCGCCGCGCACCAGCAGGGTGCCCATCTCCTCGGCGATGCCCGACAGCGCGCTCGACAGCACCGAGAGCGTCACCGGATCGAGCCGCCCGGCCATCACGCCCGCTCCAGCTCGAGCGAGCCGGTGTCGTCCACCGCGCCGCGCCAGCCAGGCCGCACCACGATGGTCGACTCGGGGTGCTCGACCACCACAGGCCCGGTCACGGTGGCGCCCGGGCCGAGCCGCTCGCCGGCGACGATCTCGACCTCGTGCCAGTCGCCGTCGATGTTCACCCGCCGGCGCCGCCCCTCGCCGGAAGCGGCCGCCGGCTCGGCCCGCAGCTCCGGCTTGGGCACCGCCCGGGTGGCGATCAGCCGCAGGCTCACCAGCTCGACCGGCTCGCCGTCCATGCGGTAGCCGTAACGCTGCGAATGTTCCACGTGAAACCTCGACTCCAACTCGTCCAGCCCGCTGAACGCCACCGTCAGCTCGAACGACTGGCCGCGGTAGCGCAGGTCGGCCAGGCGCTCCAGCGACGGCTCGTCAAGGTCGCGCACGGCCAGGTCCTCCAGCTCGCGGTAACCCGCCTCCAGGTCCCCCGGCTCGATCTCGTCGAGGCTGCCGGGCAGCGGGCGCACGTAGTCGCGGCGCAGGTCCGAGATGGCCAGGCCGAGCGCGGAGAGCACCCCGCCGGCCCTGGGCAGCAGCACGCGCGACATGCCCAGCTCCTCGGCGAGCGCGCAGGCGTGCATCCCGCCGGCACCGCCGAAGGCGAGCAGCACCAGCTCGCGCGGGTCGATCCCGCGCTCGACGCTGATCACCCGCAGGGCGCGCACCATCTCGGCGTTGGCGACCCGCACCACGCCGAGCGCGGCGCCGACCGGGTCCTGCCCGAGCCGCTCGCCGAGCTCGCGCAGGGCGCGCTCGGCCAGCTCGCGGCGCAGCGCCACGCCGCCGGCGCCGCCGAGCCGCCGGCCGTCCTCGAGGTAGCCGAGCAGCAGGTTCGCGTCGGTCACGGTGGCGTCCTCGCCGCCCTGCCCGTAGGCGGCGGGGCCGGGATCGGCGCCGGCGGAGTGCGGGCCGACCCGCAGCGCGCCGCCCTCGTCGAGCCAGGCGATCGAGCCGCCGCCGGCGCTCACCGAGTGGACGTCCACCATCGGCAGCTTGATCGGCACCCCGCCGATCACCGACTCGGTGGTGGTCTGCACCGTGCCGCCGAGCACCGCGGCCACGTCGGTGGAGGTGCCGCCCATGTCGAAGGTGAGCAGGTCCTGGTGGCCGGAGCGGCCGGCGACCCAGGCCGCGCCCACCACCCCGCCGGCCGGGCCGGAGAGCACGCAGGCGGCAGCGTGCCTGGCCGCCCGCTCGATCTCGATCACCCCGCCGGAGGACTGCATCACCAGCGGCGCCGGGTAGCCGCGCCCGTGCAGCTCGCCGGCCAGCCGCTCCAGGTAGGCGGCCAGGCGGGGAGTCAGGTAGGCGTCCGCCACCGTGGTGGAGAAGCGCTCGTACTCGCGGACCTCCGGCAGCACCTCGCTGGAGAGCGACACCGCCACGCCGTCGAGCGCCTTGCGCAGCGCCTCGCCGACGCGCCGCTCGTGCTGCGGGTGCAGGAACGAGAACAGCAGGCAGACCGCCACCGCCTCGACGCCGCCCTCGCGCACGGCCGCCACGGCGGCGGCCAGGCTGTCGGCGTCGAGCGGCGCGATCTCACCGTCCGGCCCCATCCGCTCGCGCACGCCGAAGCGCAGCTCGCGCGGCACCAGCGGCGGCGGGCGGTCCCTGGCCAGGTCGTACAGCGCGGGGCGCTGCTGCCGGCCGATCTCGATCGCGTCGCGGAAGCCCTCGGTGGTCACCAGGGCCGTGCGGGCGCCGCGCCGCTCCAGCAGCGCGTTGGTCGCCACCGTCGAGCCGTGCGCGAAGCCAGCCACCGCGCCCGGCTCGACGCCGGCGTCCTCGAGCGCGCGCAGCACGCCCTCGGCCTGGTTGCGCGGGGTGGAGGGCACCTTGGCGGTGACCAGCCGGCCGTCGACCAGCGCGACCAGGTCGGTGAAGGTCCCGCCGACGTCGACCCCGAGGTAGGCGCCGCTCACCGTGGAGTCACCCGCCTGCTCACCGCGACGCCACCCGCCCGCTCACCCCGAGGGCATCCGCCCGCCCGGTCAGGCCGAGGCGATCTTCGCATTCGCGCGCTCGAGCTCGATCCGCTCCAGCTCGACGCGGGCCTCCGCGATCTGGCGGTCGAGCTCCTTGACCATGTGCGACAGCAGGTCCCAGCCCTCGCTGGCGGCCTTGTCGACCCGCCGGCGCAGCCAGCCCATGGCCGAGGACTCCAGGTCGGAGAAGCGCTTGTCGATGCGCAGCAGCCGCGCCTCGACCCGCAGCGCGTGCCGGATGATCCGCTCCAGCTCGGCGGCCGGGCTGGAGCCGGCGACGCTGTCGGGGCTCTGGTCCCACTCCTCCAGCAGGTGCCGCAGCGTCTCGACGTCGCCCTGCTCGTAGGCCTTGTTGGCGGCGACCATCAGGTTGGTGCGCCGCTCGCGCTCGGCCGGGTCGCGCGCCAGGTCGGGGTGGATCTGGCGGGCCAGCAGCCGGAACAGGCGCTTGGCCTCGACCGTGACCATCTTGTGGAGCCCCTGCTCCGGCTCGCGCTCGCCCCAGGCCCACGCCCAGTTCTGGCCGGGGCCGTCCTGGTCGTCGTGGTCGGCGTCGCCGAGCCCGTCGGGCGACTGGCCGTCGCTCTCGGGACCGCCGGCCGCGCCGGCGCCGCCGGAGGCGTCCCGCTTGAACTGCTCGATCTGGTCGGCGAGGTCGTCCAGCACGGCGTAGCGCTGCCCCAGGGCGCGGCGGTAGCGGATCTCGAAGTCGCTCAGCTCGGCCTCGTAGGACTCGAGCTCGGCTTTGCGCTCGGCCAGTCGCTGCTTCAGCACCGCCAGCTCGGCGCGGCGGAACGCCAGTTGCCTGCCGATCGGACCGACGTAGAGCTCGAGTGCACCGATTGTGTGGCCCAGGAAGGTCATCGCGCGGGCGCCCTCGCTGTCGTCGGGCGGACGGCCGGCGGGCGCGTGCCCGCATGCACGACGGGCGGGAAGGCCCCGATCGGCGCCAGTGTGCTCGTGCCGAGGGTCGTCGCTCGCTCCTTGTCGTGGGCCGCGTGCCGCTGCGCATCGCGGCGGTGCCGGACCGATAGGCGCCGCGCGAGTCTCCAGCGCCGCTGACGTTACCTGAGCCGGGCGGAAACCTGCTAACCGCGCAGGACCCTGGGCTGGCGGCGAAGCAAGCAGCAGCAGCTCAACTGGACCGGCGGGCGCGCAACGCCAGCAGGGAGCTGCCGACCGCCAGGACCGCCACCACGGCGACCACGGCGGAGAGGGAGCGTGGGAGGCCGCGGTGGTCGGCGGCGGCCTGCCCGGCGAGCGCCAGCGCGGTGGTCGGCGGGCCGCTGTCCAGGGGCGTGCCGGTGACGGCCGCGGCGGCGTCAGTCGTGCTGGTGGTGCGGGCCGGGCGGGCCCTGGTGGTGCTCGGGGCCGGCCGGGTGGTGCTGGTCGTGCTGGCGGCGGCCGGGTCGTAGCGGTAGGCCCGCACCCAGTCGATCTGGAAGAACGCCGGCAGCTCGGTACTCGCGTCCGGCGTGCCGGTCAGGTTGTCGCCGCTGCCCACCGCCAGCCCGAACGACTTCGGCACCCGCGAGACGTGGGAGTCGCTCAGCCACACGGTGCCGTCGAACAGGATGCGGAAGCGACTGGGCGTCCACTCGATGGTGTAGGTGTGGAAGGCGTCGCTGAACCGGCCGCGCACCTGGCGCCCCGTCCTGCCGGAGCCGTAGGCGTTGGTGAGGTAGGCGGTCTCCGGCCCGGGGGCCAGCAGCTCGACCAGGGTGGCGTTGGCGTCGCCGTCCTTGGGCCACAGCGTCGCGTAGGAGTCGATGCCCTTGCCGGCGGGGATCTTGGCGCGGAACTCGTAGCGCCCGTAGGTCTGCGAGAGCGAGACGTTGATCATCCCGCCCGAGGTGATCGAGCGCCCGCCGAACTCGCGCCGCTGGATGCGGATGCGCGCCTCGCCGCCGGAGACGAGCACGTCGTCGGGCCGCCAGTAGTTGCCGCTCGGGCCGGCGTACGGCCCGTCGTAGGTGGCCCAGCGCGAGCGGTTCAGGCTGGAGCCGTTGAAGTCCTCGCTGAAGGCCAGGCGCCAGCCGCCTGACGCGCTGCCGGCGGCCCGCGCGGTGGCGGGCGGCAGGGCGGCGAGCAGCAGGGTGACCAGTGTGCCGGCGAGGGCGGCGGCGCGGCGGGGGGCGATCGGCATCGCCGGAGCCTACCCCGGATCGCGGTTGCCTCGTCCCGGTCCCTCCGGGTCAGACCTCCAGGTCCGCGACCGAGTCGATGATGCGGTTCGGCCGGTAGGGGAAGCGGTTGGCCTCGTCGTGGCCGGACACCCCGCTGAGCACAAGGATCGTCTCCAGGCCCGCCTCCAGGCCGGCGACCACGTCGGTGTCCATCCGGTCGCCGATCATCGCGGTCGCCTCGGAGTGGGCCTCCAGCGCGCGCAGCGCCGAGCGCATCATCAGCGGGTTCGGCTTGCCCACGAAGTAGGGGTCGCGGCCGGTGGCCCGGCTGATCAGCGCGGCCACCGCGCCGGTTGCCGGCAGCGGCCCGGTGGGGGACGGCCCGATCGAGTCCGGGTTGGTGGCGATGAAGCGGGCGCCGCCGCGGATCAGCCGGATCGCCCGGGTGATCGCCTCGAAGCTGTAGGTGCGCGTCTCGCCGAGCACCACGTAGTCGGGGTCGACCTCCGACAGCACGTAGCCCACGTCGTGCAGCGCGGTGGTCAGCCCGGCCTCGCCCACCACGTGCGCGGTGCCGTTGGGCCGCTGCTGGTCGAGGAACTGCGCGGTCGCCAGCGCCGAGGTCCACAGCCGCTCCGGCGGGATGCGGATGCCCGCCCTGGCCAGTCGCGCCGACAGGTCGCGCTGAGTGAAGATCGAGTTGTTGGTGATCACCAGGTAGCGCAGGCCCTTGGCCTCGAGCGAGTCGATGAACTGGTCGGCACCCGGGATGGGCTGGTCCTCGTGGACCAGCACGCCGTCCATGTCGATGAGATAGCTGGTGATCGTCCGATCGCTCACCCGGGGTTCCCCTGTCCGCGCGCGCCGCCGCCCGAAGCGGACAGGCTAGCTGATGCCATCGGGCGGCGTGGCCGCTCTCTGGTCCCGCCCGGCCTCAGGCCTCAATGGACGGGGAGCCGGCCACCCCACCGGTGGAGCGCGTGGCCTCGTCGCGCACGCCGCCGTCGCCGGGCTCCCCGTCCTCCGCGGCCAGCGGCGCGGCCACGTCTTCGAGCGATTCCTGCTCCGCGCGCACCCCATGCGGACCTCGATCAGCGCGGCGATCAGCAGCAGCGCGCCGGCGAGGTAGCCCCAGGTGAGCGGCATCCGCTCCTTGGTGCCGATCAGGGCGCCGAACAGCACCGGGGCGCCGATCCCGCCGACGCCGGTGCCGAGCGACGAGTAGAACAGCGCGATCGCCAGGGCCCTGGTCTCCAGCGGGAACACCTCGCTGACCGTCAGGTGGGCCGAGCTGGCGCTGGCCGAGGCGATGAAGAAGATCACCGCCCAGGCGATCGTCTGCGTGGTGGCGCTGAGCACGTCGATGGCGAACAGCCAGGCGGTCAGCACCAGCGCGTAGGTGAAGAACAGCGCGTTGTAGAAGAACGCCTGCGAGACCATCAGCGAGAGCCCGAGCACCGAGCGTCTCGGGTAGCGCTGGAACATCGTCCGGGCGACCTCGACCAGGCTGGTGCGGTCGCGCTGGCGGATGGTGATCGAGCCCTCCGGCTCCTCCAGCGAGTCGCCGCCGACGTCGCGCTCGACCTGCGCCTCGATGTCGTCGACGATCCGCTCGGCCTCCTCCGGCCGGCCGTGGATCAGCAGCAAGCGGGGCTCTCCGAGATGGAGCGCCGCAGGAACAGGATGATCAGGCCGAGCACCGCGCCGATCAGGTAGATGGTCGCCTGGAGGCCGACCTGGGTGCTGGTGAACTTCAGCGTCTCCGGCTTCTGGAGGACGCTGCCCATACCGGGCGGGAAGTTTTCATTGCGTCCGGGCCGCCGGTGCCACAAGATAGGGGGGTCCAACGCCCCACCCTTTGGCCCGCGGTGATCCGCGGTACAAGGAGGCGATGGCCGATGGAGGCTCCACCCGACAGTTGAACGACGGGCGACCGCTCAGGTCACTCGTCGCCTCGGAACGATCCGTCGGCTGACGGCGAATTCGAGGATCCAGGTTGTCGCGGCGGTCGTGATGCGCGCTTCGGCCCGACCGCGATCATTCCAGATCCGTCAGCCGATGGATCGTTTTTCTGTCCGGAGCTGGTCCAGCCGCTCCCGCGCCGGCCCATAGGGCCGCGCCTGCTCGTCCATCGAGCGCCACGGGTCGGCCTTGCGTCCCAGCCGGCGCGGCACGTTCCCCAGGTTGTAGCTCTGCGGCTCCGTCCTGGACAGCTCGCGCCAGTCGATCGGGGTCGCCACCGGCGCGCCGGCCTTGGGCCGGACCGAGTAGGGCGCCACGGCCGTCTGCGCGTAGGCGTTGCGCCCGGTGTCGAGGAACAGCCGCTCGCCGCGCTTGGCCTTGCGGCGCTCGACCGTGAAGCGCTCCGGGTCGCGGCTGGCCAGCAGCTCCGCCGCTTCGCCGGCCAGCGCGCTGATCTCCTCGAACCCCGCGCTCGGCCGCAGCGCCACGACCACGTGGAAGCCGCGCGAGCCCGAGGTCTGCACGAACGGTACCAGGCCGAGCTCCTCCAGCAGGTCGCGCACCCGCCGGGCGGCGTCGCGCACCTCCCGCAGGGTGGCGCGCTGCGGCGGGTCGAGGTCGAACACCATCCGGTCGGGCTGCTCCAGATCGGCGACCCGCGAGGTCCAGGTGTGCAACGTCACCACCGCGAGGTTGGCGAGGTAGGCGAGGGTCCGGGCGTCGTCGCAGACCGGGTGCTCGACCGTCCCACCGCCCCTGCGCGGGACCTTGGCGCGCCGCACCCAGTCGGGGAAGTGGTCGGAGGCCTCCTGCTGGAAGAAGCCCGGCCGCTCGACGCCCTCCGGGAAGCGTTGCAGGCTGAGCGGCCGGTCGGCGACGTGGCGCAGCATGGTGTCCGCCACGCGGCGGTAGTAGTCCACCAGCTGGCCCTTGGTGATCCCGTCGCGCGGGAACAGTACCTTGTCGGGGTTGGTGATCTTCACCTCGTCGCTCATCCGCGCCTCCCGCCGTCGCGCTGGCCGTTCTGGCTCGCCCGTGGCTCCAGCCGGCGCCGGAACCAGTCGCTCGCCAGCGCGGCGACCCGCTCCAGGGCCCCCGGCTCCTCGAACAGGTGGCTCGCGCCGGGCACGATCTCGAGCCGGTGCTCCGCGCGGAGCTCGCCGGCGGCGGAGCGGTTCAGCTCCAGCACGATCCGGTCGTTGCCGCCGACCACCAGCAGCGTCGGCGCGCGCACCAGTCCGAGTGACGGGCCAGCCAGGTCGGGGCGGCCGCCGCGCGACACCACCGCGGCGACCCGCTCGGGACGATCGGCGGCGGCGACCAGCGCGGCCGCCGCCCCGGTGCTGGCGCCGAACAGCCCGATCGGCAGCATCGACGTCCTCGGGTCGCCGGCGAGCCAGTCCATCGCCGCCTTCAGCCGCGCGGCCAGCAGCGCGATGTCGAAGCGCAGCTCCGCGCGGTCGCGGTCGACCGCTTCCTCCTCCTCGGTGAGCAGGTCGAGCAGCAAGGTGGCCAGGCCGCCCTGCTGGAGCGCCGAGGCCACGTAGCGGTTGCGGGGGCTGTGGCGGCCGCTGCCGGAGCCATGGGCGAACAGCACCACGCCGCGGGCGCCAGACGGGACGGCCAGATCGCCGGCCAACTCCACCGTGCCGGCCAGCAGCCGCACGCCGGTCTCGCTCACGCTCCCACCCCTCCGCTTTCGGCGCTTCCAGTGGCAAGTATCCCGCGTGGAGCACCGGTCATGTATCCACCTTGAGGAAATTGGGTGGCCGGTGGGGGAGGCGGCGCGCAGGCCTTGGAGCTGGACGGGTGGTCAGGCGCCGCATGCGGCGCCGATCCATGACCGGCACGCTGGCCGGCAGGAAACCCCCGGAGAACGAAGGTGGGCGGCCCGAGAGGAAGCGATATGGCATCCCTGGCATCGGCCACCCGCTCCCTCTCGGACACGCCCGGAGGGTGCTGCACCAACAGGGAACCGCTTCACGGATGAGGACTCTATGAGAACGCGGTCTTTCCCCTGAAATTCGACAACTACCGGTTCGGCCGGTTCGAGGTCGACAGGGCGGCCAGGGCGGTCCGCAGGCACTCGGAACGCACCACTTCCGGCTCCGCGCTGGCGTAGCGGATGATCGCCCCTTGGAGGCCGATCAGCACCTGGGCGGCCCGCACGGTGGCGGCCAGCTGCGGGTGCGGCCCGGTGATGTGGTGGTAGATCTCGTCGTTCACCCTGGCCAGGCGCTGGCTCACCCGCGGGTGGTTGCGCACCCCGACGTCGTTGGCCAGCAGGCTCAGCACCTCGCGATTGTCGATGAAGGTGTCGATATAGGTCGACAGGAAGGCGCGCAGCTCCTCGTCGCCCTGGACCGGCGGGGACGCGGCGATCTCGTGGATGCGGTCCAGCAGGGGGCTCACCAGGCTTTCGAGCAGGTCGTCCTTGGCCTCGAAGTGGTGGTACAGCCCGCTCTTGGAGATGCCCAGGCGCTCGGAGATCTCGCGCAGCGAGGTCCGGTCGTAGCCCTGCTTGCGGAACAGCTCCAGGGCGTTGGCGAGAATCTGCTCCCGCCGTGTCACCCCGGCGGTCTGGCCCGCCTCCTCGCCCGGCACAGCCCTCCCTCCCCATCCGGAGAGCGGATATCTCCCCGGCAACATGCCCCGGCAGGTCGCCGTGGCGCGGCCGCCCGTACCGGGATCATAGCGTCCCGCCTTCCCGCGGAATTGTCAGGGAGCGGGCGCGCGCAGCTCACCCGCGACCTCGGCGGCGATCTCGCGCAGCATGGCGGCGACCGGCTCCGCCCGCTCCAGCGGGAACCGCGTCGCCGGCGCGCTGTAGCTGATCGCCGCCGGCAGGTTGGCGCCCGGCACCGGCACGGCCACCGAGCGGCCGTCGATCTCGTGCTCGCCGTCGTCCAGGGCGTAGCCGCGCTCGCGCGTGGCGGCCAGCTCCGCCTGGTAGGCGTCCAGCGTGGTGAGCGTGTGCGGGGTCAGGCGCGCCATGCCCTCGGCCTCGAGGATGGCCCGCACCCGGCGCTCGGGCAGGTGGGCGGCGATCGCCTTGCCGAGCGCGGTGGCGTGCAGCGGGTCGCGGTCGCCACGCCGGGCCGCCAGGCGCATCGAGCGGGGGCTCTCGACGATCTCCAGGTAGCTGATCCGGTTGCCCTCCAGCATGCCGAGGTTGATGGTCTCCTCGAGCTGATCGCGGATCCGCTCCATGTGGGGTCGCGCCCGGCGCGCCAGCAGCTCCGGCTCGTGGGCGCGCAGCGGCAGGAACGCCGAGCCGGCGCGGTAGCTGCCGGTCACCGGGTCGCGCTCGACGTAGCGGCGCCGTTCCAGGGTGGCGAGGTAGCGGAAGGCCGAGCTCTTGGGGAGCCTGGTCGCCTTGGCGACGTCCAGCAGGGCGGCGCCGCGGGGCGCCTGCTGGAGGAGATCGAGGATCTCGCACACCCGGTGGACGGCCCGGATCGAATAGCTCGTGCGGCCATCGGCGCCGTCGTGGCGCCTCCTGGGTCGCCTCGCCGTCTCCGTTTCGCACCTCGTACTGTGATTTCGATAAATGGGGGGATTATTCCTCCGGTCAGGTTCGCAATGATATGAACGGCTCAAGGCCCTGTCAATGCTCGGAAATCGTCGCCATCAAGGCCGTGAGCAGTGATTTGGCAACGACCCACCGCGCGGGCACATGCCGGCAACGCCGCGCGGGAAAGCCGGGCGATTCTCCGGCCGGGCGATCGGGCTCAAGGTCGGTTTCACCACCAGTCCGTGCGAATACCGCAAAGAGGTTGATTCGGTTGGGAAGGCGGGTTAGCCTATGCCGGACTCGACCGACCGGGCGACCGGTCAGGTGACCAGGCAACCACGACGGGGGCAGCCATGGGGCGCCGGCGCGACTTCACCTCCGATGGCACCAATCCGTACTCCATCCGGGCGGTCGAGCGCGTCTGCGACCT
>DASVXQ010000101.1:0-2025 GCA_036392615.1 Actinomycetes bacterium | reverse complement strand
GCGCCAGCCCCGACAGCGAGTGGGCCAGCACGTCGTGCAGCTCGCGGGCCAGGTGCTGGCGCTCGGCCAGGGTGGCGGCGCGCAGCTCGGCCGCGCGGCTGCGCTCCAGCTCCTCCAGCAGCCGCTCGGCGCGGCGCTGCCCCTCGCGGGCCCGCTGCGCCAGCACCACCACCAGGTAGAGCAGGCTGAGGCCGAGCGCACTGACCAGCATCCCGGCGACTGGCCGGTGCGCGCTCACCGCGCGGACCAGCGCCAGCCCCACCACCAGCACCAGGCCGGCCACCACCGGGCCGCGCCGCACCGGCGGGTGCAGGCTCGCCAGGCACGCGGCCAGGAAGAGGAACCCGAGGTAGCCCGGGCCGCCGGGCTGGAGCCATAGCAGCGCCGCGGAGCCGGCGGCCACCATGGCGAAGAACGCCAGGCCCAGCGGCCGCCGCCAGAGCCAGTCGGCGTCCACAGCCGTCCTTCCCCGCTCCGGCGGGCGGGGCTCCGCGGTCCTCTCCTGGCGCATGCCGACACTCTAGGCCGCGGCCGCGCGGCGGTCATCGGCCCGGCGGTTGGACCCGGCCTCCACCCACGGGCGGAGGCGCCTGCACCGGCGGGCCCAGCGGAAAGCTCGACCCGCGCGCCGAAGACCCGCTGGCCCCGCCTTCCTAGCCTGCTCGCGGGCCGCCGGCGACACCGGGCCGGCGGCGGTCGAAGGAAAGGAACTCCCACGCTTCGCATTCTCGGAGTCAACGGATCTCCCGGGATCCGGCTGGCGGTCGCCGCCGGCCTGATCGCGCTGGCGTTCTGGCACCACTCGGTGCTGCCGGGCGTGCTCGGGGCCGGCCTGCTGCTGGTGACCGTGGTCGGCGCGTTCGGGCCCAAGCCGGGCCGGCGCGAGCGACCTTCACCGCGGCGAGCTGCGGCTGCACACCGGCGAGGTGACCGCCGCGCTGGACGCGCTGACCGCCTGGGCGTGGCGCAACGGCGTCGAGCTCGCCGGCATTGAGGTCGGCCCGCCCAGCCTGGAGGACGCCTACCTCGCCCTGGTCGGCGAGGCGCCGGCAACCCGGCCCGAGTCGCACGGCAAGCACGAGAAGGAGGTCTCGTCCCATGGCCGAACTGGCTGAGAAGGCCGAGGTGGCCGAGGCCGCCGCGCCAGCCGGGCCGGGCCGGCTGCCCGGCCCCGGCCCGCTGCTCGCCGGCCAGGTCCGCTACCAGGCGCTGCTGCTGCTGCGCAGCCCGCGGGCGATGTGGGCCGGGGTGCTGCTGCCGGTGATGCTGCTGGTGCTCACCAACATCCAGCACGCCAGCGTGGCCGCCTCGGCGCTGGCCAGCCGGGCGGTGCTCGGCGTCACGCTGACCGCCTACCTGACGCACGCGGCCGGCCTGGTCGCCGCCAGGGAGGCGGGGGTGCTCAAGCGCTGGCGCGCCACCCCGCTGCCGCCATGGTGCTACTTCGCCGGACGGATGACGGCGACCGTGCTGCTGGCGATCGCCTCCGGCGCGGTGACGGTCACCGTGGGCGTGGTCGTCTACCACGCCGAGCTGACCCCGGGCGGCGCCGTCAGCCTGCTGTTGGCGTTGGGGATGGCGGCGCTCGCCTGGGCCGGCGTGGGCACCGCCATGACCGCGGTGATCCCGACCGCCGACGCGGCCCAGCCGCTGCTCACCTTCACCTACTTCCCGGTGATGCTGCTGTCGGGGTGCTCGGCGGGGCGGCCCTCAGCCGACCCGCGCGCCGGCGCGGTGCTGCTTCGGGCTCACGCCGCGCTCCCGCTTGAAGGCGGTGCTGAGCGCGAACGGGCTGCCGTAGCCGACCCGCCGGGCGACCGCACGCTCGCCTCCACGGCCGCATTCGGCTGCCTCACCTGGGCGCTGGTGCTCGCGGGCCGCGTCTCGGCCGCTGAATGAGCGGGAAGCGGACGGCCGCGGCGGTGAGCCCCCACCGGCCGCGGCCGTCCGTGCCTGGCTCAGCCGCCGACGTGCTTGGCGACGATCTCGCCGATCCGGGCGGCGACGTCGAAGTCGGCGGTGAGC
>DASVXQ010000100.1:0-1682 GCA_036392615.1 Actinomycetes bacterium | reverse complement strand
CCCAGCCAGCCGCCGGCTGAGCCGCCCGCCCAGCCCGGCCCACCCCTCCATGGCCGCCGCCCGGCCGCCCATCCCGACCCGACCCGCTGTGGCCGCCGGGCGGCATGGCCGGACTGTCGGATATTCGATTGCCGGGGGTGGCCGGCGCGGCGGATCGTGGGCCGATGCTGGAGATCACCTTCACCCGCACCGGCCCGCGCCGCTACCGCACCACCGTGCGGCGCGACGGCACGGTCTTCGAGTTGCGCGGCTTCGACCGCCCGGCCGAGCTGCCGCACGACCTGGCCCACTTCGTGGCCGAGCGGGAGGTCGGCTGCCGCCACGGCTTCTGGGGCTGTGTGGCCGCCGGCGCGAATTTCCAGAGCATGACCCTGGTCGAGGGCCGCCGGACGCCGCACTGGACCGAGCGCTCCAAGCAGGTGCTGCGCCGCCACCACGACCAGCTCACCGAGGCGGAGTCGCTGGTCGGCCTGCTGCTGGAGCTGTTCGCCGAGGGGATCGGCAACGACGACCAGGCGCTCCGCCGGCGGCTGGCCAGACGCTGGACACCTCCGCGCGACGCCGTGCGGCTCGGCCCGGCGCAGGCGCGGCGGGCCTGCCAGGCCCTGGCGGATGCCCGCGACCGCTGGCAGGCGCTCCCCACCGGCGGCAACCTGACCGTCACCTGGACGGACCCGCCGCCGGCGCGGCCGGCCGGACCCGACGGCCCTCGCCGGCGGCGCCGTCCTGGACGCGCGGCGGCGGGGCGGCCCGGCCGGGGTTGTTGACGGCGGGGCCGCGTACCGCCATGGTTCGGCGGGAAGGAGGGGCGCATGGCCAACAGCAACCGGAGCAACCGGAAGGGACGCATCAGGCGGCGCGCGATGCGGACGCTCAGGCGCCTGGCGATCATCACGGTCCTGATCCCGCTCGCCGGGTGGGCGCTGGACGAGGCGGCGCGCCGGGCGGAGCGCCAGGGGTCCTCGCCGATGAGCCAGCGGCTCCGGCAGGGCTCCGACTGGCTCGGCGGCATGGGCCGCGGGCCGCTGGCCAAGCGCATGCGCCAGCGCCGCGACGGCCGCGGGCCGGGCGCCTAGCGCGACCCGCGCGCGTCAGGCCTCGGCGGGCTGCCCGGACTCGGCGATCCGCTTGATGGCCGCCAGGCGGGTGTCCCATTCCTCGGCCAGGCCCGCCATCCAGCGCGCGGCCGCGTCCAGCGGCGCGGCACGGACCGCGTAGCGGACCTCGCGGCCCCGCCGGCGGCCCTCGACCAGCCCGGCCCGCTCCAGCACCGCCAGGTGCTTGACCACCGCCTGCCTGGTCACCGGCAGCTCGGCCGACAGCATGGTGGCGGTCGCCTCGCCGCGTGCGGCCAGCGCGTCGAGCAGCCGCCGGCGGGTCGGGTCGGCCAGGGCGGCGAGCACCTCGCCGACCCCAGCCAGCTCCCCAGCGGTCCCGGTCACGGCAGGCCCGCCGCGCTGCCGCTCAGGGACCATCCGCCGCACCTCCGTCGCGATGGGGCACAATCCGCCACCTCAGGGTTGCACATCCGGCACACTGACGCAACTCTCCGGTTGCACAAAGCCGTGCAGCCCGGGCCCGCCGGGTGGCGGCGGCTACCCCTCCCGCCGTGGCTCGTCGCGTTCCGCGTCGCCGGGCGCGTACCGCGCGGCGGCCTCGGCGCCGTCGCCGTCCCCGTCGTC
>DASVXQ010000099.1:0-8687 GCA_036392615.1 Actinomycetes bacterium | reverse complement strand
GGTCGGCTGCCCGGGGACCGGGCGTCGGTCTCGCGGGAGGCGATCCGGGCGGCGATCCGCGGCGAACCGGTTCCCAGGGGCGCACTCCCCGGGTTCGACGACGAGCCCGACGATCAGGCCGGGCGGGGCGACAGACTGGTGCTCCCGCCTCCAGCCGAGGGTGAGCGGGATGCCTCGGACAACTCGTTCCCCAGCGAGGCCGAGCTGCTGAGGCAGCCGCCGGTGTGGGAGCGGGCGATGCGGAGGCTCCCGGTCGCGGCGGCCGGCGAGGACGCTGCTCGTGGGCCCGCGGCCCCGCGCACCCCCGAGCGGCAACGGGCGCTGCGGCGCCTCGGGGTGCTGCTCGCCGTGATCGTCCTGCTCGGCGGCGGGCTGTGGTTCGCGACCACACGGGACAGCTCGCCAGGCAACGGCGCGACCGGCACGACCGCCGCGGCACCGACGCTGGTCCGGGTCCGCCCCTCCGGCGTCACCGCCTCGACCCAGTCGGGGGCGCGGGTCGCCGCCAACGTGGTCGACGGCAAGCTCGGGACCTTCTGGTCACGGCTGGCGCCCAGCGACGACAACCAGCCCTCCCTGCGCTTCAGCTTCAGCCATCGGGTGCAGCTCGGACGGGTGCAGATCGCCTCGGGAGCCGCGGGAGCTGAGTTCGCCAAGCGCCCCCGGCCGCAGGAGATCGAGCTGCAGTTCTCCGACGGGACCACGCTGCGGACCATGCTGGCCGACAGGACCGGCTTCCAGACGGTCAACTTCCGGCCCCGCGAGGTCGACCGCGTGCGGATGGTCGTGCTGAGCACCTACCCGTCGTCGGGGCCGCAGCGCACTTCCGTGACCGAGGTCAGGTTCTTCGCGGCCAAGAGCTGAGCGGCGGCCGCCCCGGCTGCCGGACCTCAGCGGGAGCCGTAGCGGGCGCGCATCTCCGGGTCGTCGACCGCCTGGCGGACGGCGCCGGCGATCTGGAGCTGCAGCAGGAACCCGGCGATCAGCGAGATCCCGGCGAACGCCAGCATCTCCCAGTGGTCGCCGTGGGCCAGCTCCAGCGCCAGGCCGGCCAGCGCCGGCAGGAAGCTCAGCACCATCGCCTGCCCGGCCCATGACATGGCCAGACCGCGGAAGCCCATGGCCCGGGCGCGCTCGGCGCGCGGGCGCAGCTCCCGCTGGTCGAGCGTGTTCAGCGCCTTCTTGCCGACCGAGAGGAGCCGGTCCGGGCGGAATGCCCACCAGGCCAGGCCGAGGATCGCGAGCACGATCGCCGCGACGATGCCGGTGACCACCAGGTTGGGGGCCCCGCCGGCCGGCTGGCTGTGGCTCGCCGCGTTGATCAGCGCCGCGACCAGGACGCCCGCGAGCAGGAAGCCGATCCGCACGCTGCGAACGATCGGCTCCGGGTCCGGGCCGCGCTCCTCTCCGGAGGGCTCGGGGAACCGGTGACCCTCGGGGTCCCAGGGTTGCCAGACGTTGCTCACACGACCTCGCCCTTCTCCAGCAGCCGTTGGAAGCCTGCCTCATCCAACATCGTGACACCAAGCTCGCGAGCCCGCTCGGCCTTGGAGCCGGGATCGGCGCCGACCACCACGTAGTCGGTCTTCTTCGACACGCTCGAGGCCACCCGGCCGCCGCGCTCCTCGACCGCCCTGGCGGCCTGGTCGCGCGTCACGCCGTCGAGCGAGCCGGTCAGCACGATGGACTTGCCGGCCAGGATCTGCGGGACCTCTGCGGTCTCGGTGGCCTCCGCCCGGGTGCTGACGCCGGCGTCGACCAGGCGCTTGACCAGGTCGCGGTTGCGCTCGTCGGCGAACCAGGCGTGCAGGCTGCTGGCGATGGTGGGGCCGACCTCGTCGACCGCGTTGAACTCCTCCTCGGAGGCGCCGGCGATCGCGTCCAGCGACTTCATCCGCTTGGCGAGCACGCTGGCCACGTGGTCGCCGACGTGGCGAATGGACAGCCCTACCAGCAGGCGGTCCAGCGGCCGCTGCTTGGACGCCTCGATAGCGTCGAGCAGGTTGGCGATGCTCTTGTCCTTGAAGCCCGGCAGGGCGGCGAGGTCCTCCGCGGTGATGCTGTAGATGTCGGCGGCGTCGCGCAGCCTGCCGGCCTCGATCAGCGCGGCGACGGTGCGCTCGCCGAGGTGCTCGATGTCCATGGCGCCGCGCGACGCGAAGTGGACCAGGGTCGCCCAGCGCTGCGCCGGGCAGCCGGTGGTGTTGGGGCAGCGGGTGACCGACTCGCCCTCCGGCCGCACCAGGCGTGTGCCGCACTCGGGGCAGCGCTCCGGGAAGCGCCACGGCCGGGAGGATCTCGGTCGCTTGTTCAGCACCGGACCGACGACCTCTGGGATGACGTCGCCGGCCTTGCGCACCCATACGGTGTCACCCGGCCGCACGTCGCGGCGCTCGACCTCGTCGGCGTTGTGCAGCGTGGCCAGGCCGATGGTCGAGCCGGCGACCAGCACCGGCTCGAGCACCGCGAACGGCGTGGCCGCGCCGGTGCGGCCGATCGACACCTGGATGTCCTTGAGCAGGGTGGTGCGCTCCTCGGGCGGGAACTTGTAGGCGATCGCCCAGCGGGGCGCCTTGGAGGTGTGGCCGAGCTCCTGCTGCTGGTTGGTGGCGTCGACCTTGACCACCACGCCGTCGATCTCGTACTCGAGGTCGTGGCGATGCTCCTCCGAGCGGCGGATGAAGTCCCGCACCTCGTCGAGGTCGTCGGCGCGGACGGTCTCCTCGGCGACCGGCAGGCCAGCCTCCCGGCAGTAGCCGAGGAACGCCGAGTGCGAGGGAAAGCGGACCCCCTCGGCCAGGCCGAAGGAGTGGCAGAGCAGCTTCAGCATCCTCGACCTGGTGATCTTCGGGTCCTTCTGGCGCAGCCCGCCAGAGGCGGCGTTGCGCGGGTTGGCGAACATCTGCTTGCCCTCGGCGGCCATCTGTCGGTTGAGCTGCTCGAACGCGTCGGTCGGGAAGTAAATCTCGCCGCGCACCTCGAAGCTTGCCGGTGGGTCGTCCAGGGTGAGCCGTTCTGGGACGTTCTCGATCGTCCGCACGTTGGGGGTGATGTCATCGCCGACGGTGCCGTTGCCACGTGTGGCCGCGCGGACCAGGCGGCCGCGCTCGTACTGGAGCGAGACGGCCACGCCGTCGATCTTCAGCTCGCAGACGTAGGCGTCCACCGTGTCGACCGCCTTCTCGGTGCGCTTGCCCCAGGCCAG
Source organism: Actinomycetes bacterium (assembly GCA_036392615.1). Taxonomy (GTDB): domain Bacteria; phylum Actinomycetota; class CALGFH01; order CALGFH01; family CALGFH01; genus DASVXQ01. The sequence continues at coordinate 5,482 of DASVXQ010000099.1, read as the reverse complement.
CAGCTCGTCCTGGCTGAAGGCGTTGTCGAGCGAGAGCATGGGCACGCGGTGGCGGACGGGCGCGAACGCCGCGGCGGGGGGCGCGCCGACCGACTGCGTGGGCGAGTCGGGGGTCACCAGGTCGGGGTAGTCGGCCTCGATCCCCTCGAGCTCCCGCATGAGCTCGTCGTACTCGGCGTCGGAGATGTCCGGGTCGCTCAGCACGTAGTAGCGATACGCCGCGTCCCGTATGCGTGCGCGGACCTCGTCGCTCCGCTTGGCTGCCTCCTCCGGCGGCAGTGCCACTCCGTTTCCCCCTTGCTCCCGTGCGCCGAGCCTCCACGATCAGTATCACGTACCAGGATGACAGCTCCCGGCTCTGCCGCCGACTCACTCACGACATCTGTGGATAACTGGGTCGAGAAGGAAGGGGGGCAGGTGAGAAGCGTGGCCGAGCTGGGAGGGCCGGCGGCAGAGCCGGGAGCCGGCGCGGGACCGGGGGGACGGTGCGGCGGAGGCGGGGGGCGGGGAGAATGGCGGACCGGCGGGAACCGGAAGGGGTGCGGCCAATGGTGGAGCAGCTCGACCTCATCGTGATCGGCATGGGCGTGGGCGGCGAGGAGGTTGCCGGGCGTGCGGCGGAGGCGGGCATGCGGGTGCTCGGCGTGGAGCGCAAGCTCGTCGGCGGCGAGTGCCCCTACTGGGGCTGCATCCCGTCGAAAATGATGATCCGGGCGGCCAACGCGCTGGCCGAGACCGGCAGGGTCAACAAGCTCGCCGGCCGCGCCGCCGCCGAGCCGTCCTGGGACCCGGTGGCGGCGCGGGTGCGGGAGGCCACCGCGAACTGGGACGACCAGGCCGCGGTGGAGCGCTTCGAGGGCAAGGGCGGCCGGTTCCTCCGCGGCCGGGCGCGCATCGTCGGCCAGCGCGCGGTCGAGGTCGACGGCGAGCGCTTCGAGGCGACCCGCGGGATCGTGATCGCCACCGGCGGCGAGCCGGCCATGCCGCCGATCGACGGGATCGACCAGGTCGACGCCTGGACCAACCGCGAGGCGATCGAGGCGACCGAGCTGCCACGCTCCCTGGTGGTGCTGGGCGCCGGCCCGGTCGGCCTGGAGCTGGCGCAGGCCTTCCACCGCTTCGGCACCACGGCGACCCTGGTCGAGACGGCCGAGCACGCCCTGCCGGACGACGAGCCCGAGAACGGTGAGGCGATGCGCGCGGTGCTCGAGGAGGACGGCATGACCTTGCGGACGGGGGTCTCCGCCAAGTCGGTCCGCCGCGGCGGGCCTGGGGTGGTGGTCGAGCTGTCGGACGGCGGCCAGCTCGAGGCGGAGCGGCTGCTGGTGGCCACCGGGCGGCGATCGGACCTGCGCTCGCTCGGGGTCGACGCCGCCGGGCTCGACCCGGACGCCGCCGCTGTCGCGGTGGACGGGCACCTGCGGGCCGCGCCGGGTGTCTGGGCGGTCGGCGACGTCACCGGCCACGGAGCGTTCACCCACCTGGCCGTCTACCAGGGACGGATCGCCGCCGCCGACGTGCTCGGCCGCGGCCACCGGCCGGCCGACTACTCCGCCGTGCCGCGGGTGACCTTCACCGACCCGGAGGTGGCCACCGTCGGGCTGACCGAGGCGCAGGCGCGCGAGGCTGGCCACCGGGTCCGCACCGGCGTGGCCACCACCGCCTCGTCGGCGCGCGGCTGGATCCACGGGCCCGGCGCGGAGCACGGGGTCATGAAGCTGGTGGCCGACGCGGACCAGGACGTGCTGCTGGGAGGCTCGGTGATGAGCCCGGCCGCGGGAGAGGTCGCCGGCCTGCTGGTGCTGGCGATCCGGCAGCGCGTGCCCCTGGCGGCCCTGCGCGAGCTGATCTACCCCTACCCGACTCTCGTGCGCGGCATCGAGGACGCCCTGCGCGAGCTGAACTAGTGCCTCCGCAACGTTGCCGGCTACGGCACTGGGCGGTGGGGACACACGGCCGGCGTTCTGAATCCCGTACCGCGACCGGACTCCAACCGCTACTCTCGGAGCATGTCGAGCGCTGTCGAGCTGGTGGTCACCGATCTCGACGGCACGCTGTCGGACGCGGGTGAGCGCGTCCATCCCAAGACGGTGCGGGCGGTGCGTGCGCTCGCCGGCGCCGGGATCCCCGTGCTGGTCGCCACCGGACGGCGCCCGCGGACCGCCGCGGTGGTGCTGGAGGCCGCCGGCCTGCGCGGTCCGGCGGTGATGCTGGACGGCTCGATCGGCCGCGACCTCCGCGACGACCGCCCCTTCCACCGGGTCTCCTTCACCCCGGCGGCCGCCGCGACCGCGCTGGACGCCTTCGCCGCCCACGGCTTCCAGCCGTGCCTGCACGTCGAGCGTCCCGGGGTGGACATCGTGGTGGGCGACCGGCCGTCGACCCACCCTGGCCACCTGGCCCGCGCGGCCCCGTGGGTGCTGCGCGCCGACCCCGCCGCGACGGTGCTGGCCGATCCGGTGCTGTCGTTCAGCATCGTGGGCGGGGACGCGGCGCGCCTCGGCGCGGTCGCGGCGGCGATCGTGGCCTCCGGCGTCGGCAGCGCCAGCGTCACCCCGGACCTGATGTACGGCGGCGCGACCCTCCAGGTCCGCCCGCACGGCGTCAGCAAGTGGAGCGGCGTGCTGGCCTTCTGCGAGGACCAGGGGCTCGACCCCGGCCGCGTGCTGGCCGTCGGCGACGGCGCCAACGACGTGGAGCTGCTCGGCGCCGCCAGCATCGCCTGCGTGGTCGCCGGCGGCGCGCCCGACGCGCTGCGCCACGCCGACCACATCATCGAGCCGCCCGGCATCGGCGGCTGGGCGGCGATCCTCGACCTGGTCCGGCCCGGGAGCCCCTGGTGCTGAACCTGATCTTCGACGCCGACGACACGCTGTGGGAGAACAACGTCCTGTTCGAGCGGGCGATCGAGGCGTTCATCGACCACCTGGCGCACCCGACCATGACCCGCGAGCAGGTGCGCGTGGTGCTGGACGAGATCGAGCGGAGCAACTGCCGCAGCCACGGCTACGGGGTGGCGACCTTCCAGCGCAGCCTGGGCGACACGCTGGTGCGGCTGCGCACCGCGGCGCCGCCGAACGGCGAGGACGCTGCCCTGCTGGAGCGGCTCTGCCATCCCATGCGCGAGGGCCCGATCGAGGTGCTGCCCGGCGTGGCGGAGACGCTGGCGGTGCTGGCCAGCCGGCACCGGCTGCTGCTGCTGACCAAGGGCCACCCCGCCGACCAGCACCGCAAGCTCGACGCCTCCGGCCTGCGCGGACACTTCGAGGAGACCGTCGTGGTCGACGAGAAGGACCCGGAGGTCTACCGCTCGCTGGTGGCCAGCCGCGGGCTCGAGGCGTCGGGCACCTGGATGATCGGCAACTCGCCGATGTCGGACATCTGGCCGGCGCTGGAGGCGGGCCTCGGCGCGGTGCTGGTGCCCCACCCGCACACCTGGGTCCTGGAGCAGCGCGAGCTGCCGCCCGCCGGCGACCGCTTCGTGGTGATCGACTCGATCCCGCGGCTGCTGGACAGGTTCTGAGCCCTCAGGGCAGGCCGGCGAGGTCCCAGGCGAGCGGGCCCGCCCGCGAGGCGACCTGGAGGCGGCGGACCGCCTCGGCGCCGCTGAGCGAGGCGAGACCGCAGGTCGGCGTCACCAGCGAGCGGGCCAGCACCTCGGGGAGGTAGTCGCCGGCGGTCCACTCGACCAGGTCGAGCAGGCGGTCGGCGAGCTCCTCCGGGTCGGGCACCGCGCCGGCGGGGCCGTCGGCGGGGACCAGGCCCCAGGCGACCGCGGCGCCGCTCTCCACCAGGCGGCGGAAGGCCGGGTCGTCGGTGGCCGCGTCCCCGTCCCTGATGGCGTCGAACGAGACGAGCTGCGGCTCGAGGTCCAGCACCAGCCCCCACGGCGGGGTGGCGCAGCAGTGCAGGCCGGTGAGGTCGGCGCCGGTGGCGCCGAGCCCGCGCCACAGCTCCACGGCCAGATCGGGGCGCCCGGCGACCGCCGGGCCGGCCAGCGACGGCTCGTCCAGCACCAGCAGGACCTTCCAGGCGGGCAGCGCCTCGCGCACCCGGGTGACCACCGAGCGGATGCGCGCCGCGTACCCCAGCGTGAGCGGGCCGCGCGCCGCCGGCAGCTCGAACGCCCTGTGGCCGCCGGCCGGCAGTTCCAGCGCCAGGGTGACCGGACCGGTCGCCTGGAGCTTCAGCCATCCCGCCGGCCGCGGCCGGAGTACCTTCAGGAACCGGTCGAGGGTGCCGGCCGCTTCGGCGGCCAGGGCGGCCCGGCCCGGGGAGCGCTCCCGGCCCACCCAGACGAGGCCGTCGTGGCCCGAGTCCCCGACCCCCGGCAGGCCGAGCGCCCACTGGCGGATCATCTGCTCGGCCGGGACGGCCAGCGGCCTGGTCGGCCAGAACGGCAGCGCCGGGCAGGCGCCGACAGCGGCGTCGACGACCTCGGCCGGGTCGGCTTGGGGCATGCCACCGATCCCTGTCGCCGCGCCCCTGGGCCGGAACGACGGCGGCGGGGCGCTCACCGACGGCCGCCGGCCGCGGCGGGCGCCGGGCTGGTGGCGGCGATGGTGCCGCCGCCGAGCACCAGGTCGCCGTCGTAGAGCACGCCGGCCTGACCCGGCGCGACGCCGTGGACCGGCTCGTCGAGCTCCAGCCGGACGTGCCCGTCGCCGTCCGGGACCACCAGGCAGCCGATCTCGTCGCCGTGGGCGCGCAGGCGGGCGGCGGCCCTGCCCGGCCGCAGGCCCTGGCCGTCGGTGGCGCTGGGCCGCTCCAGCTCGACCGTGCGCACCGCCAGGTCGCCGCGCTCCCCCACCACCACCTGGTTGGCGGCCGGCTCGATCCGCAGCACGTAGCGGGGCGTCGGCGCGGCCACGCCGAGGCCGCGCCGCTGGCCGACGGTGAACCGGTAGGCGCCGTCGTGCCGGCCGAGCACGGTGCCGGCGGCGTCGACCACCTCGCCGGCGCGGCGGCCGAGCCGGCGCTCCAGCCAGCCGGCGGTGTCGCCGTCGGGGATGAAGCAGACATCGTAGGACTCCGGCTTGGCGGCCACCCGCAGCCCGCGCCGCGCGGCGATCGCCCGGACCTCCGGCTTGGTCAGCGAGCCGAGCGGCAGGCGCAGGTGCGCGAGCTGCTCCGGCCCGAGCATGTAGAGCACGTAGGACTGGTCCTTGGCCGGGTCGGCGGCGCGGTACAACCGGCCGCCCTCGACGCGGGCGTAGTGGCCGGTCGCCAGCGCGTCGAAGCCGAGCGTCCTTGCCCGCTCCAGCAGCCCGGCGACCTTGACCCGCTCGTTGCAGCGGGCGCACGGGTTGGGGGTGCGGCCGCGGGCGTACTCCGCCTCGAAGTCGGCCACCACCGCCTGGTGGAACTCGTCGGCCAGGTCCCAGACATAGAACGGGATGCCCAGGGTGTCGGCCACCCGGCGGGCGTCGTCGGCGTCGGCCAGGGTGCAGCAGCCCTTGCCCTGGACCTGCTGGTGCGCGGG
>DASVXQ010000098.1:0-7230 GCA_036392615.1 Actinomycetes bacterium | reverse complement strand
GCGCTGGACGCCGCCCGCGCGGCCCGCTCCGCCCTGCCGAGCGCCGAGCGGGTGGCGGACCTGTTCGCCGGCGCCAAGGGCCAGGGGCTGGCGGACCAGGACTACTCCGCGGTCGCCGCCTACCTGGCGAGCATGGCGCCGCTGCTGGCGCAGCAGGACGCCCAGGCTTCGCCGCCGCCCAAGGGTGGCCCGGCCGCCGCCCCTGCACCGCCGCCCAACGGCGGCTGAGACGCCACGGGGCCGGCGGCATGCCGGCCCCGAGCGATCTCCCTCGGCCCGCTACCCCTTCACGCCTCCGGCGGTCAGGCCGGCGACGATCCGGCGCTGGAAGAACAGCACCAGGATCACCAGCGGGATGGTGACCAGCACGCCGGCCGCCATGATCGTCCCGAACGGCTGCTCGAAGCGGCTCACGCCGGTGAACTTCGCGATCGCGACCGTCACCGGTTCGGCCTTGAGCGTCTGGGTCATGGTGTAGGCGATCAGGAACTCGTTCCACGCGGCGATGAAGACGATGATCGCGCTGGTGAACACGCCAGGCGCCGCCAGCGGGATGATCACCCTGCGGAACGCCTGGCCAGGCGTCGCGCCGTCCACCTTGGCCGCCATCTCCAGCTCCCACGGCATCTCGGCGAAGAACGTGGTCAGCACGTAGATCGCCAGCGGCAGGGTGAAGCTGATGTCGGAGATGATCATCGGCGGGTAGGTGTCGATCAGGTGCAGGTCGCTGAACAGCTGGAACAGCGGCGTCAGCAGGGCGATCAGCGGGAACATCGCGGTGGCGAGCACCGCCCCCAGCACCAGGTTCTTGCCCCGGAACTGCAGCCGTGCCAGCGCGTACGACGCGAACACGCCGATCAGCAGCGACACGATGGTCGTCAGGCCGGCGATGATCACGCTGTTGCGCAGCGCGTACTGGAAGTTGTTGTCCCCGGAGAAGACCTCCCGGAAGTTGAGCAGGGTCGGGTGCTTCGGCCACAGCGCCTGGTCCAGCAGCGGGTTGGCCTTCAGGCTGGACACGATCATCCAGTAGAAGGGCGCCAGGCAATAGATGGCGATGAACGCCACGCCGATCAGCAGCCACCCGCGCTGGCGCATGAACCCGCCGATGCCGGACCTCGATCGCGTCCGGACCGCCGTGCGTGCCGGAGCGGTGGTGGCGGCCATCTACTTCACCCCCGAGCCGGACTTCACCACGTCCGCCCTGGAGATCAGGTTGACCAGGAAGGCCGCGAGGATGATGTAGAAGAACGTGATCGTCGACAGCGTCGACCCGTACGACGGGTGGAGGTCCTGGATCGACTGCTTGTAGGCGATGGTCGACAGCGTCTCGGTGCCGTTCGCTCCGTTGGTCATGATGAACGGCAGGTCGAAGATCCGCAGGACGTCGAGCATCCGGAAGAGCACCGCGACGATCACCGCGCTCTTGACCAACGGCAGGGTGATGCGCCAGAAGCTCTGGAAGGCCGACGCCCCGTCGACTCTGGCCGCCTCGTAGACCTCGCCGGGGATGATCTGCAGCCCGGCGAGCACCAGCAGGGCGATGAACGGCGCCGTCTTCCACACGTCGGCGATGGTGATCGCCCAGAACGAGGGCCAGTGGCTCCCAGTCCAGATGATGTGGGTGTGAAAGACCTGATTGATAACGCCGGTCGGGTTGAAGTTCCACAGCCAGAGCTGCGCCGACACCGCGGTCGGGATCGCCCAGGGCACCAGCACGCTCGCGCGGACCAGACCGCGGCCCCGGAAGGCCCTGTTCATGATCAGCGCCATGCCGAAGCCGATCACCAGCTCGAAGGTCATGGTCACCAGCGTCAGCAGGGTGGTGAACCAGAACGCCGGCCAGAAGTCGTCGGCGCCCGTGCCGGTGAAGGCGCGGAGGTAGTTCCGCAGGCCGATGAAGTGCGACTCGCCGAAGCGGTTGTCGTTGTAGAGCGACAGCCAAAGGGCCCTGACCACCGGGTAGGCGATGACGATCGCCAGGACGATCCCCGCGGGGATGAGCAACCGGAGGGCCAGGCGGGCCTCGGCCCGCCTGCCCTCCGACGTCCGGGCAGGGCCCCCACGGACCCTGGCCGGACGACGAACCGTCTCAGTCGCCAAGATCGCCTCCTGTCCGATCAGCCACCGTTCTGGACGATCTCGTTCAGCTTGTTGGTCATGTCCTGGACCGCCTGGTCAGGCGTCTTCTGCCCCTGGAGCGCCGCGTAGGCGTCGTCCTGCACCGCGGTGGTCACCTCCTGGTAGTAGGGGGTGATGGGCCGCGGCTTCGCCGCCTGCAGGCCCTGCAGCAGGATGGGCAGGTGCGGGAACTTCTTGACCAGGTCAGGGTCGTTGTAGAGCGAGGTCCAGGCCGGCGCGTTGCCGGTCAGCGAGACCATCTCCTTGGCGTTGGCCTCGTTGGTGGCGAACTTGGCGAACTCGACCGCGGTCTTCTGCTTCTTGGAGAAGGCGCTGACGGCGAGGTTCAGGCCGCCCAGCGAGCTCGAGCCGGTGCCGTTGAAGCCCGGCAGCGGCGCCACGCCGAACTTGCCCTTGACCTTGTTCGCCGGGTCGGCCTTGCTGGCCAGGCCGTACACGTACGGCCAGTTGCGCAGGAACATCAGCTTGCCCGACATGAAGGCGGTGCGGCTCTCCTCCTCCTGGTAGGTGATCGCCGGCTTGGGGATGTCGCCATCCTTGAAGCCGTTGGCCAGGAAGCTCAGGCCCTGCACCGCCGGAGCGCCCAGGGCGACTTTGGTGCCGTTGTCGGTCATGATCTCGCCGCCGGCGGCCTGCACGGCCTCGGCGAAGTTCACGGTCAGGCCCTCGTACTTCTTGAACTGGCCCGCGTAGCAGTCGATCCCGGCCTGCTTGGCGATCGAGCAGTCGGCCATCAGCTCGTTGAAGGTCTTGGGCGGCTGCTTGCCGGCCTTGTCCAGCAGGTCCTTGCGGTAGAAGAGCAGGCCGCCGTTGGTGTCGTAGGGGATCGCCCACATCTTGCCGTCGAACATGCCGGTGTCGACCGCCGGCTTCAGCATCTGGTCGAGCGGGAACTGGCTCTTGTCGAGCTCCAGCAGCCACTTCGACTTGGCGAACTCAGCCGTCCAGACGACGTCGATGCCCAGCACGTCGTAGCGGTCGCTCTTCGCCTGGAGGTTGGTGACGAACGCCGAGCGCTGCGCGTCGGCGGAGGTCGGCAGCTCCAGCAGCGAGACCTTCTGGTCCGGATGGGCGGAGTTCCACTTGTTGATGACCGCCGGGTACTTGCCGCTGGTGTCCTTACCGGCCACGAAGGTGATCGGCCCAGTTCCCTGAGCCCCGCCGCCGCCACCGCTCGACCCCCCGGGGCCGCCGCACGCCGTGAGGACGAGTGCGACGACCGCACCGATTAGCACGAACTTGACCAATCTCCGTGGCATACCTACCTCCTGCTGTCTGCTCCCACCCGGCCAGCCGCCTCCCTTGGCACTGTCCAGCGCCGGGCGCTTCAGGCAAACGCGCTCGACCTGCCGTCCACCTCCCCAGATCGGCCTTTTCTGAAACGCCCATGCTTCGCACAGAATTGCAGATTGCCGATGAGATGTGAACTCGGCTCGGTCAGGTTGGACACGCCGCCTCAGCCGGTCCTGTAACGGCTGCGAGAGTTGGTCTGACCTGCGAGGATTCGTCGGCGCGGGTCGGAAACCGGTTCGTCTAGGTTTCGGACGAATCGGGTTGGTACTCGAAGGCCGCCGTGCCGATGCGGACCTCGTCGCCCGGCTCCGCGCCGGCCTCCGCCAGGAGGTCGTAGACGCCGGCGCGCCGCAGCCGGCGCTCGAGGTAGGCGACCGCCTCGTCGTTGTCGAGGTCGGTCATCGCAACCCAGCGGACCGGCCGGTCGCCGAGCACCCGCCAGCCGTCGTCCTCGCGCGTCACCTCGATGGGCGCCTCCGGCTCGTCCAGCGCGCCGGCCCGGCCCGCGCCGGAGCGCCGGGTGGGGAGGGCGGCGGGCTCCCGCTCGGCCGTGGCGGCCTCGGCGGCCCTTGCCGCCTGGACCGCGTCGGCGAGGGCGTAGAGCAGCGCCGGCATGCCCTCCCCGGTGGCGGCGGCGATGGCGTGGAAGGGCAGCCCGCGGCGCTCCGCGGCCGCCTCGGCCTCCGGCAGCCGCGCGCGGCCCTCTGGCAGGTCGACCTTGTTGGCCGCCACCAGGGCGGGGCGGTCCGCCAGCTTGGGGTCGTAGGCCGCCAGCTCGGCCTCCAGGGCAGCCAGGTCGCGCTCGGGGTCGCGGCCCTCCTCGAGCGGCACCAGGTCGATGACGTGGACCAGCACGGCGGAGCGCGCCAGGTGGCGCAGGAAGCGGTGGCCGAGGCCCCTGCCCTGCGCCGCGCCGGGAATCAGCCCGGGGACGTCGGCCATGACGAAGTCGCGGCCGTCGACCCGGACGACGCCGAGCACGGGCTCCAGGGTGGTGAAGGGGTAGTCGGCGATCTTGGGCCGCGCGGCCGAGGCGCGCGAGACGATGCTCGACTTGCCGGCGTTGGGGAAGCCGACCAGGCCGACGTCGGCGAGCAGCCGCAGCTCGAGTCGCAGCCGGCGCTGCTGGCCGGGCTCGCCGCGCTCGTGGAAGTGCGCCACCCGCCGGCCGGCCGACAGCGAGGCGTTGCCGCGGCCGCCGCGGCCGCCCCTGGCGGCCACGAAGCGCGCGCCGGGGGTGGCAAGGTCGGCCAGCAGCCGGCCGTGCTCGTCGCGGACCATGGTGCCGACCGGCACCGGCAGCAGGCGGTCGCCGCCCTGTGCCCCGTGGCGGTTGCTGCCCTGACCGTGGGTGCCCTTGGCGGCCCGCTGGTGCGGGTGGAAGTGGTACTCGACCAGGGTCGCCACACCGGGGTCGGCGACCAGCACGACGTCGCCGCCGCGCCCGCCGTCGCCACCGTCCGGCCCGCCCCGGGGCCGGTACTTCTCACGGTGGAACGCGGTCACCCCGTCCCCGCCGCGCCCGCCGCTGACCTCTATTGCCGTCTCGTCTATGAACATCGACGAAGCGCGACCATCCCTTCCGCCCCGATCGATGTGGGGAAGCTCGCTCCCCCACGGCCCCCCAAGAGCGCCTGGGCCATGGGGACCGGGGAGCGGAAGCCTATTCGCCTTGATCTATGCTGGCGAGCTTGCGGCCGCGGACCTGGTGGTAGACGACGCGGCCGGAGACCTTGGCGAACAGCGTGTCGTCGCCGCCCCGCCCGACGCCGTCGCCGGGGTGGATGCGGGTGCCGCGCTGGCGCACCAGGATCGTGCCGGCGTTGACCAGCTCGCCGCCGAACCGCTTCACGCCCAGGCGCTGGGCCGCGGAGTCGCGGCCGTTGCGGCTGGAGGAGGCGCCTTTCTTGTGGGCCATCTCGGATCAGCTCTCCTGCTCGTGCTCAGAGGCCTGCTTGCCGCGCGAGCGGCGCTTGGCGCCGAGCTCGATGCCCTCGACCTTGAGCCGGGTCAGGGACTGCCGGTGGCCCTGGTGGCGCTGCTGGCCTGACTTGTTCTTGTAGGTGTAGACCAGCACCTTCTTGCCACGGTGCTGGTCGACCACGGTGGTGGTTACGGTCGCCTTCTCGAGGTCGGCCGCCGCGCTGGTGACCTTGCCGCCGTCCTCGACCACGAGCAGGGGCTTGAACTCGAGGCTGGCGCCGTCGTCACCGGCGAGCCGCTCGACGTCGATGACGTCACCGGGGGCGACCTTGTACTGCTTCCCGCCAGTGCGGATGACGGCGTACACGGTGGTGTGGTCCTTTCGCTACTGGAGACTTCGGCGGCCCGCCGGCGGGATGCTGCTCACCGCTGGCAGGAGGCACCGAACGGACAGGGTAGGTGCGTCGCTGGAACTGCGTCAACTCGATCGGGGGTCCAGGGACCCCCGGTCGACACCTCAGACCTCGTGGGTGATCACCACCCCGCGGCCCTCGCAGGCCGGGCAGGTCTCGGAGAAGCTGTCGAGCAGGCCGCCGGAGACGCGCTTGCGGGTCATCTGCACCAGGCCCAGCGAGGAGACCTCCATGACCTGGCTCTTGGTCTTGTCCCGCGCCAGGGCGGAGCGCAGCCGCTCGACCACCGCCTGCTGGTTCTTCTCGAACAGCATGTCGATGAAGTCGATGATGATGATCCCGCCGATGTCGCGCAGGCGCAGCTGGCGGACGATCTCGTCGGCGGCCTCCAGGTTGGTGGCGACCACCGTCTCCTCGAGGTTGGACTTGCCGACGTACTTGCCGGTGTTGACGTCGATCACCGTCATCGCCTCGGTCTGGTCGATCACCAGCGAGCCGCCGGACGGCAGCCAGACCTTGCGCTCCAGCGCCTTGTGGATCTGCTCGGTGACGCGGTACTGCTCGAACAGGGCCAGCCGGCCGTCGTGCGCGCGCACCTTGGGCAGCAGGTCCGGCGCGACCTCCTCGAGGTAGGACTGCACCCGCTGGAACAGCCCGGGCGCATCGACCACCAGCTCGACGAAGTCGGGCGAGAAGATGTCGCGGATCACCCGCACGACCAGCTCGGGCTCCTGGTAGATCACCGACGGCGGTGAGGCCTTCTTGGCCTTTCGCTCGATGGTCTCCCAGCGGGCCTGGAGGCGGGCGAGGTCGGCGCGCAGGTCGTCGGCGCCGGCGCCCTCGGCGGCGGTGCGGACGATCAGGCCGAGGCCCTTGGGGCGCACCTCCTTGAGGATCTCGCGCAGCCGGATGCGCTCGGCCTCTGGCAGCCGCCGCGAGATCCCGAAGGTCGAGTCCTCGGGCTGGAGCACCAGGTAGCGGCCGGCGAGCGACACCTGGGTGGTGAGCCGGGCCCCCTTGGCGCCGATCGGGTCCTTGGTGACCTGGACCAGGATCGCCTGGCCGGGCTTGAGCGCCTTCTCGATGCGGGGGGCCTCGCCGTCGAGGTCCTCCTCGTTGTAGTTCACCTCGCCGGCGTACAGCACGGCGTTGCGGCCCTTGCCGATGTCGACGAAGGCGGCCTCCATGCCCGGCAGGACGTTCTGCACGCGGCCGAGGTAGATGTTGCCGACCATCGAGCGGCCGGCCTTGCGGGTGACGTAGTGCTCCACCAGCATGCGGCCCTCGATCACGCCGATCTGGGTGCGCTCGGCGCCCTCGGTGACCAGCATCCTGCGCTCCGGGCCCTCGCGCAGCACGCGCTTCTGGTCCTCGGTGAGCCCGCCGCGGCGACCCCGACGGCTGCGGTCGCCCTGCCCCTGGCGGGCGCCGCGGGTCCGGGCGGCCTCCAGCCGGGTGG
>DASVXQ010000097.1:0-20403 GCA_036392615.1 Actinomycetes bacterium | reverse complement strand
CGGCGGCCGCGGCAACATCGGGCAGACCATCTCCGGCGTCCTGCTCCTGGCCGTCCTGCTGGTGTGGATGGTCCAGCTCGGCGCCGGCCCCGGAGGTCAGCTCGCGGTCGAGGGTGCGGCCATCCTGCTCGCCGCATGGCTCCAGCGCGGCGGTTCATTCCTACGGCCACGACAACGGGAAGGGGAGCGATAACCGTGTCACTCATCGTCATGCGCCCTCGGCGCGGCATCCCGGTTGCCATCGCCATGTCGCTGCTGCTCCTCGCGGCGTGCAGCAGCCAGAAGGAGGGCACCTCCAGCGGCGGGGGCGGCGGGGGCGGCGCCGCCTCCGGCTGCGCCAACGCCGCGCAGGCGCAGCAGGCCTACAACCAGACCTGGCAGACCGCGGAGCAGCAACTGGGCCTTTCGGGCCTCCAGCCGCCGGCGCAGAACATCTGTGAAGTCGACACCTCCAAGTACAAGAAGTCGCCGCAGAACGGCAGGTACAAGATCGCCTTCGCGGCACAGGGGCCGACCAACTCCTGGGCGCTGGAGAACGAGGAGGCCCTCAAGTACCACGCGCAGCAGCGGGGGGTCGACGTCCTCTACGCGTCGGCCAACGGCGACGCCACCAAGCAGGTCGACAACATCCAGCAGCTGGCGTCGCAGAGCCCGGACGCGATGGTGGTCGTTCCGATGGGTCCGGGCATCACCGGTCAGGTCCGTGCCGCGGCGCAGCAGGGCATCCCCGTGGTGCTGTGCGCCGGCCGCCTGCCGGCCGACTCCGGCGCGGTGTCCACGGTCGCGCGCTCTTACGAGCTCCAGGCCACCCTCTGGGCCGAGTGGCTGGTCAAGCAGCTCGGCGGCAAGGGCGACGTCGCCATGCTCTCCGGCATCGCCGGCGTTCCCACCGCCGAGTTCCAGAAGACCGCCGCGGAGCAGGTCTTCGCCAAGCACCCCGACGTCAAGATCGTCACCAAGCAGTACACCGACTGGTCGCCGACCAAGGCGAAGACCGTGGCCGCGAACCTGGTCGCCAAGTACCCGAACCTCGACGGCATCTGGTCGGACTCGGCCATCAGCGACCTCGGCGTCGTCGAGGCCTACAAGCAGGCCGGCAAGCAGGCTCCGCCGATGACCGGCGACTCCTCCAACGCCTTCCTGAAGGCCGTCAAGGGCAGCAACGTCAAGTTCGCCCTGTCGGCCTTCCCGCCCGAGCAGAGCATGAAGTGCCTCGACGTCGCGCTGGACGCGCTGGCCGGCAAGCCGGTGCCGAACGTCGTCAACGTCGAGTCCGCGGCCTTCACCAATGCCGAGATCGACAAGTACGTCCGCCCGGAGTGCAGCGACAACCTCTGGATCCCGTCGTCGCTGCCCAACGAGCTGCTCACCAGGCTCAAGCTCTGCTGAGGGTGAGTCCCACGTCCGCACCCCTGCTGCTCGAGGCCCGCCGGCTGGTGAAGACCTTCCCGGGCGTCCGCGCCCTGGACGAGGTCGACCTCACCTGCCGGCGGGGCCGGGTGCACGCCCTGGTCGGCGAGAACGGAGCGGGCAAGTCGACGCTCGTCCGCATCCTCACCGGCAACATGGCGCCGGACTCCGGCGAGATCCTCCTGGAGGGGCGGCCGGTCAGGTTCCACGACCCGCGGGACGCGCTCGCCATGGGGGTCACCGCGGTCTACCAGGAGCTCACCGTGCTGCCGGACATGTCCGTGCTGGACAACGTCCTGCTGGGCCAGGAACGCACCCGGCGCGGACTGCTCCGGCGCGACGACGAGCGCCGGGTGGCGCGCCAGGTGCTCGCCCGCGTCGGGCTGGAGGACGTCGACCCGGGCGCCCGGGCGGAGACGCTCTCGCTGGCCAACCAGCAGCTCGTCGAGATCGCCCGCGCCCTGGCACGCCAGACCCGGCTGCTGATCCTGGACGAGCCGTCCGCCGTCCTGTCAGGGGACAAGCTGGAGTCGCTCTTCGAGGTGGTCCGCACGGTGGCACGCCAGGGCGTCGCCGTCGTCTACATCAGCCACCGCCTCGAGGAGATCGGCGCACTGGCCGACGACATCACCGTGCTGCGCGACGGGCGGGACGTGTCCTCGGGCGACGCCGCCGGCTACGACACAACCCGCATCATCCGCGAGATGGTCGGTCGCGACGTCGACACCGTCTTCCCGGCGCTCCCCCAGCCGGGACGCGAGGTCGTCCTCAAGGTCCGCGGACTGGTCCCCGCCGGCGGCCATGGCGGGGTCCCGCCGATCGATCTCGACGTGCGGGCCGGCGAGATCGTCTCGGTGGCGGGACTGGTCGGCTCCGGGCGCAGCCGCCTGCTGCGGACGCTGGCCGGCGCCCATCCCAGAGACGCCGGCACGGTCGAGGTGGCCGGACGGCGCGTCCGCGCCTCCGTGCGCGACGCGGTCGCCGCCGGCATCGCGCTGGTTCCCGAGGAGCGCAAGACCGACGGGCTGGTCCTGCCCCTGCCGGTGCGCGCGAACACGACCCTCGCCTCCTTGCGCAGCGTGACCACGGGAGGGTGGTTGTCGGCACGCCGTGAGCGCGAGGCGTTCAACCTCGAGCAGCGTCGGTTGCAGATCCGCGCGGCAGGCTCGGACCAGGGAACCTGGCAGCTCTCCGGGGGCAACCAGCAGAAGATCGTCCTCGCGAAATGGCTCCGCACCCAGCCCAGCGTGCTGCTGCTCGACGAGCCGACCCGCGGCATCGACGTGGGCACCAAGGCGGAGATCTACCGCATCGTCCGCGAGCTCGCCGCCGCCGGGATGGCGGTCGTGGTGGTCTCCAGCGACCTGCCAGAGGTGACCGGCCTCGCACACCGCGTGATCGTCTGCCGCCTGGGGCGGGTCGTCGGCGAGCTCTCCGGCGCGGACATCACCGAGGAGAAGGTCATGAACCTGGCGCTCGGCCTCGGCGAGGTGGCGTCGTGAGCTCCGTGTCCGCCGCCCCCGGCGCGCGAACATCGCGCTGGTCGGTCGCCACCGCCGCCCGCAGCGGCCTGGCGGCGTGGGTGATCGTCGCCCTGCTCGTCCTCGGGCTGACCGTCAAGGACCCTTCCGGCTTCTGGGCGCCGGCGAACATCGCCAACGTCCTCACCGGCACGGTCGTGCTCGGGCTGGCCGCGCTGGGCCAGCATCTGGTCGTCCTCACCGGTGGCATCGACCTGTCGGTGGGCTCGATGGCAACCCTGTCGGCCCTGCTCACCGCCATCCTGATCAACGGCTACCCGATCCGCACCCTCCCGGTGGTCCTCGCCATGGTCGTTCTCGGGCTCCTGGTGGGCCTGGGACACGGGC
This sequence comes from Actinomycetes bacterium, assembly GCA_036392615.1. GTDB lineage: Bacteria > Actinomycetota > CALGFH01 > CALGFH01 > CALGFH01 > DASVXQ01. The sequence goes on along the minus strand of DASVXQ010000097.1, from coordinate 17,125 downwards.
TGCTCGTCTCCCGCGCCGGCCTGGCGCCCTTCGTGGTCACCCTGGCGACCTTCTACCTGCTCCAGGGCGTCGCCTTCATGATCAGCACCACGCCAACCGGCCAGGTCACGTCCGCGCTGACGAGCATCGGGCTGCGGCGGAGCGGGCCGATCCCGTGGTCACTGCCGATCCTGGTGGTTGCCGCAGCGCTGGTCGCCGGGGTCCTGCGCAGCACCGCGTTCGGCCGCCACGTCTACGCCGTTGGCGGGGACCGGGCGGCGGCCCGCTCCAACGGGGTACCGGTGTCTCGCACCCTGGTGCTCGCCTACGGAGCCGGCGCGGCCCTGGCGGCGCTCGCCGGCGTCGTCCTGGCCGCCCGGGCGACGGTCGGGTCCCCGACCGCGGGGCAGGGACTGGAGCTGTCCGCGATCACCGTGGTGGTCGTCGGCGGCACCTCCCTGCTCGGCGGCCGCGGCAGCCTGGTGGGAACGCTGGGTGGCGTCACCCTGCTGGCCCTGGTCGAGAGCTCCTTCACGCTGCTCCAGCTCCCGGCCACCCTCACCGACCTGATCAGAGGCCTGGTCATCCTCGCCGCCGCGGCCATCTTCGTGACCAGGACCCGCCGATGACCAGCCACGACGTCCAGGCCGCACCACTGGCCGTTGGCCTCGGTGAGTCGCTGCTGCGCCTCTCGGCGCCGGGCCACGAGCGGCTCACCCAGATCCGCCACCTGGACGTGCACGTCGGCGGGGCGGAGATGAACGGCCTCATCGGCCTGGCGGCCCTCGGCTTCCGCTGCCGCTGGCTGACCCGGCTGCCCGACAATCCGCTCGGCCGCCGGATCGCCGGGCACGCCGCGGAGCACGGCGTCGAGCCGGCCGTCGACTGGGACGCCGACGCCCGCACCCCCCTCTACTTCGTCGAGCACGGCGCGCCCCCGCGGCCGTCCGAGGTGCTCTACGACCGGTCCGCCACCGCGATGACCAGGTTGACGGCGTCCACCTTCCCGTGGGCCGAGGAGGTCCACGGCGCCAGGCTGGCCCTGTCGACGGGCATCACCTGCGGGCTCGGACCGGAGCCGGCGCAGGCGGTGGGCGGCTTCCTCGCCGCCGCCCGCGAAGCGGGCGTGCACACCGTGTTCGACGTCAACCATCGGGCCCGCCTGTGGACCTGGGAGCAGGCGGTGCCCGTCCTCCGCCGCGTGCTCCCGAAGGTCGACGTCCTGTTCACCAGCCGTCACGACCTCCTGCACCTGGTGGCGGGCGCCACGGCCGCCGAGGACACCGTCGAGCTGGCCCGGCAGGCGATCAAGGAGTGGGGGCATCGCGTCGTTGTGCTGCGGGACAACGCCCAGTCGGCCCCCGGTCGCGTCACCGTGACCATGACCGCCTTGACCACCGGGGAGGTCCTCACCAGCGGTGCGCACGAGGCCCAGGTGGTCGACGCGTTCGGCGCCGGCGACGCCGCCCTCGCCGCGTTCATCGCGACCTGGCTGACCGGCGGTGGGCTGGCCGCCGCCCTCGAAGCCAGCGCCTGGGCGTGCGCCTTCCAGCACACCGTGGTCGGCGACGCCTGGCAGGTCCGCGCGGCGGACCTGGAGGCCCGAGGCCAGACCTGGAGGATCCTCCGATGAGCGACCGCGCCGTGTCCGAGAGCCAGATCGTCGCCGCTGTGCGCAGAGCGGGCGCCGTCGCCATCCTGCGCCTGCGCGAGCACACCCAGGCGGTGCGGATCGGCCGTCTCCTGCTGGACGCCGGACTGCCGGTCATGGAGGTCACCTTCGATCACCCCGACGCGCCCGCCGCGTTGCGGTCCATGGTCGACCAGCTCCCCGCCGGTGCCCTGGTCGGTGCCGGCACGGTCCGCAGCACCGAGCAGGTCGCGCAGTGCAGGGACGCCGGCGGACGGTTCTGCGTCAGCCCCCATACGGATCCGGGGCTCATCCACGCCTGCATCGACGCGGGCCTGGAGCCGGTTCCCGGCGCGCAGACCGCCACCGAGGTGGCGGCGGCGTCCGATGCCGGGGCGCGGCTGATCAAGCTGTTCCCCGCCGGGCCGCTGGGCCCCGGCTACCTGCGGGCGATGCTCGGCCCGTTCCGGGACGGGCTGTTCGTGCCCACCGGAGGGATCCGCCACGACGAGGTGGGCGCCTGGTTGCGGGCGGGCGCGGTGGCGGTCGGTCTCGGCTCGGACCTGGTGCCGGCCGTTCCGGCCGAGACCGAGCTCGACGCCATCGCGCGGCGCGCCCGCACGGTCTCCAAGCAGGTCACCGAGGCCCGCGCCGGATGAGGCCCCGGTGATCGTCGACGCCCACGTCCACGTCTTCCGTCCGGCCGGCATCAGCCCCCGCGGCGTCGATGCGCTGGCGCCCGCCCAGCGCGACGCCCCGGTCGAGGACCTCCTGTCGGTCATGGCGGAACACGGCGTGGGGGCGGCGGTGCTGGTCCCGCTCGACCAGCACGACCACTATGTCCGCGAGGTGCTGCGAGCCCATGGTGGACGGTTCGCCGCCGTCGCCGTGGCCGACGCCGCCGTCCAGGGCCGCGGGCATGGCAACCCTGTCGACCGCCTGCGACAGCGGCGAGACGCCTTCGGGTTCCACGCGCTCCGCACGCAGTGGCTGGGAATCCCGGGACGCCCCATCCGGGAGTCGCCGTTCTTCCCGGTGCTGCGGGTACTGGCCGACGATGGGCTCTGCCTGTGGACGTACCTGGTCCCCGACCAGCTCCCGCTGGCGGACGAGCTCGCCCGCGAGCTGCCTTCGCTGACGATGGTCCTCAACCATCTCGGCTTCTGCCCGCACGACATGCGCGTCGACTCCCACGGCCGGCCCGCCTTCGACGATCCCTTCCCAGCCACCACGCGGGCGCAGCTCCAACGGCTCAGCCGCCGCCCCAACGTGCACGTCATGTTCTCCGGCCAGTACGCCCTCTCACGCCAGCAACCGCCCTACAGCGACCTCGACGAGGTGGTCCACGAGATCGCCGGCGCGTTCGGCGCCTCCCGGATGCTCTGGGCCTCTGACGATCCCTGGACGCGGGAGGTTCCCGGCTATCGTGCGCTGCTGGACCTGCCCCGCGCGACCTTCCCGCGGGCCTCGCCGGCCGAGCTCGCCGACATCCAGGGCGGCACGGCCCTGCGCCTCTTCCCGCACCTCCGACCCGTCGAGGACCACTGATGCCACACCTGGCGACCAACGCCGAGCGGATGCCCCGCTCAGGAATCCGCCGGATCATGGACCTGGCCTGGAGCCTCGGCCAGCCGGTCATCGGGCTCCACGTCGGGGAGCCCAGCTTCCCGACCCCCGACCACGTGCGCAAGGCGGCCGCCGATGCGCTCGACCGGGGCGAGACCCGCTACGTGCCCAACGCCGGCATCACGCCGCTCAGGAACGCGATCAGCGACAAGCTGGCCAGGCGCAACCGCATCGCCGCCTCCCCGGACCAGGTCATCGTCACGGCCGGCGGCGTGCAGGCGCTCCACGTCGCGCTGTCGGCAACCGTGCAGTCCGGCGACGAGGTGCTCATCCCCGACCCCGGCTGGCCGAACTTCGCCATGGCCGTGCAGCTGCTCCAGGCCACGCCCGTCCGCTACCCACTGCGCCCCGAGAACTCGTTCCTCCCGGACGTCGCCGAGCTGGACCGGCTGGTGACCGCGCGGACCAGGGCGATCATGGTCAACTCGCCGTCCAACCCGCTCGGCGCCGTCCTCGGCGCCGAGCTCGCCGCCCGGCTGTGCCGCCTGGCCGACGCCCATGACCTCTGGCTCGTCTCCGACGAGTGCTACGACGCCATCACCTTCGACGTGCCGCATGTCAGCCCGGCGGCCTACGACCGGCAGCAGCGCGTGATCAGCTGCTTCAGCTTCTCCAAGACGTACGCCATGACCGGCCTCCGCGTCGGCTACCTGGTGGCGCCCGAGGGGGTCGCGGCCACGGCCGCCAAGATGCAGGAGCCGCTGATCTCGTGCGTGAACGCCCCGGCCCAGTACGCCGCCCTGGCCGCGCTCGAGGGGTCGCAAGACGTCGTGGACGTGATGCGGCGCACCTACCAGCGACGCCGTGACGCCGCGGCACAGGTCCTGCGCGACTCCGGTACGGGCTTCCTGATGCCCGACGGGGCCTTCTACCTCTGGATCGACGTGCGCGACCGGTGCCACGGTGACGTGGAGGAGTGGGCGCTGGGACTGCTGCGCGAGCGACAGGTCGCGGTCGCGCCCGGGACGGCGTTCGGCCCCGCGGGCCAGGGCTGGGCCCGGGTCTCCCTGGCCACCAGGTCGGACGATCTCCTCGAGGGCCTGCGGCGCCTTGCCGAGTGGCGATAGCGGGTGCGGAACCCTGCCGAGGACCCATCCAGGCCGCGGGCCGGGCAGTACCACACCGACGCGAACCTGCGCGCGCGGGTGGGACTCCACCGGCACTTCAGCACCAATCCACACGGCTGGTACCGGTGGGGAACGGCCCGGCGCAGACGAGGCTGCCGGCGTCGCCCCGGCGCCGCTGAGGCGCTAGTGCTGCCGGTCGGGGACCAGCAGCTCGGGGACGGTCCCCGTACCCTGGTACAGCACCCGCCCCGATTGCAGGTCCACCACGGCGTAGCTCTCCATGTCGCCGAGGTTGGCGTCCATCAGCTGGACGTAGGCGAGGCCGCCGTCGGCCTGGATCCAGCTCACCTGCTGTGCGCCGAACCGGTGCACCGGCTGGCGGTCGCCCGGCCCGTACAAGGTCAGTCCGTAGCCCTGATTCGCACCGTTGTGGCCCGTCCCGAAGGCGGTCCCGAAGGCCAACAGCCTGCCGGCCGCCAGCACGGCACCGCTCGAGTGCTGGTCGACCCGGCGCTTGGTCCAGGTCGCGGTGTCGATCAGCTCCAGGCCGGACGGGATCTCCACATGGTGCCCCTTGGCGGACCCGTCGGAGCCGGTGACGGCGAGCTGGCCGTCGCCGAGCCAGAGCGCGTTGCGCGCAGGACCCGAGATGATCTTCGCCTCGGCTGGCGGGGCCCACCAGCGCGCGAGCCGCCGCAGCGCGGACGCTGACTGCCCGAGCCGATGGTAGGTGACCGCCAGGCTGGCCAGGTCGACTTCGGCCAGTGGTCCGACGCCCGAGACGACATAGACACGCCGGCCGGTAGGGTCGGCGGCGATCCCGGGCACGGCCTGCTCGATCCGCGGTCCCGACCCATCGGGGTCGTCCATCTGCTTGAAGCCGGCGTTGATCTCCGCAAGGGTCACCGTGCGAAGGCCGGCGTCGGCGTCCGACACCACCAGCCGGGCCCGGCCGATCGCGTTGGCAGGGCTGACCAGCAGCGCCAGCCCGTTCGGGAGGCGCGCGTACCCCTGGACGAGGCCGTCGAGGTGCTGGCGGCGGACCACGCGCCGGGTGTTGACGTCGACCGCCAGCACTTCCGTGGCCGACTCTTGAACGGTGCCGATCAGCAGCAGGCGCGACGGCCCGACCCAACCCCAGCCGAAGACGCCCTCGCCAGCGACGTCGGTCCGCACGGCGCCGAGTCGTCGCAGGTGCACCAGGTCGATGACGGCGAGCTCACCTGTCTCGCTGCCAATGACCGCGATCGAGCGGTCGGAGGCCACCGCCAGCATCGGCCAGGCCCCCTGCAGCGTGAGCCGGCTTCCCGGCAGGGGCCGCAACGTCCTCGGGTCCAGCCGGGCCAGCTCGGTCGCCAGCTCGCCGCTGGAGACCGCACCGACCAGCGGCCCGCCCACCGTCCGCGACAACGGCGCCGACGGCACCGTCACGGTGGACGGCACCACCGCATTGGATCTGGTCGACGCATCGCGGCTTCCCCCGACCGCGCAGCCGCCGACGACCACCAGTGCCGCGGCCAACGGCACCACCGCCATCTGCCACCAGCGCATCCTCATGACCCGCACCTCGGCGATCCGGTGTCCTTCCACCTCTACACGCGGCGGGAAGGATCGGTTCCATTCGGCCTGACCATTGCCTCTCCCTGGCGTCGCCGAGCCGGCGGTGCCGGCTCAGGTCACCTCGCCGAGGTATGCCTTCTGCATCTGGGGGTTCTCGATGAGGCCCTTGGCGGTCTCGCCCAGCACGATCCGGCCGGTCTGCAGGACATAGCCGCGATGCGCGATCGACAGCGCCATGTGGGCGTTCTGCTCCACCACGAAGATCGTGGTCCCCATCCGATTGACGTCCTGGATGGTCTTGAACACCTGCTCCACCAGGACAGGGGCCAGGCCCATGGAGGGCTCGTCCATCAGGAGCACCTTGGGGGCGGCCATGAGCGCCCGTCCCATGGCCACCATCTGCTGCTCACCGCCGGAGAGCGTCCCCGCCTTCTGCGACAGTCGTTCCCGCAGCCGCGGGAACAGCGTCAGCACCCGCTCCAGGTCCTCCTTGACCTTCGGTCTGTCCTTCCGCAGATAGCTGCCCAGCTCGAGGTTTTCCCGGACGGTCATGCGCGCGAACAGGCGGCGATTCTCGGGGACCATGGTCAGGCCCTGACTGACGATCTCCATCGTGGGCAGGCCGCTGATCGGTCTGCCGTCATACCAGACCTCACCCTCGCTGGGCGTCACCATGCCGAGGATGGTCCGCAGCGTGGTCGACTTCCCGCTGGCGTTCCCGCCGAGCAGGCAGACGATCTCCCCGGGATAGATCTCCAGGCTCACCTCACGGAGAACCGCGATGAGGCCGTAGTGCGTGCTGACGTTCCGCAGCTCGAGGATGGGCCGGTCGCTCATCCGGCCTTCACCGCCCCCTTGCCGAGGTACGCCTCGATCACGCGCACGTCGCTGGCCACCTCGTCGAAGGTGCCTTCGGCGACCTTGCGCCCGTAGTCGAGGGCGATGACCCGGTCCGATACCCCCCTCACCAAGCGCATGTCGTGCTCGATCACCACGATCGTGAAGCCCCGCTCGTCCCGGAGCTTGCCGATTAGGCCGATCATCTCCTCGGTCTCCTTGGGGTTCATCCCCGCGGTCGGCTCATCGAGAAGGATGAGCTTCGGGTTCGTGGCCATGGCTCTGGCGATTTCCAGCCGCCGCCGGTTGGCGTACGAGAGCGCCATCGCCGGCTGGTCCTCCCGGAAGCTGGCCAGGCGGCTCCCAAAGAACGACAACGCCGAGCGCGCCTGCTCCCGCACCACCTGCTCCTCGGCTCTCGTGCGGGGCAGGCGCAGCACCGCGCCGAGCACCCCGGAGCGCGTCCGACAGTGCTGGCCGACCATCGCGTTCTCCAGCACCGTCATGTTCGAGAACAGCCGCACCGTTTGGAAGGTGCGTGAGATCCCAAGACCGCAGACCTGATTGGGCTTGAGTCCGACCAGGCTGTGGCCGTCGAAGACGATCGACCCGCCGTCCGGCGCATACAGCCCGGTGACCACGTTGAACAAGGTCGTCTTGCCGGCTCCGTTCGGGCCGATCACGCTCAGGATCTCACCCGCCTCGACGTCCAGGTCGACCCTGTCGACCGCGTTCAGGCCGCCGAAGCGTTTGACGAGCCCACGGATCTCCAACAGGGCGCTCACGAGCCACCTCCACCGCCGGCGACGGTCGCCGCCGGAACCTCCTCCTTGAGCCACTGGTCCTGGGCGACCTCCTCCTCTTGGAGTTCGCGCATGCGGCGGACGTTGGGGATCAGCCCCTGTGGCCGCAGGATCATCACCGCGATGAGCGCCGCGCCATAGACCAGCAGGCGGTACTCCTCGAACTCATCGAGCAGCCCAGGCAGGCCGATCAGCAGCATCGTGCCGACGAGGACGCCCCGGATGCTCCCCATCCCGCCGAGCACGACCACCGCAAGGGCGGTGATCGAGACGAAGATGGTGAAGCTGTCCGGCGTGAGCGAGCCGATCTGCACCGCAAACAGGGTGCCCGACAGGCAGCCGACCGCGGCGCCCATGGCGAACGCAAGCAGCTTGTACCTGACGGTGCTGACACCCATGGCCTCGGCCGCCAGCTCATCCTCACGCATCGCGCTCCATGCTCGCCCGACCCGGGAGTCGGCCAGTCGTGCGGACACGAAGATGGCGAGGGCGCAGAACGCCAGAACCAGGTAGTAGAACGGCTGCGGGTCGCGGAAGCCCACGCCGCCGATGTGCGCGTCGGTGATGTCGCGCAGTCCCTGCGGCCCTCCGGTGAACTTCTGCAGCCAGCTCGACGCCACCAGGACCCTTGCGATCTCCCCGAACCCAAGGGTGACGATCGCCAGATAGTCGCCCCGTAGTCGCAGCACCGGGGCACCGATCAGTAGCCCGATGAACGCGGCGACCAGGATCACCAGTGGCACGGCCGCGTAGAAATTGAGATGCAGGACGAAACCCGGGGACGCGACGGCGCCCAGGGAGGTCACCAGATGGGCGCCGGTGAACAGGGCGGTCAGGTAGGCGCCGGTGGCGAAGAAGGCGACGTAGCCGAGGTCGAGCAGCCCGGCGTAGCCGACCACGATATTCAGTCCGAGCCCCATCAGCAGGAAGACGCCGATCTGCCCGAGCACCTGCGAGAGCGTGGAGCCGATCAACCGTGGCAGCAGTGCCAGGACCAGGGCCAGCAGCAGCAACCGCGACAGGTTGAGCGCCCGCCGCCGCGCTGGCGGAAGCTGCGCGACGCGCTCCCGGATCCGGGGGCCTCGCGCCGCCCAGAGCGCCGGCAGGCCCGTGGCGACGACCAGGACCACCACCGCGCCAATCGGAGTCAGACCGCCGAAGCTGGTGCTGTAGAGCCAGGTCGAGTCGAGGTTCAGGTAGAACAGCAGCTGCGGAATGATCCGCTGCAGCAGCGCGAACAGGAACGTCGTCGCCAGGCCGACGCTCAGCGGGTGCCGCAGGCGCTCCGGCAGCGTTCGGTAGGTGGCGCCGAGCGCGCCGAGCAGGGCGCCGGCAGCCACCAGCAGCAACGCCCCCACCGGCAGGCTCTTGCCGAAGGTCATGATCGACAGCAGCGTCGGCGAGACGGCGACGAAGATGTTGCGCACCGCGCCGTCGGGGAAGAGCTGCACGAAGGCCACCCCGAGCGCGGCCAGCCCTCCGGTGAGCACGCCGCTGATCAGCCCCGCCATCGTGGAGGGACCCGGGGAGGGCTGCACGAGACGGCCGCCCCGCACACGGGGCCGGGTGACCAGATAGCCGGCCAGAAGGGGCGCCAACGCCAGCATCAGCTTGCCCAGGTTGAGCCAGTCGCCGACGAGGTGGCGCACCTCGAACTTCTCGACCATTCCCACCAGGGCAAGGTAGACGACGACGACACCGCCGATCAGGCCTGCGGCTGTCGCCCTGCGCAGCAGCTTGGAAGCAATCACGGCGGCCGTCCTATGCCTTCTCTGGCTCGCCGGTCCCGAGGATCCCTCCAGGCCGGAAGACCAGGACGAGGACGAGGATCGTGAACGCGACCACGTCTCTGAGCTGGTTCGTCGCGGGCACGTGGATTCCGCTGAGCAGCAGCACCGGCCCGATCGACTCGGCCACGCCAAGAATCAGGCCGCCGATGGCGGCCCCGGGGACGCTGCCGATACCCCCGAGAACGGCCGCCGTGAACGCCTTGATGCCGGGAACGAAGCCCATGAACGAGTCGACCTCAGAGAACGTCAGGGCGAACAGCACGCCGGCCACGCCCGCGAGGATCCCGCCAATGGCGAAGGTGGTCAACACGACCCGGTTGATGTTGATTCCCATCAGGCTGGCGATCTCCTTGTCCTCGGCGACCGCCCGCATCGCCTTGCCCGTCCTGGTCCTGGCGATGAACAACGCAAGGCCGACCATCATCACGATCGCCGTGAGGATGGTCAGCACCTGGGTCCGCGCCACCGGGAAACCGAGGACGTCGGACGTTCCGGCGAGGCTCTTGGGGCTGGGGTAGCCCTTGGCGTCCGAGCCGAAGAAGCCGGAGAAGGTGTACTGGAGAAACAGCGAGGCGCCGATGGCGGTGATGAGCGGCACCAGTCGTGGGGCGTTGCGGAGCGGGCGGTAGGCGACCCGCTCGAGCAGCATCGCCACGGACATCGAAACCAGGGTCGCGGTCAGGAACAGCAGCGCCAGGCTCGGTATCGGGGCTCGGTCCAGCAGTCCCTTGCTGTCGAGCGTCTGGGCGACGAAGTAGGAGGCGAACGCGCCCGCCATGAACACCTCGCCGTGGGCGAAGTTGATCATCAGCAGGATGCCGTAGACCAGGCTGTAGCCGAGCGCGATCAGCGCGTAGATGCTTCCCTGCGCGATGCCGAACACGAGGAACAGGCGCCAGCCGGTGCCGGTGATCCCACCTCCGGCGATCGTCTTCCACGACCCGGTGACCACGCCGACCGCGACCAGGACGGCAACGGCCACCAACGTGAGCCGGTGGATCGGGACCCGCTCCGCCAGCACCGCCATCCTCGGCCGAGCCGGCGTGGAGACCGACCCGCCGCTCTGCTCTGTCATGTTCACCTCGGGTGTCGACTCGCCTGAGCCCGTCTTCTAGTCGCCGCCAAACGCCGTATACGCGCCGATTGTGAGGTTGGCCGTCCACTGGGCACGCTCCAGGTCGGCCCGGGAGAACGCCACGGCCCCCCGCTTGCCCACTTCGATCTTGTAGTCAGCCCGGTCCGGCACCGTGAGGGAGAACCGGAACAGGCAGTCGTCGTCCCTCCCCCGTAGGGGCTGCTTGCGCAGGATCCCGTCCCCGAGCGTCGCCGATCCGACCACCGCCGAGGACTCGTCGCGCACGACCACCGGAGTGCCGGGATGGATGTCGGCATAGCCCGCGTCCGCCGCCACGCACGGCGCCCCATAGTTCCGGTGCCGGAAGATCCCGTGGACCGTGTAGTTCCCGGCCAGCCGGTGGACTTGTGGCACCGCCGGCCTTGGTGCCGGCGCCTTGCCGCCGCAGCCGGCCACCAGGGGCGCGAGCACGACCACGGCAAGGACCATCACTCTGGACAGTCGTCTCACCGCCCCTCCCACTTCGCGCCGCTGGGCGGCGCGTCGTGGCCGCCGAACGTGCTCGCCGGCCACGACGCTCATGCCGGGCAACTACCGCCCGCCGCTACTGCCTCTCCGGTCGCCTGCTCCTATGCGGACGCCTCAGCAAGCGTCTTGGTCTCGGTGAACACCGGCTTGGCATTCGGCGTGCCGCCTTCGACGGGGATGGCCGGGGCCTCGTACACCGCGATCGACACAGCGGTGGCGCAGTCCCCCAGCGGGGTACAGGTGATCGTCCCGCTCAGCCCCTTGTAGTTGCTGGTCTTGTAGATCGTGTCCTTGAGGGCGGTCCGCGGGATCGTCAGCGTGCCGTTGTCGTCCTTGGCCACCGCCTTGATCGCCGTGAACAGGATCTGCATCGCGTCCCAGGCGTGGGCGTTGAAGACCGACAGCGGCCGCGTCCCGAACCGCTGCTGGTAGGCCGGCAGGAACTGCTGGCCATAGAACGCGTTCGTGCTCGTCTGCGCGGTGACGTCCGGCGCCGACAGCCAGGTGCCGAACACGTCCTTGGCGCCGACCTTGAGGTACTGCGGGTCCTGGCAGCCATCGGAGCCCATCAGCTTGGTCTTGGCCAGTGCCGGGATCGTCCGCGCCTGCTTCGCGATGAGCGCGCACGCAGGGATGAAGTCCGGGTAGTAGATGAAGTCGGGCTTGCCCTGCGCGAGCGTGTTCAGGACCGGCTTGAAGTCCTTGTCGGTCGACTGGATGGCCTGGTTGCCGTTGTCGATGATCTTGCCACCCAGCTTCTGGAACACGTCGCGGAACACCGCTGCCAGCCCGTCGGCGTATGGGCTCTCGTCGTGGATCGTCGCCGCGGTCTTCGCACCCTCCTTGTTGTAGGCGAAGTCGGCCACCACAGCGCCCTGAATCCGGTCGTTGTGCGCGGTGCGCAGGTAGAACGGCTGGTGCGTGCCCTGGGCCGTCAGGTTCGGGTTGGTGTTCGACGGCGAGATCAGCAACATCCCCTTCTTCGAGAGGATCGTGTCCGCCACACCGAGGGCCGAACTGGAGCAACTGGTGCCGATCACCGAGAGGATGGTCGGGTCGGCGGCGATCTTCGTCGCTCCCGCCTGTCCGACTTCCTTCTTGCAGCCATCGTCCTCGTTCACGAGCTGGACCTCGTGCCCGAGGATCTGACCGTTCTTGCCGTCGAACTTGCCGTCCAGGTAGTCGGCAGCGAGCTGCGCCCCGTGCTGGCTGTCGAGACCCAGGTTCTTGTTGTCGCCGGTGATCGCCAGCAGCGTGGCGATCTTGATCGGCGCGCCCTTCTGATAGACGACACAGCCGAACTGGTCGCCTTGACAGGCCGCGCTGTTCGCGCCGCCGCCACTCTTCTTCGCGCAGCCAGCGAGCAGGAGCAACAACACGCTCAGCACGGCCGCAAGGACAACCCGTCTTGGCCTAGTCATCCCCACTCGCTCCTTCTCTGCACCATGCAGCCTGAGGCGGGAAATGCCTGCCTGGCGGGTAGATTGGCACAAAGCGGCATTCATCACCAGCAGGTGAAACGGCAGCCGGACGCACCACCAAAACGTTCCAACCGAAGCAAGCGGGCAATCGCGATCTTGGCACGCTGATGGCGGCAGGCGGCGCCGAGGCCGCTCCCGGCGCATGCGGCTGCGTGAGGCTCCGTCCTACGGCCAGGTGGCGGAGAAGTTCGCGGCCGCGCTGCGAGGCCCGTCAGCGGGCCGGCTCTGGCGCTTGCGGAGGCTGTGGCGCTCCAATGGCTGCTCGGCGCCGGTGAGGAGGCGCTCGACGTACTCGCCGAGGGCGGGGCCGTGCTTGAAGCCATGCCCGGAGCCGCCGCCGATCACCCAGGCGTTGGAGGTTCCGGGCAGGCGCGCGATGATGAACTCGTTGTCGGGGGTCAGCTCGTACTGGCAGACTCGGCCGCCAGCGTGCTGGACCCCCGCGAGGGCGGGGAAGCGCCGCGCGAGATAGGCGCGCGAGCTGAGCTCGTTGCGGTCGTCCAGCTTGCGGCTGCCGTGCTGGGGGTCGAAGTCACGGTCGGCCTCGGCGTCGTCGGGGGCGATCTTGAGGCCGTGGCCGTCCAGGTCGAAGATCCCGTAGAACGGCCCCTGGAAGTCGTACCAGACTGGCAGGGGCGGCGTGGTCCAGTTGGGCGGCGCCTGGTAGTAGTAATACTCGCAGCGAGCGACCCGCAGTCCGACCAGCCCGGGGAACAGTCGCGGCAACCACGGCCCGCAGGCCCACACCACCTGGTCGGCGTGCAGCACCTCCCCATCGATCGCGACTGCGGAGCCCCGCGGGTCGCCGGCCGGATGGGCCTCCCCACGAACCAGCCGCGCGCCCCTGGCGACGGCGAGCCCGCTGAGCACCTTGACCGCCCTGCGAGCGTGCAGCGCACCGGCGGCCGGCTCCAGCACCCCGGAGGTCAGATCGTCGGAGTCGAAGCTCGGGTACAAGGCGGCGACCTCGGCGGGCCTGAGCCGCTCGACCGGGATACCCTCCGCGCGCAGCGCGGACTCGCTGCGGTCGGCCAGGCCGCCATCCTCATGCTCGTGGACGAACCACACCATGCCCGCCTCGACCAGTAGCGAGGTGCCGGTCGCCTCCTCGAGTTGCTTCCAGAGGGTGCGCGCGCGCCAGGCGAGGCGCGTATACCAGGTGTCGGCGCCATGCCCGAACCGGATCACCCGTGAAAGGCTCGACGACGTCGCCCGCTCGTTACCTGGTTCGTCCTGGTCGACCAGGGTCACCTGCCACCCGTTGCCAGCGAGCTGGTTGGCGATGCTGACGCCGAAGATCCCCGCGCCGACGATGACGGCGGTCTCGCTCATCGGCCCGCGCTCCCCAGGGCCCTCGGCTCGCCCCAACGCCTCAATCCCCATCACCCTCCAGACGCAACGGCCACGAACGACCGGGTTCGGGCCGGCGCAGCGCTTCGCGCAGCCACCCCCGATGCTGGAGTTTAGGCCTGGCCGTCGTCGTCAACCGCCGGGTCATCCCGGACTTCAGGCCTCTGACGGAGGGCGATGCAACCGCCAATGTGGCATGCTTGCCATCGAGGGAAGCGAGGAGCGCGATGCCTTTTCGCCGCCGCCCGCAGAGCCTGGTCGGGATCCTGCTGACCACCTACTGGACCGCGTTCGCGGACGACCCGCTGTCGGCGCTGCTGTTCGTGGTGCTGGCCTCCACCGGTATCGTGCTGCTGGCGATCGTCATCGACGTCGCAGTGTTCCTGGCCGCTCATCTGCTGGCGGCCGTGCTGTGAGCGTGGACCAATCTGGGACGGCAGGGCGCTGACAGGGCGCCGTCCCGGTCATCGAGCTCGGCCTCCTCGACCTCCAGACGACCTCCCGGGCGGTTGGCCACGTCCTCCAGCTACCTCGCCTGGCTTGTTTGGCGGTTCCCATTTCCGCTGGTGACGACCATACTGGCGGGCATGATCGGGGGGCCGCGGAGCCCGGCGTTCATCGGCCGGGCGGTCGAGTTGCGCCGCCTCGAGGCGGTGCTGGAACGGGCCGGGCAGGGCCGCCCGCAGATGGTGTTGCTTGCCGGTGACGCAGGGGTGGGCAAGACCCGCCTGCTGCTGGCGCTCGCCGACCGGGCGCGTCGGCGCGGGATGCGGGTGCTGGTGGGCGCGTCCGTGGAGCTGGGCGACATCGGCCTGCCCTATCTGCCCGTGGTCGATGCCCTGCGCGAGCTCGCCGGCGACCCGGAGGAGGCGAGGCTGCTGGCCGGTGCGGCGATGGCGGCGCCCGGCCTCGGCCGGCTCCTGCCCGGGATCGAGCCGGCCGGGCTCAGCGGCGACGGCCTGGACCAGCTCCAGGTGCTCGACGCCGTGCGGGCCGTGCTGGCGGGCCTGGCCGAGCGGTCCCCGGTGGCGCTGGTGCTGGAGGACCTGCACTGGGCCGACCGTGGCACCCGGGACCTGGTCGCCTTCCTGGCCCGCACGTTGCGGTCGGCTCGGGTGGCGTTGGCGGTCAGCTACCGGTCCGATGAGCTGCATCGGCGTCATCCGCTGCGGCCGCTGCTGGCGGAGCTGGTCCGCCTGCCCGCCGTGGAGCGGCTGGAGCTGCCCCCGTTCACCTGGGCCGAGCTGGCCGAGTACCTGGAGGCGATCGCTGGTGCTCCGCTGCCGCCGGAACAGGTCGAGGGCATCTACGCCCGCTCGGAGGGCAACCCGTTCTATGCCGAGCAGTTGCTCGCCGCCGCGGCGGGCGACGCGCAGGTCGAGCTGCCGGCGACCCTGGCGGAGGTGCTGCTGGCCCGGGTCCAGGGGCTGTCGGAGCCGGCCCAGCGGGTGCTGCGGGTGGCGGCGGTGGCTGGCCGCCGGGTGCCCCACCGGCTGCTCGCCGGCGTCGCCGGGCAGCCAGAGGCCGACCTCGAGCAGGGTCTGCACGAGGCGGTCGGCGCGGGGGTGCTGACCACCGACGCCGCCACCGGGAGCTACGCGTTCCGCCATGCGCTGCTCCAGGAGGCGGTCTACGGCGACCTGCTGCCGGGCGAGCAGGTGCGGCTGCACGGCGCCTATGCCCGCCTGCTGGCCGCCGATCCCGATGGCGCCGCCGCCGAGCTGGCCCACCACTGCCTGGCCAGCCATGACCTGGTTGGCGCGCTCGCCGTGTCGGTGCGGGCGGCCGAGGAGGCCGAGTCGGTGCCGGCCCCCGCCGAGGCCCTGCATCATCTCCAGGGCGCGCTGTCGCTCTGGGAACGGGTGCCAGAGCCGGCCGCCGTCGCCGGCGTCGACCGGGTGGAGCTGACCCTCCGCGCGGCAGCGGCGGCCAGCGCCGCCGGAGAGCACCAGCGGGCGACGAGCCTTGCCCAGGAGGCCGCCAGGACCGCCGGCGCCACCAAGGACCCGGCGCAGGCAGCCCGTGCCTATGAGCACCTCGGCCAGTACCTGTTCTACGCCGGCCGGCTCGAAGCGGCGTTGGGCGCCCGCATGCACGCGGTCGAGCTCGTGCCCGTCGAGCCACCGAGCCGACTGCGGGCCCGGGTGACCGCCGCCATCGCGCAGTCGCTGGTCAACACCAGGCAGCCGGCGGAGGCCCGCCGCTGGTGCGACGAAGCCCTGGTGGCCGCGCGCGCCGCCGCCAGCGCCGACGATGAAGCCGACGTGCTGATCACCCTGGGCATGATCGAGCAGTACCACGACCCGGTCAGCGCCTGTGCGCGGTTCGCGGCGGCTCGGGCGCAGGCGGCCGCTGCGGGCAATCCCGAGATCGAGCTGCGCGCCCTGTACGACCTTGCCGAGGTGTCGAGCCAGCTGGGCGATCTGGCCTCCGCGTGCGCCGCCTTCGACGAGGGCGTCGAGCTGGCCGAGCGCACCGGCCTTGGCTGGTCCGGCGTTGCCATCTACCTGCGCCGCGGCCAGCTCAAGGCCCGCTACCGGACCGGTGACTGGGACGAGTGCGAGCGGCTGATCGCGGCCGCACCGGAGTTGATGACCCTGGCCGTGGCCGAGGTGGTCGCGCAGGGGCTCGGAGTGCTGGTGGCCCGCGAGCGACCGGCGGCCCCGCTGCGGCTGCGCCAGCTCGCCGGGCTCGCCGGCGCCGACCCGTTCCTCGACCGGGACGTCGCCGTCTGGGAGGCCGAACTGGCCAGCTGGCAGGGCGACCTGGAGGGGGCGAGGTCGGCCATCCAGCGCGGCCTTGCCGCCGCCGACGCGGTCGAGACGTTCGATCAGGCGTTGGAGGGCGTCTGGGTGTGCATGAACGGGCTCTCGGTCGAGGCCGACCGCGCCGAACAGGCCCGTGCCGCACGCGATGACGCGGCCCTGGCCGACGCCACCGCGGCCGGACGAGCGCTCCTGGAGCGGGTCCGCTCGGATGCCGAGCAGGCACGCGGCACCCACCTGGCGCATGACGTCCACGTCCGCGCCCGGCATGCCAAGGCGGAGGCCGAGTGGACCCGGCTCCAGGGTCGCTCCGACCCGGCACGCTGGCAGACCGCCGTCGACGCCTTCTCGTACGGCAACGTCTACGCGGTGGCCCGCTGCCAGTGGCGGCTGGCCGAGGCGCTGGCCGGCGCCGGCGACCGGGACCAGGCGGCCACCGCGGCCCGAGCGGCGCACGCGACCGCGACCAGGCTGGGGGCGGCGCCGCTGCAGGCGGCCCTGGAGGCGCTGGCTCGCCGCGGTCGCCTGGACCTCGGCGTCGACCTGCCGGCGCAGCCGGCGCTAGCCGGTCTGACCCGCCGTGAGCTCGAGGTGCTGTGGCTGCTAATGGAAGGGCGCTCCAACCGCCAGATCG
>DASVXQ010000096.1:0-13183 GCA_036392615.1 Actinomycetes bacterium | reverse complement strand
GGCCCCGAACCTGAGCGCACCAAGATCGAAGCTGGTGCTCTCAGCCTCATGGATTGCCCTGCTCGGTCAACGATGCGGTCAATGTTCTACTCGGTTCTACCTGCGCCTCCCTTGACGGCGGACCCGTCCTGACCTGCGCTGCCTTGCCAGGATGGTCCTGGCTTTCCGGCCGGCCCCAGATTACGAGGACGCAGGGAACCAGGAGCCGAGGGTTGACTTCGGTACGCTGGCGCCCCGCTGCGCTGCTGGTCAGCGTTCAGCGACGCGGGTGTCGTACTCCTGGCGATTGGCGAGCACCTGGTCCATGTGCGCCTCGGCCCACTCCTTGATGCCGCGCATCACCTGGTCGAGCGAAAGACCAAGGTCGGTCAGCTGGTAGGTGACCGTGACCGGCACGGTCGGCGTCACGGTGCGGGTGACCAGGCCGTCGCGCTCGAGCGAACGCAGCGTCTGGGTGAGCATCTTCTGGCTGACCCCGGCCAGCCGGCGGGACAGCTCGGAGTAGCGCATCGACCGCGGCTCACCGACGCAGTCGACCCCGGGGTGGTGAGGGCCGTCGCTGCCGAGCGCGGCCAGGATCAGCGTGACCCACTTGTCGGAGATCCGGTCGAGCAGCTGGCGGCTGGGGCAGCCCGCCAGGAACGCGTCGTAGTCCACCTTCGCCTGTGCCCGCTTCTGGGCCGCCGTCATCGTCGGCATCGACCGCTCCTTCCCACCGAGGGGTGACCTACCCACTTCGAAGTGCGTACTTCCCGTTGGAGAGTTACCCGTCCATGGTGGTGCAGGACAACTGTCGATCACAAGCCACGAGGAGCGAAACCATGAGCACCTCCACCTTCCGCACCGCCGTCGTCCGCACCCCGGGCGGACCCGACTCGATCGAGATCATCGACGTTCCCGTCGTCGAGCCCGGGCCCGGCGAGGTCCGGGTTGGGATCGCCGCCGCGCCGGTCAACCCCGTCGACCTCGCGGTCGCCAGCGGCCTCCTCCACGCCATGGGGGTGATCAACCAGCCAGAGCGTACCGGCCTGGGCTGGGACTTCGCCGGCACCGTCGTCGCCACCGGCCCCGGCGTGGACCTGGCCGTCGGCACCCGGGTCGCCGGCCTGGTGGACGGCCTCGACCGCGACTTCGGCACCTACGCCGAGCAGCTCGTCGTGCCGGCCGCCGACCTCGCCGTCGTGCCCGACGGGCTGGACCTTGTCGCGGCGTCGACGGTGCCGCTCAACGGGCTGGCCGCCGCCCAGATCGTCGACCTGCTCGGCGACGCGCCTACCGACGGCAAGCGGCTGCTGGTGACCGGGGCGGCCGGCGCGGTCGGGGGGTACGTCGCCTCGCTCGCGCAGGACCGCGGCTGGCAGGTGACCGGTCTGGCCAGAGCCGAGGACGAGGAGTTCGTCCGCGGCCTCGGCGCCGACTTCACCACGCACGCCGAGCCGGGCTGGGACGCGGTCGCCGACGGTGCGGTGCTGCAGGAGCGGGGCCTCGCCCTGGTCCGCGACGGCGGGGCCTTCGTCGGCGTCCAGCCGAGCGCCGAGCCGGCCACGGAGCGCGGGATCACCGTAGACGTCGTGGTCACGCACCCCGACGGCCCTCGACTGGGCGATCTGCTCGCCCGCACGGCATCCGGCGAGCTGCCGGCCCGAGTGCACGCGGTCGTGCCGCTGGACCAGGTTGCCGACGCCCACCGGGCCATGGCCAAGGGCGGGGTGCGCGGTCGCTACGTGCTCAAGCCCTGACCGGCTCGTCCACCCAGGCGCTCGCGCGCTTCACCCTGCGCCTCATGTCAAGCACCTCAGGCACGTCAAATTCGCCAACACAACAATCGCGAACCAGCCGGTGCTGACAACATTCGCCACAAACGACGTCACTTCACACGATCAGGGACACGAGGTCTCCGGACACCTGGTCTTCTTGGTCGAAGACCATCTACCGGAGACCTCGCCCTCTTTACGACGTTCTGAGCCGCGATGCCTCGGATCAAGTGGCAAGGCTCGCCGGTCGGTCTGCCATCTCCTCTGCGGCATCCCGGGACGCGCAAGCTGGACGATGAGAATTCGCTGAGCGTCCCGCAGAGGCCTGTCAGCCGCGCCGCAGCGGCCCTACACTCGCGTCGTCGGGCTGGTCGTTGCGGCCCCGCATTGAGGTGGGAGCGGATGCGTTCGCGGTCGGCTGCCGCCGCCGACAGGCGACGGGGCATGCTTGGCCTGCCACGGGTCAGGCGACCGTGGCGCGCCGCGGCCGTGGGCCTGGCGGTCGCGGCGGGCGTGGCGTATGCCACGCTCCTGATCCCGTTCGTGCTCGACCGGGGGTGGTGCATCGGCCTGCCCTGCGACCCGATCGGCTACGGCCCGCTCGGCGTCGGCCTGGCCGAGGATCGGCGCACCGTCCAGGTGGCCTGGCCACGCTGCCCGGGCGACTGGGCGATCCGGGACGTCCAGGTGCAGCGGCGGCCCAGCGGCAGCCCCTATTGGGACCATCCTGTGGTGCTGTGGCACCTGGTGGGCAACCTGGACGGGAACAAGCCAGCCGTGTTCGACGTCGGCCGCGACCATCCTGGCATGCGGACGGCCACGCCGCTGGCGCAGCCACTGCCGCCCGGCCAGGACCTGCAGGCGGTGGTGACGACCGAGTTCACCAAATGGGGCGGAAGGCTGCTCTTCCATCCCGTCCGCGTCAGCACCATCAGCCACCACGCGGCCTTCCGCGTCGCGGGCCTGCGCCCTGGCATGGTCGACGACCACACCCGCGCCTGGTTCTTGCGGAACGGCGGGCGCGCCGCCGGTGCCTGCATGGACACCCCCAAGCCCGGTCCCCTCGACCGCGTGGCCTGGCCGGCCATGCGGATCCTGGCGCCGCTCAGTGTGCTGTTGATCCCCATGGCCCTCGTCGAGGGCAGGCGCTACCGCCGCGACCATCCACCACAGCCGCCGGCCGCCGGGTGGGGGCCGCCTTGGCGCGAGCCGCGGCAAGACCGGGAGCGACCCCGCAAGAGGCCGCCGCCCAGCGCATGAGCCGCCGTCCGCCGAGCGCGATCCAGTCCTCGACTCCTGACAGGTCCAATCGAATGACGCCCGCGCCCGCTCGTCGTGCCTCCTGCTCAAGCTGAGAGGCGAGTGCCGCCGACGCCGCAGAGCCCGTCGCAACAGCCCCCGCGGCTCTGATCCCCCCGGCGGAATCAGCCGACCTCATGCGGCCCGGTGATCTGGTGTGTCACCTCATCGCGGCCGACCCGGCGCCACGCGCGAAGGTCGCGTTACGAGGGGGCCCTTCCTTGGCAAAGCGTTGACAAGGGACCCGTCCTTGCGCCCCTCAGGTTGAGGGGAGCACCGACGCGCCCGCCTTGGCGACGATCTCCTGCAGGGCCGCGACATGCTGGTCGAAGGCCGCCCGGCCGACGCTGGTGAGCCTCGCCGACGTGCGCGGCCGCTTTCCGACGAAACCCTTACGGATCTCGATGTAACCGGCGTCCTCGAGCGTCGTGAGCTGTTTCGACAGGGCGGAGTCCGACAGGCCGGCGCTGTCACGCAGGAACCGGAAGTCCGCCCACTCGGTGGCCGCGAGCAGGGAGACGAGCGAGAGCCGGGTGGGTGCGTGGATCAGCTCGTCGAACCTGGGCTTGATCACCGACGGCTCCCGGACCGGTTCGCGAGCATGAGGCCCTGAAGGTGCCGCATGAGCATCGGTCCGCCGACCACGAGCATCACGGCGGCGACCGACACACCAATGGTCGCGGCGTACGAATCCCCGGACGCCTTCAGGGTGAACGCGACCGCCAGCGACACGCCGACGGTGACCGCCACGAAGCCCAGGATCGCAACCACGCCACCGGGGCCGAGCAGGTCGTTGCGCGGCTGGGCGCTACGGACCGCGCGGAACACCACCCGCCCGGTGGTGGTGAGCACGCCGGCCACGAACACGGCGGTGCCGATCCCGACGACGAGACCCTGCCGGGTGTCGACGGCCGCCGCGAACCCGACCATCAGGACCGCGATGGCCCACCAGTACCAGTTGGGAATGACGGCCAGCCGGATGACCTGCTCCTGCCGCTGGCCGATCTCGGTGAGTGCACGTGCGGCCTCCTCCGGCCGGACCTGGTCAGTCACGATGCCCTCCTCGACAGTACTTTCCTGCAAGGAAAGTACTATGAGGTTTCCCGGCAGGCAAGTACTTTCCTCAGCGATGGCACATCGCCTCGACGTTGTTGCCACCCGGGTCGCGCGGCCCCACCCCGCTCGGTCACCGGCATGCTGATGGCGGCGGCCCTGTCGACGACCTGGCATCACAGCCGCGCGCACCGGGTCGCATCACGACCCCTGGGGGCGGCCGCGGCGCCATCGCCTGGGGCAACGACTGGGTGGTGGTCGGCGTGCTGGTCGACCTGCCGATGCTGCCGCACCGCAGCGTGTGCCTGCCGGTGCTGGCCCGGCTGTGGCGACAGGGGCCGAGCGCGGCGAGCCGGGACGATCCGGCCGTCGCCACGCTCCCACCCACACCGCCATTCGCCACCGCCGGGGCGAACGGATTGGTCAGGCCACGCGACGACGCCGCAGCGTTCAGCGGCAGTTATTCGGCAAAGGTGAACCTGGTGGCGTCCCTGGGGAACGACGACCAGGCGATCACCCGCCGCGGGTGCAGCGCCCCTGGCTCGGAGTACGAGCTCGCCTCGAACGTGATGCCGTACTCGGCGTACTTGTCATTCGCGAGATCGGCGAGCCGCTGGGCCAGTTGTGGCGACGGCTTCGACACGCGAACCTCGCCCTGCACCACCACGACCTTCCACGGGTCCGGCAGGTGCATGGTGACGTGTGGGTTCGCCCGCACCATCCGCACGTGCATGGTCTCGGGGCTGCCGCCGTAGTACCAGACGTCGTCGACCCACAAGCCGTCGACCGGCACCACGTGCGGGCTGCCGTCCGCGCGGTTGGTGGCCAGCCAGTACTGCTTGGCCTGCTCCAGCTGGGCGCGCACACGCTCCCAGGCCAGCGTCTCCGTCGTCTGCCCGTAGCCCTGGGGCAACACCAGCTTCTCCGCGATCGGCATGGCAGCGCTCCTCGTCGTCGTCTCGTCGGCAGTACACCATCTGCCGACGACAGTCCCGCGCTCACGGCCATTGCCGGACTGCCGGCGATGGCCGGCCCGCCGCCCGGTCGCCGCGGTGGAGCGGGCGGGTCAGGCAGGTCGGCCCGCCGTCGCCCTTGGACAGCTCCGAGGCCTCGTAGACGTGCACCTCGCAGCCCTCGGCCTCCAGCGCCCGCCGGGTCCTGGGGTTGCCGTCGGCCAGCACCACCACGCCGGGCCGCACCGCCAGCACGTTGGCGCCCATGGTCTCGTACTCCTCCGGGTCCACCGCCAGCCAGCGGATCGAACGCTGTCGCAGCGCCTCCAGCAGCGGCACCGGCGCGAGCGGCTCGAACACCACCGCGAGGTCCTCGGCCACCGGCGAGACCAGCGACATGAGGTGCAGCACGTGCTCCGGGCCGCGATCGTGCGGCAGGTCGCAGCGCTCCAGCACCGCCCCCTCCGTGGCCACGATCGCGGCGAGCTGCCGGTGCGCCTCGGCGTTGGTGCGGTAGCCGCGCCCGGCCAGCAGGGTGCGCTCGTCCAGCCAGAGCAGGTCGCCGCAGTCCGCCACCGCCGCGCCGTCGAGCCGGCCGGCCAGCGGTACCCCCAGCTCGTCGAGGTCGGCGGCCAGGGCGGCGCTCTCCCCGGCGCGGACCGCCTTGGCGCTGCGCAGCACCACCGCCCCGGCGGCGGTCATCAGCACCGGATCGAACACGAAGCAGGCGTCCACCAGCCCGTCGAGCGGCTGCAGCACGACCACGCCGGCGCCGAGCGCGGCCAGCAGCTCGGCGAGGCGCTCGTGCTGGGCGAGCAGCCGGGCCAGGTCGGGCTGCCGCCAGCCGGCCGCGGCGAAGTCGCCGAGGGTGGTGGGGATGCGCAGCGCGACGCTGCGCAGCGGCGCGATCATCGATCGCACCCCGAAGGCTCCGAAGGTCGCGGGCATCAGCTGAGGGTATCGGCGCACCGGTTGCGGCGTGGGCGGCCGGCGCAGCCTATCCGAGCGGCCGCGCCAGCTCTGGCCGCGCACGGCGGACGCCGCGCGGCGGGCTCGGGCGCCCCGGCCGGCTCAGGCGCCCCGGCGGGTGGCCTCGTAGATGGCCGCCATGTCGGCGTCGCCGAGCCCGAGGTCGGCGGCCGCGGCGAACTGCCCGGCGATCACTCCCAGCAGCGGCAGGTCGAGGCCGGCCTTGGCGGCGGCCTGCCTGGCCAGGCGCACGTCCTTGGCGGCCAGGGTCACGCTGAACGAGGTCGGGTAGTCGCCGGCCTTCATCATGTCGCCCTTCAGGCGGGCGTAGGCGGGCCCGAGCGGGCCGCCCTCGATGGCGCCGAGGAACTGCTCCGGGTCGACGTCCAGCGCGCGGGCCAGCGCGATGGTGGAGCCCAGGGCGCCGAGCAGGCCGGTGATCCAGGTGTTGGTCACCAGCTTGAGCCTGGTGCCGCGGCCGGCCTCGCCGACCCAGATGGTGCGCGAGCCGATCGCGTCGAACAGCGGCTGGCAGCGCTCCCGCGCCTCCTCCGGCCCGGAGGCGAGCACGACCAGCTGGCCCTGCTCGGCGGGCTGCTTGGTGCCGAGCACCGGCGCGTCGACGAAGGCGACGCGCCGCTCGGCGGCCAGCGCGCCGAGCCGGTCGGTGTCGTCCATGCCAACAGTGCTCGACTGCACCCACAGCGCCCCGTCGCCGAGGCCGCTGAGCCCGCCGGACGGCCCGGCCACCGCCGCCTCGACCGCCTCGCCGTCGGCCAGCATGGTCAGCAGGATGCCGGCGCCCTCGGCCGCCTCGGCGGGCGTGGAGGCGACCGCCGCGCCGCGCTCGGCGAGCGGCTCCGCCCTATCCCTGGTCCGGTTCCACACCCGCAGGCCGAATCCGGCGGCCAGGAGGTTGTGCGCCATGCCGGTGCCCATGGTCCCGGTGCCGAGCAGCGCGATGGTCTCCTTCGCCATGGCGGGCCTCCGCTACAGCGCGGCCAGGGCGCGCCGGTACTCCTCCGGGTCGCGCGCCTCGCTCGGCTGGTGCACCACGGTGTGACGGACGACGCCCTGCTTGTCGATGATGAAGGTGCCGCGGATGGCGAAGCCGCGCTCCTCGTTGAACACCCCGTAGGTCCTGGCGACCGCGCCGTGCGGCCAGAAGTCGCTCAGCAGGGTGAAGGCGTAGCCCTCCCGCTCGGCGAAGGCCTTGAGCACGTAGGGCGAGTCGACCGACACGGCCACGGTGGCGGTCTCCTCGTTGTCGAAGCTCCCCAGGTCGTCCCGCAGTTGGCAGAGCTCGCCGGTGCAGATGCCCGAGAACGCCAGCGGGTAGAACACCAGCACGACGTTCTTCTTCTCGCGGTAGTCCGACAGCCGGCGCGCCTGGCCGTCCTGGTCCTTGAGCTCGAAATCGGGTGCTTCCTCGCCGACCTGGATGGGCATGGCGGCTGCGGTCCTTTCTGCTCGGCCGGTTGGTCCCAGGCAGCGTACGCCGCGACGCCGGGGAGCCGCCGCCCGGCCCCGCATGCCCCCCAACCGGCCCACAGCTCATGACCCGGAAGCGCTACGAGGTTTCGCGGCACGGATCTACGCCAAATTGTCCATGTCAAACGGCAAAACGGACGGAAGAGGGATTGACTGCAAAGCGGCCAGTCTGACACAGTCCATGCACCGGGGGACGATGCCGGTTCGGGCCCCGGTGAATGGCGGGTCGGGCGTGGTGGCGCCGGACCGGGCGCGCGGTCCCAACCGGGGGCTGGGCGCCGACCGTCTGGGCAGCGTGGCCCTGCAGGGCGGATTGGCCCGCCCCCCGAAGGCGGGCTGGGAAATCGCCGTTCCGGAGTGAAGGGCCCCGAGGAGCCCCACGGATCCACCCGATATCCGTGGCTAACTCGGGGCCTTTTCCTGCCCGAGCACCGCCCTCGGCCTGTCCCCCACCCGGCGGTCAGACGATGCTGAGGCTCCCGCCGGGCCGCTGGCGGGTGACGGCCATGACCTCCGCGAGGATCGACAGGGCGATCTCGGGTGGCACGCGCGCGCCGAGGTCCAGCCCGGTGGGGCTGCGCAGGCGGCCGAGGTCGACGCCGCTGTCGCGCAGCTTGGCGACGAACCCGGGCGTGTGCCGCCGGCTGCCCATCACCCCGACGTAGCCGGCCTCGCCGGCCAGCACCGAGGTGAGCGCCGGCAATAGCGCCGGGTCGTCGTGGTCGACGAACACCACCGCGTCGCGCGGGCCGAGGCCCTCGACCGCCGCGTCGAACTCCGGGGAGCCGACCGGCCGCGCCGACACGCTCATGCCGACGACCTCGCCGATCGCCGCCAGGGCATCGGCCACCGGCCCGCCGCTGCCGACCACCAGGCGCGGGCGGGCGCCGAACGCCTCCAGGAACACCTCCACCACGCCCTCGCCGGGCTCCCCCTCGAAGCTGGTGTAGCTGCGCATCCGCGAGCGGGCGGCCGCCTCGAGCAGCGCCCGGCTGTCGGCGCCGCCCTGGCGGTCCAGCCCGTTGCAGCCGATCGTGCCGGCCAGCAGGGAGCCGTCGGGCGCGAACAGCGCGCGGTTGCCCGGCGCCGACGGCGGGTCGCCCTCGGTACGGACCGTGGTCGCCAGCACCACCGACCGGCCCTGCCGCCGCGCGTCCGCCAGGGCCTCGAGCACGTCTCCACTCACCGCGGCACCCTCCCGGTCGATCGGCCAGCCTCCCCCCGGGTTCAGGGTACCTCGCGGGCAGGGCCGGCCCCGCCGCCGGCGGCCGGCGCCAGGCGGGCGACCGGACGGCGCTCCCGCGGCAGCCGCACCGGCTGGTCGCGCAGGCCGTACAGCAGGCGGAGGTACTCGTGGCGCCGCATCGGCTCCGCCCCGAGGCTGGCCAGGTGGTCGGTGACCAGCCGCACGTCGACCAGCCGGCCGCCGGCCTCGACCAGCCGGTCGACCAGGTCGACCAGCGCGACCTTGGAGGCGTCCGTCACCCGGTGGAACATCGACTCGCCGGTGAACACCCCACCGAGGCCGACGCCGTAGAGCCCGCCGACCAGCGCGCCACGGTGCCACACCTCGACCGAGTGGACCTGGCCCAGCTCGTGGAGCCGCAGGTAGGCGGCGCGCATCTCCGGGACGATCCAGGTGCCTTCCGGCCGCTCGTGCTCCGCGCAGGCGGTGATCACCGTCTCGAAGGCGGCGTCGACGGTGGTCTCCCAGCCGCAGTTCCGCAGCCGCTGGCGCAGCGAGCGCGAGACGCGCAGGCGGTCGGGCCAGATCACCCCGCGCGGGTCCGGCGAGAACCAGGGCAGCGGCACGCCCGGGTGCGGCCAGGGGAAGATCCCCTGCCGGTAGGCGTGCAGCAGGGTCGCCGGCTCGAGATCGGCGCCGAAGCCCACCAGCCCGTCCCGGTCGGCCGACGACGGGTCAGGGAACCTCCACCGGCTGGTGTCCAGGCTCGGCACGGCTGGCCCCCGGGTGGTCGGCTGGCTGGTCGGTCACGCCCTTACGGTAACGTCCTGGCATGGAGATCGCGGATTTCGAGCTGGAGCGCTACTTCGCCAGGTGGGAGTTCAACGTCGACCACCTGCTGTGCGCCAGCGACCCGGAGCCGGTGCCGATGCGCGAGCTGCTGGCGCTGGCCGACCCGGAGACCGGGCGGCTCTGGGCCGAGCTGGGCCTCGGCTACACCGAGTCGTCCGGCCACCCGCTGCTGCGCCAGCAGATCGCCGCCACCTACGGCACGGTCGACGCGGACGAGGTGCTGGTCTGCTCCGGCGCGCAGGAGGCCATCTTCGTCGCGCTCGGCAGCATGCTCGGCCCCGGCGACCACGTCGTGGTGGTGTGGCCCAGCTACCAGTCGCTGCACGAGGTGGCGCGCGCCGCCGGCGCCGAGGTCACCCTGCTGCCGCTGGAGCACGAGCGCGGCTGGGCGCTCGACCTGGACCGCCTGCGCGCCGCCCTGCGGCCGGCCACCCGGGCCGTGGTGATCAATTTCCCGCACAGCCCGACCGGCGCGCTGCCGCCGGCGTCGACCCTGGAGGCGCTGGTCGAGCTGGCCGAGCAGCGCGGCTTCTGGCTGGTGGCCGACGAGGTCTACCGCCTGCTCGAGCTCGACCGGGCCGAGCGCTGGCCGCCGGCGGTCGACCGCTCCCCGCGGGCGCTCAGCATCGGCGTGATGACCAAGGCGTTCGGCCTGGGCGGCCTGCGCATCGGCTGGATCGCCTGCCACGACCGGGAGCTGCTGCGCCGGTTCGCCGCCCGCAAGGACTACACCACCATCTGCAACAGCGCGCCCAGCGAGATCCTCGCGCTGATCGGGCTGCGCGCGGCCGACCGGCTGCTGGAGCGGTCGATGGGCATCGTCCGCGCCAACCTCGCGCTGCTCGACGAGTTCTTCGCCGAGCAGGCCGACTGGATCGAGTGGGTCCGGCCGCGCGCCAGCACGGTCGGCTTCCCGCGGCTGCGCGACGACCTCGACGCCGACCGGTTCGCCGCCGCGCTGGTCGAGGCGGAGGGCGTGCTGCTGCTGCCCGGGTCGGTGTTCGGCCACCCCGGCAACCACCTGCGGCTGGGCTTCGGGCGCCGCGACCTGCCCGAGGCGCTGGCCGGCCTGCTGCGCTTCGCCAAGGCCCAGGTGCCCGGCGCGCTCTAGAGCGCCTGGAGGCCCGGGCGGCCCGCCTCGATCGCGAAGGCGGCGGCGGTGCTGGCGGGCGCGCCCGGCCGGGAGACGTAGGGCAGCACGCGGAGGTCCGTACGCCAGACCGAGCCGTTCAGCTCGCAGCGCAGCCAACCGCGCCGGCTGCTCTGGAACTTGACGTGCGGGCTCTGGGCGATCGCGCGGCGCTGGTTCTCGGCGTGGTCGCTGCCGTCGCCACCGGAGGTGACCGAGGTGCCGACGAACTCCGAGCCGATCACCGGCGAGTCCGGGTCGGTGAAGTCGGTCCTGAGGTCGCTGGCGAGGTGCTGGTGGGCGTCGCCGGTGAGCACCACCGGGTTGCGGACCCGCTGGCGCACCAGCGCCCGCAGGACCCGCTGGCGCTCGGCCGGATAGGCGTTCCAGTCGCCGCCGCTGAAGTTGGTCGCCGGGCCCGCGTCCAGGTCGAGGTAGGTGAAGATCACCTGCTGGGCCAGCACCTGCCAGGTGGCCGGCGAGCTCGCCAGCCCGTGCAGCAGCCAGCGCTCCTGCTCGGCGCCGGTGATGGTGCGGCGCGGGCTCTCGCGGACCGGGTCGCACCTCGGCAGCCCGCAGGCCAGCCTGGAGCGGTACTGCCGCGTGTCCAGCACGTGGAAGCTGGCCAGCCGGCCCCAGTCGAGCCGCCGGTAGAGCTGCATCCGCGGCCCGGCGGGCACCGAGGAGCGGCGCAGCGGCATGTGCTCGTAGAACGCCTCGAAGGCCGCGGCCCGGCGCGCCAGGAAGCCCGGGCCGCCGACGCCCCGCTCGCCCAGACCGGCGGCCCAGTCGTTCTGCACCTCGTGGTCGTCCAGGGTGACCACCCAGGGCGCCGCCTGATGCGCCGCCTGGAGGTCCGGGTCCTGCTTGTACTGGCCGTAGCGCAGCCGGTAGGTGGCCAGCGTGCTGGTGACCGGGCCCTGGACCTGGCGCACGTCGCCGGCCTTGGCGGCGTACTCGTAGATGTAGTCGCCCAGGAACAGCACCAGGTCGGGGTGGTCGCCGGCGATGTGCCGGTAGACGGTGTACCAGCCGTCGGCGTAGTTCGCGCAGGAGGTGACCGCCAGCCGGGCGGCCGGCATCGCCAAAGGGTCGGGGGCGGTGCGGGTGCGGCCCACCGGCGAGAGGTACGGCCCGGCGCGGAAGCGGTAGAAGAAGTCGGCGCCGGCCGGCAGGCCGTCGACCTCGACGTGCACCGCGTGGGCGCGCTCGGCGACGGCCGGCGCGGTGCCGGAGCGGACCACCCGGCGGAAGCGTTCGTCCTCGGCGAGCTGCCACTGGACCGGCACCTCGCGGCGCGGCATCCCGCCGCGCCCGTCCTCGGCCAGCGGCTGGGGGGCCAGGCGGGTCCACAGCACCATCCCGGCCGGCCAGGGGTCGCCCGAGGCGACGCCGAGGGTGAACGGGTCGCCGCTCCCCCAGGGCACGGCGCCGCCCGGCCAGGGCAGGCTCGCGCCCGCGGCGGCCGCCAGGCCGCCGAGCAGCACCACCCGCCGCGTGAGCGTTCCGCCTCCGGTCGACATTGCTCCCGTTTCCTTTGCTGCTCGAACGGTCTGAAGGTCCGTATCGTAGTCGTAGCGCCAGGGCCACGACGGAGGAGCCAGACATGCCCGCCGACATCCAGAACCTTCCCGACGACCTGCCGGCGCCGGTCGACGACGGCGCCTGCGACCACTTGAGCGGCATGGAGGTCGCGCCCGCGGGGCTGCCCTCCACCAGCGGCGGCACGGTGCGGCTCGACGATCCCGACGCGCCGCGGACGGTGGTGTTCGCCTACCCGTTCACCGCCCGGCCCGGCGAGGAGCCGCCCGGCGGCATGGAGAACTGGAACGCCATCCCTGGCGCGCGGGGCTGCACCCCGCAGGCCTGCGCCTACCGCGACGAGTTCGACCAGTTCCGGCAGCTCGGCGTGCGCGTCTTCGGGCTGAGCGCGCAGGACAGCGACTACCAGCGGGAGATGGCCACGCGCCTGGGCCTGCCCTGTGAGGTGCTGAGCGACGCCGACCTGGAGCTGTCCCGGGCGATGCGGCTGCCGACCTTCGAGGTCGAGGGCCGGCGGCTGCTGAAGCGCCACACCCTGGTGATCGACCGGGGCCGCGTCGAGCACGTCTTCTACCCGGTGTTCCCGCCGGACCAGGACGCCAGCAAGGTGCTCGTCTGGCTGACCGCCCACTGAGCCGGGCGGCCGGGCTCAGGCGTCGATCTTCTGGCCCTTGCCCAGCACCACGATCCCGCCGGCCGAGACGGCGAAGCGCTCCCGGTCGCGCTCCGGCTCCACGCCGATGCGCGCGCCCTCCGGGATCTGCACGTTCTTGTCGACGATCGCCCGGCGGACGACCGCGCCCGGGCCGACGTCGACACCGTGCATCAGCACCGAGTCCTCGACCAGTGCGCCCTCGCGCACCCGCACGCCCGGCGACAGCACCGAGCGCCGCACCGTGCCGCCGGAGACGATCACCCCGGCGCAGACCATCGAATCGATCGCCTGCCCGACGCT
>DASVXQ010000095.1:0-5714 GCA_036392615.1 Actinomycetes bacterium | reverse complement strand
CCCGGGTCGCAGCCCGGCTGGCGGCGCGCGGGCAGGCGACCGGGCCTGGCGCCACCGCCGAAGGGCAGCCGGTGTCGCTGCTGGCCAACATCGGCGGCCCGGCCGACGCGCCCGGCGCGGTCGGCGCCGGCGCCGAGGGCGTCGGGCTGTTCCGCACCGAGTTCCTGTTCCTCGACCGCACCGACCCGCCCACGGTGGACGAGCAGCGGAAGGCCTACCAGGCGGTGTTCGACGCCTTCCCGGCCGGCGCCAAGGTGGTGGTGCGCACGCTCGACGCCGGTGCCGACAAGCCGCTGGCGTTCCTCAACTTGGGCGGCGAGCCGAACCCGGCGCTCGGCCAGCGCGGCCTGCGGGCGGTGCGGCGCGTCCCGCAGGTGCTCGCCGACCAGCTCGAGGCCATCGGCGGCGCCGCGGCGGCCAGCAGCGCCGACGTCTGGGTGATGGCGCCGATGGTGGCCAGCGCGGACGAGGCGGCCTGGTTCCGCGCGCAGGCGCGCCGCCAGCAGATCGGCAAGGCCGGGGTGATGATCGAGATCCCCGCCGCCGCGCTGCGGGCGGGGGCCGTGCTGGCCGAGGCGGACTTCGTCAGCATCGGCACCAACGACCTGGCGCAGTACACCTTCGCCGCCGACCGGCTGGTCAGCGAGCTGTCCTCGTTCCAGGACCCGTGGCAGCCGGCGCTGCTGGAGCTGGTCGCCCGGGTCGGCGCGGCCGGCCGTGACAGCGGCAAGCCGGTGGGGGTCTGCGGCGAGGCGGCCGGCGACCCGCTGCTGGCGCTGGTGCTGGTCGGGCTCGACGTGACCAGCCTGTCGATGGCGCCGGGGAGCCTCGCCGACGTGCGGCTGCTGCTTGGCCGCCACACCATGGCCGACTGCCGCCGGCTGGCCCGCCTGGCGCTGGACGCGCCCGAAGCCGGCGCCGCCAGGCAGCGCGTCCGGGAGGCCGCCGGTGGGGTCGATGAGCTCGGCTTGTAGCGGGCGCCTTCTGGGAAGGGCGGCCTGGAGGCCGTAGGATCTCCAGGGAGGCCATTGCCAGGATGGCCGGATGAAGGAGGATCGCCATGGGGGGAATCACCTTCTCCACGCGCATCACCCTGGCGACCCAACGGGGAGACAGCTAGCACATCGGCCGATAGGTGGTCAAGCGTTTCGGTCGGGAGACGGGGCACTCTCCGTACCTAACCCGGTTAACCTTCCCAGGTCTGTGCCACAGACAGAAGCCTCGCCACACGTGCTCCTCTGCCGGGACGGTGGGCGAGGTAGCCCGGACGGCTCTGCGTCCGTCTCTGCCCGGCTCTCGTGTCACGAGCAGCCATCCACCAGGGACCAGCCACCAGCCAGCACGAGGACCAGGACCAGGGCGAGGGATTACGGCTGGCACCACGGCCTACATCAAGCCGGATGGCACTCAGACGGCGTTTCAGAACCTGCCCTCAGGTTCGTCCCATTGGAGTCGCTGCCGACGACGAGACCGAACTGCCACAGGCGCCATGACTACGCCGGTCAGTAGGGCCACAACCAGGCACACCCATAGCGACAGTCGCAGGATCACTGCTAGTGCAACAAACATCAGCGGCACCATCAGTGCGCTGTCGAGAATGGGATGACGCCACCACCATCGTTGGACGCGCCGCGGGGCCAACGCCGACACGCCAGCCAGGGTGAACCCGAGCAGCTCGATACCGCCGACCAGCGGCCCTCGCGCCTGCCACGCCCCGGGCACGGCGAGCAGCGCCGAGAGCATCACTAGCCCGGCGCGTTGCCACCATGGTCGATCGACCCAGCGCGCCCGTCCTCGATGCGGCGCACCGCTCACCGGAGCGCTCCAGCGTGGTGTCGGGCCTGCGGTTCGGTGGCACGCCGACCTGGGAGCGTGCCTTGCTGCTGTGTGGCTGCCGCAGCGTGCGGGGGCACACCAGCGCACAGGCGACCTCCACAAAGGCAAAGAACCGGTCCGAGCTGCGGTCCCAGCACACCTGCAGCCGTCGGTAGCAACTCAGCCACGACAGCGACCGCTCCACCCGCCATCGCTGCCGGCCCAGCCGAACCGACGGCTCGATCCCTCGACGGGCGATCCGGGCGGTGATGCCACGCCGACGCAGGTAGGCCCGGCAGCGGGGTAGGTCGTAGGCCTTGTCGGCGTGGACCTTGCCCGGTCGGCACCGCCGTTGCCCAGACGGGGTACGAATCGAGGGAAGGTCGTCGAGCATCGCCTCCAACAGCCGACTGTCGTGGACGCTGGCCGCGGTCAACGCAACGGCCAGCGGAAGCCCGAGCGCGTCCACGACCAGGTGGAGCTTCGAACCGGGCTTGCCACGATCGACCGGGTTTGCGCCAACGTGGTCCCCCGCGCTTGGCGCGCAGGCTGAACGTGTCGATCGCCACGCGCGACCAGTCAACCAGTCCGCGGCGGCCGAGTTCGTCCAGCAGTTGCAGATGCAAGCGGTCGAACACCCCGGCCTCGGCCCACTTGGTGAACCGTCGCCAGCAGGTTGCCGGGGAGCCACAGTCGAGCTCCCGGGCAGGTAGCAGCCGCCACGGGGTGGACGTGACGGTCATGAAGACGATACCGGCCATGCAGGCACGGTCGGCGACGGTGCGCGGGCGGCCGCCACGCGGATGGCGAGGGCGGCTTGGCAAGAGTGGACGGACAATCGCCCACAGCTCATCGGAGACGAGACGTTCGGCAAGAGTCCTCATGGTCCAAGATCCTCCCAGACGAACTGGAAGCTACGAAAACCGTCCAAGTCAGGTGCGATCAGCGGCCTCAGCTACAGGCGTCGTTCGCGTCTCCCGAGGATGACGCCGCCAAGCAAGACGACTACTGCAAGACCGAGCAGGATGAAGGCCAGGGTAAAGGTGTGCAGTTCCGAGCTTGCAAGCGTGGACGCGACGAACAACACGAGGTAGAGCGCACGCCCGCGAGTCTCCAGCGGGTGCTCGTGACGGCGCCGCCAGCGAATCAGGGGCCGACCACGCACCAACTCGATCACGGCCAGGATCGCCAAGCCGGCAAGTAGCACCTTCATCAACGGCGGCATCGGGGGCTCCGTGCTGGGGCTGGAGGTTGTGAGCCGACCCGCGCGCATTCTGGCATGCTGCCGCCCGCCCATGAGGTGCAACCTGCCGGGTGCTCATGAGCAAGATCGACCGCCACGCCACCGTGGGCTCATGGCCCAATACAAGCCAGAGTTATAAAACGCCGTCTTAGCTTGTGATTTAACTCCGTGGGAGTGTTTGCGCAGCTCAGGTTGCCCGTGGATCGATGTGGCTGTCAGGCTGCGCGGCCATGCCGATGCCAACCTTCCCCCTCGTGCGGCTCGGCCACTTCCGAGCTGAGCTGCACGCCTGCTTCATCCGCCGCGCCGATGCGCTGTTCGAGCTGGGCGACGCGCTGCTGTGCACTCCCACAGCGGTTGCGTCCCTGCCGCACTTGAGCCTGGAGCCGGTCTGCCGGCGCGGCTGGGGCAGCGTCTACGCCGCGCTGGCCCGCGGCCGCATCGACACCCAGCGGCTGCGGGACCTGCTGGTCGCCAGTCTGCCGCCCGCCGACCCGCTGGTGTTCGCCGTGGACGTGACCACCTGGCCACGCTGCGACGCCGAGTGCTCACCCTGCCGCGGCTACTACTACCACCCCTCGCGCCACTCGGCCGGCCAGCCGATCATCGCCGGCTGGGCCTTCCAGTGGATCGCTCAGCTCGGCTTCGCGCGCGACTCCTGGACCGCCCCGGTCGACGCCCGCCGGCTGCATCCCCTGGACGACACCGACCAGGTCGCCGCATTGCAGGTCCGCGCCTTGCTGGAACGGCTGCCTGGCGGCAGGTCGGTGCCGTGGTTTGTGTTCGACGCCGGCTACGACTCCGCCCAGCTCACCCTCGACCTGGCCGACGCTCCTGCCGCGGTGCTGGTCAGGTTGCGCGCCGATCGCTGCTTCTACGCCGACCCGCCACCACGGCTGCCTGGTAGTACGGGCCGGCCGCGCCGCCACGGCGCCAAGTTCAACTGCGCTGACCCGGCCATCTGGCCCGCCCCGACCGCCACCCTGTCGTGCCAGGACGAGCGGTACGGCACGGTACGCGTGCAGGCGTGGGCAGGGCTGCATCCCAAGCAGCAGCGCCACCCCGGCCACGGCAGCCGCGGGCCGCGGCCGATCGTGCGCGGCACCATCATCCGCGTCCAAGTCGAGCGCGTCCCTGCCCGCACGCGCCCACCGAAGGTGCTGTGGCTGTGGTGGGCCGGCCCTGCGGGCGTGCAGCTGGACCTGGACCTTGTCTGGCGCGCCTACGTGCGCAGGTTCGACTTGGAGCACACCATCCGCTTCGCCAAGCAGACGCTTGGCTGGGCTACGCCACGGCCGCGCCACCCCGAGCAGGCCGGCCGCTGGACCTGGCTGCTGCTGGCCGGCTACGCCCAGCTGCGCCTAGCCCGCGAGATCGCCAGCGACCAGCGACTGCCGTGGGAACGGCCCCGTCCGCCACTGCGCTTGTCGCCGCTGCGGGTCCGCCGCAGGTTTCCGCGACTGCTGGTCGCGCTAGGCTCACCCGCCGCCACGCCGAAACCCTCCGGGCGCTCCCCAGGGCGCCCCACCGGCCGGGCCTCGAGGCCTGCCGTCCGCTACCCGGCCATCAAGAAGCCCGCCACCAAGCCCAGACACAAGCCCACCGCAACGGCGAAGGCCGCCTAAACTGCCCTGGCCCAACTCCCCGCCCATCCACTCGCCAACGGCCACCCCGGCATACCCCGACGGGTTACCCAGCTGCACCTGCCTGGTCCCATTACATAGGTCGCGGGCTGTGGGACTGCGGAACCGCCTGGCGTTGCTGCGGCGTCATAGCATCAGACGCACCACCGGAGGGATCCATGCGAGCAACCGCCGCCCTAACCAGCCTTGCCGCGCTGGTCATCTTCGGCGCCGCTGGACTCCTCGCCGCCGACCAGCCAGCCACCAACGCCGCTGCCGACGGGCTGCCGGTGGCCACGCGAAGCACCCTGGTCCAGGTTGCCGTCCAGGCAAGCAAGGGCCTGGACGGCCCGCACGTGGCCACCGCCGAGGTCTACACGACCACCACCGGGACGTTCTGGAGCAAGACCAGCCATGAAGGCCCTCAGCCAGGTCCCGACCACGACGTCTACGTGCTGGTCCTGCGTGGCCGGTTCACCTGCAACCGGTGCCCGGTCCCACCCGGCGCGCACGCTCCGCAGGGGACCATGGCGGTGGTCGTGCTGGACCGTCACACCCTAAAGGAGCTGGAGTTCGGCTTGGGCGGCCCGATGGACGTCGGTGCGCTTGGCCAAGCTCGGCCACTCCGGCTGCCGTGACCCCAGGCGGTGCCCTTATCCTCGCTTGAGGCAAGCGGTTGGCCAGATCGGCTCCAATAACTACCCAGCCATCACAGATCAACCAGACCAGCATCAGGCTTAAATCACAAGCTAAGAGGACATTCCGGAACCTAGCCTGAGCCGGGCAGCGGGTGCGGCTGGAGGGAGGCCCAAGGCTGGTTCCTCGAGAATGGTATCAATGGCCAGGTTGCCGTCCCCACCGGTGGTCATGAGGGGCTGCAACGCTGCCCGGCTTAGAGGGTGTCTGAAAAGCTGGTAGGCTGCGGCACTTCCCTGAGTCCCCTGTCCTGCAAGGAGCGCATCGGTGACCCCGCCGCGTCGCCGCTACCCCACCGACCTCACCGACACCCAGTGGCGCATCCTTGCGCCGCTGAT
>DASVXQ010000094.1:0-3541 GCA_036392615.1 Actinomycetes bacterium | reverse complement strand
CCGGTCAGGACCACCAGCGCCGCCGGCAGGAGCGGCAGCAGCACTGCCCGGCGTGGAAGGACGGCCCTGTCTGGCGTCGTCTGCTTCTCCGGCGCGAGCTCGGCGGCAGCCGTGGAAGGGGTCGGTGCCCCTGCGCTCACGTCATGCTCCTGTCAGGCGATCCCGAGGTTGGCTTCGATCTGGGCCCAACGGGCGGCAAATGCATCCTCGGAGAACTCCTTGGCGCTCTCGACGGCGCTGGCGGCCAGGCGCTGGCGAAGCGGCACGTCGCGGACCAGTGAATGGGTGTATGAGGCCAGCTCATCAATGGTCGACCAGCGATAGCCGTCGATCCCGTGGCGGACTGTCTCCCGCTGGCCGGCCTTGTCGATCACGACCGGCACGCAGCCGGCCGCCATCGCCTCCGCCGTTGTGATCCCGAAGTGCTCGAACACCCAGGGCTGGCGCTCCTCGCTCTCGCCGAGCCCGGTGGCGACCCAGAAGATCGAGCTCGACGCGAACAGGTCCTCCACGAGCGGCCGCGGCGCGTTGGGGTGGAGATGCACGGGCAGGCCCTCTGCGGCCCCACGGACCCTCTCCAGGTAGGGCCGTTGGCTCGGCTCGCACCCGCCAGCCAGGTGCAGCTCCCAGCCGTCCACGAGCCCTTGGCGCCACATCCGCCCGAATGCCTCGACCATCTCCAGTTGCTTCTTGGCGTGGCCCATGCCACGGGCGAAGAAGCGGCCGACGCTGAGGATCCTGCGCTGCTTGCGGCCCGGCCGCAGCTCGTGGACCCGGATCGGGGGGAACAGCACGGCCGAGTCCACTCCCCAGTACCGCTTGATCCAGCCCCGCGTGTACTCGGAGTTGGCCAGCACACGCTCGTAGTGCTCCAGGAACGACAGGTCCTGCGGGTCGCGGAGCAGCCATGGAAGCTTCTCCCCCGCCCATTCCTGCGGGCTGCGGCGCCGACTCGACATCCGCACCCTGCTGACCGCCACACCGAGCGCCCGATCGTCATCGGGTCCGGGGACGAAGGTGTCGCTGTCGAAGACGATCTCCATATCGCGCTGGCTCGGCGGCAGCGCGACGACGTGGCGCTCGAACCGCTCAGGACCGGCCTCGAGGAGAGCAAGCTCGCGACCGTCCTCGGCGCGAACGGTCACCTTGGCCGGCTCGGGTGCGCCCGGCCGGCCCAGGTCGAACCCGATCACCCGCTCCCCGCCGCCCGGGACGAGCAGGCCGGCCCGCCCAGAGCTCCACGTCCACGCCCGCCGCCGGCCTCCCTCTGGCGGATACCAGCCCAGCCCCCATCCGGACGGGCCCGGCGGCCCACCGCGGACGTGCGGGCCGAGCCGTTGCACGAGCCACCGCTGCCAGCGCCCGAGGTCGTGGTCGAAGGGGGTCGGGAAGTAGCACAGATACACGTTGTGGGCGGCGCGAGCCTTGACCCGGCTCATGTACGAGGCGTTCACGAACAGGTCGTACTCGGCCGAACGAGCGCTCAGAACCCGCTCGCCCCGCTCCGGCACCACGCGGAGCGAGACCTTCTCGAGGTCCAGTCCGAGGTGGTCGGCCAGCTGATCCTTGCCGACGTGCTCATGTGTCAGCAGGTCGACCTCGTGGCCCCGCTCGGCAAGGACCTGAGCGAGCTTGCACGAGTGCCGCTCGCCCCCACCCATGGACAGCAGGAACTGGTTGTGCACCGCTACCCGCAATGACCGATACCCCTCTGCGATCGCTCAACCCCGCCGGAGGACGTTGTGGACGAGGTTGCGCAGCTTCCAGAAGACGCTCGCCTCCATGTTGGCGATGTGCCGCAGCCGGTCGTCGAACTCGGCGCGGGTGGAGTCCAGCTCACCGTGGGTGGTGGCCAGCTCGCGCTCCAGTTGCGCCACCCGCTCGTGCAGGTCGTCCACCCAGGTGCCCGGCACCGGCTGCGGCTCCATCGTGTCGAGCTGCCCCATGCTGCTGTGCAGCGGCCGCACGTCCGGCCACTTGGCCAGCAGCCGTTCACGGGACGCGTGGAAGGCGGGTGGGAGGTAGGCGAACAGCGAGTTGTGCAAGCAGGGGATGTCCAGCACGGCCACGGGCAGGCCGAGGCGGCGGGAGCTGAGGCACAGGTCGGCGCCGTAGAGGTGGAAGCCGAGCGCCGGGTCGAACCGCAGCGGCGTGTCGCGTCGCACCGCCAGCACGATCTCGTCGAGCCCGTCGGCCTTGGCCGGCAGCGGCGCGGGCATGTCGTAGAGCATCTGCCGGTCGAGTACCCGCCCGAGATCGGTCTTGCCGTCCGGTCCGAAGGTGTAGCCGAAGGCTCCCGCCACGCCGACCGACCCGAACCGCCCCTCGGCCGCGCGGAACTGCTCCAGGAAGCGGCTGTCCCAGCCTCGCGGCAGGTAGATGTCCTGTTGCACGAACACCACCAGGTGGTGCCGAGCCTTCTCGATGGCGGTATTGAAGCCGTCCGCCGCGGAGGTCTGGCCACGCATGAGGATCAGCTCGTGCGGCGTGCCGGGGTCCAGGCAGGGTGACCGCAGCAGGTTCGACTCGAGCTGGTCCTCGTCGTTGACGCAGGCCACGAAGGTGATCGGGGTCGCGGCGAACCCGGGCGGCGCGTCGGGGAGCTTGGTGCCGCTGACGATGTACTGGAAGGTGTCGAGCGGCTCCAGCGCCATGTCGGGGTGGACGCGGCAGTGCGTGAGCAGCGGCGCGGCCCGCTCCACCAGCTGTTGGGCCTGGCCGGAGCGAATCCGGTCCTCGATCCTGGGCAGGAATCCCGCGTCCAGCATCAGCTTGGCGAAGCTCATCGCCGTGAAGAACCGGAGGTGGGTGCTGTCCAGCAGCCCGAACGGCTGGTACATGAAGTCCCCGCGCAGCAGGTTCTTGACGACCGAGAAGTGCTGGACGTTGGGGACGCTGCTCAGCACGATCCCGTCCGGGGCGAGCAGGCCGCGGTAGCGGCGCAGCACGTCCTCCGGGTTGAGCAGGTGCTCGAGCACGTCGCCGAAGAGGATGCAGTCCATCGAGCCCGGCTCGATCGGAGGGATGTCGGCCTGCACGTCGAGCACGAACACGTCGTCGAGCCGCTCCTTGGCGACCTGGGCGGCGTCACCGTCCAGCTCGACCCCGGCGACGTAGCGGCTCGGGTCCTGCCGCTTGAGCTCCTGACCGAGGCGGCCGCGCGCGCATCCAACCTCGAGAATCCGGCTGACCCGCGGCGGCACCGCATCGAACAGGCGTTCGTTGAACCCGTCGTAATATGCGTCGGGCTGTGGTTGGGGCAGCATAATGTGGCAAACCCTAGCAGGTTTGCTATTGCCGGTGTAATTACCTGATAAGCTCCCGCCGCGATGGCGATGCCCCTCCGATACCAGCGACGATGAGCCAGCTCCAAGCGCCCGAGCAGGGGCTGGTCTCGGTGGTGGTGCCGGCGCACAACGAGGAGTCGACTGTTGCGCTGTTTGTGGAGCGCACCGCCAAGGCGTTCGCGCAGCTTGGCCGCCCCTGGGAGCTGCTGTACGTCGACGACGGCTCCACCGACGCCACCGCCGCCGCGGTCCAG
>DASVXQ010000093.1:0-11771 GCA_036392615.1 Actinomycetes bacterium | reverse complement strand
CCTACTGGTCGGCGCCACCCGGCCGCCCGCCGCTCCCGCTCCCGTGCCGGAGGGGGCCGGACCGGGAGCCCTGGCGGAGGCCCCTGAGCGCCGGCCCACGCCGCCGGACCGGGCCGAGCGGCTCGGCGGCCACCAGGGCGTCGCCTCGCGCGGCCCGGAGACTGAGGGCTTCCTGTCGGTGCAGCACGACGGCGAGCATGAGGTGCTGCAGCTCTCCTCGGGCGTGCAGTGGCGCCGCCTGACGGCCGGCTCCCTGCCCGGGGTGGAGTTCCTGCACGTGACCTACGCGCCCGGCGCCTGCTCGTCGGGCGAGGGCGCCTTCATGCGGCACGCCGGGCAGGAGTTCGGCTACCTGCTGTCCGGCCGGCTGCTGGTCGAGGTCGGCTTCGACGCGCACGAGCTGACCGGCGGCGACTCGATCAGCTTCCCGGCCACCACGCCGCACCGCCTCAGCAACCACGGCGACGAGCCCGCCTACGCCATCTGGCTGGTGCTCGGCCGCCACGCTTCCTAGGCCGCGTCCAATTGATCATCCCTGCTTGACGCTCCCCGCCAGCGCTTCGTAAGTTCGGCCTGAACAGCGGGAGAAATGAGGGGGTCCATGGGCATTCGCACATACGGGCCGAACGCCGTCGACTGGGAGGAGCGGGTCGACTTCGACCGGCTGCGGCGGGAGCGGCTGGCGCGGCTGGAGGCGGCGCTGGAGCGCTCCGAGCTGGGCGCGCTGCTGACCTTCGACTTCCACAACATCCGCTACATGACCTCGACCCACATCGGCACCTGGGCGATGGACAAGCTGATCCGCTTCGCCCTGCTGCCGCGCGGCGGCAAGCCGGTCGTCTGGGACTTCGGCTCGGCAGCCCGCCACCACCAGATCTACAACCCGTGGCTGGAGGGCCGCACCGACGACCCGGAGCGCGGCCGCGCCCGCGCCGGCATCTCCACCCTGCGGGGCGCCTTCCACCCGCAGGCGGGCATCGCCGAGGAGGTCGCCCGCAAGATCCGCGCGGAGCTGGAGGAGCACGGCCTGGCGGGCGAGCCGGTCGGCGTCGACGTGGTCGAGATGCCGGTGCTGGCCGCCCTGCAGGCCGCGGGCCTGCAGGTGGTGGACGGCCAGCAGGTGTTCCTCGAGGCGAGGCGCATCAAGACGCTGGACGAGATCGGCCTGCTCGCCAGTGCCTGCACGCTGGTGGACGCCGCCTACGAGGAGCTGTACGGCTTCCTGCGGCCGGGGGTGCGCGAGAACGAGTGCGTCGGGGTGGTCAGCAAGGTGCTCTACGACCTCGGCTCCGAGCACGTCGAGGGGGTCAACGCCATCTCCGGCGAGCGCTGCTCGCCCCACCCGCACGTCTACTCCGACCGCATCCTGCGGCCGGGCGACCCGGCGTTCTTCGACATCCTGCACAGCTTCAACGGCTACCGGACCTGCTACTACCGCTGCTTCGCGGTGGGCAGCGCCTCGCCGGCCATGCGCGACGCCTACCGGCGCTGCCGCGACTACATGGACGCCGCCATCTCGCTGGTCAAGCCGGGCGCCACCACCGCGGACATCGTGGCCGTCTGGCCGGAGGCGACCGAGTTCGGCTTCCCCGACGAGGAGGCCGCCTTCGCCCTCCAGTACGGCCACGGGGTGGGCCTGTCGATCTGGGAGAAGCCGATCTTCAGCCGGCTGGTGTCGCTGGAGCACCCCGAGGTGCTGGAGACCGGCATGGTGTTCGCGCTGGAGACCTACTGGCCGGCGGCGGACGGCTGGTCGGCGGCGCGCATCGAGGAGGAGGTCGTGGTCACCGAGAACGGCTGCGAGGTCATCACCAAGTTCCCGGCAGAGGAGCTGCTGATCGCCGGGCAGCGCTACTGGGCGCTGGACGGGCCGCTGCCCACCGTGCGCGAGGCCGAGTCGCACCGCAACCGCACCGAGGCGCCGTGACCGCCGAACGTCAACTGTTCAACCTCGACGGACGCACGTATTCTCTCGCTTGACGTCACATTCTGGCTGTTCTCGACGAAAGGGGCTGGCCATGGTCGACCGGCTGCTGCTTCGTGGTGGGCACGTGCTCACGGTGGACCCGGAGATCGGCGACCTGCCGAACGGGGACGTGCTGATCGAGGGCGACACCATCGCCGCGGTGGCACCGAACGTCGACGCCGACGCCGAGGTCGTCGACGCGACCGGGAAGATCGTCATCCCGGGCTTCATCGACACGCACCGCCACACCTGGGAGGCGGCCATCCGCGGCAGCGCCCCCAACGCCACGCTCGACGACTACTTCGTCGAGATCCTCGACACCTTCGCGCCGCACTACCGGCCAGAGGACGTCTACGCCAGTAACCTGG
This sequence comes from Actinomycetes bacterium, assembly GCA_036392615.1. GTDB lineage: Bacteria > Actinomycetota > CALGFH01 > CALGFH01 > CALGFH01 > DASVXQ01. The sequence continues at coordinate 9,437 of DASVXQ010000093.1, read as the reverse complement.
CCGGCTCGCTGGAGTGCATCAACGCCGGCATCACCACGCTGGTGGACTGGTCGCACATCAACAACACGCCGGAGCACCCCGACGCCGGCATCCGCGGGCTGCAGGAGTCCGGCATCCGCGCGCAGTACGCCTACGGCAGCGCCAACACCTCACTGGCCGACTACTGGAACGAGAGCAAGATCGCCATCCCGGGCGACGACGTCCGCCGGGTGCGCGACACCTACTTCTCCTCCGACGACGGCCTGATCACCATGGCCCTGGCCACCCGGGGCACCGGCTTCTGCATCGACGACGTGGTCAAGGCGGAGTGGGGGCTGGCCCGCGAGCTCGGCATCCCGATCACCGTCCACGTCGCCATGGGCCGCCTGGCCGGGCGCTTCGCCATGATCAAGGCGCTGGAGCGGCTGAACCTGCTGGGCCCGGACACCACCTACATCCACTGCTGCTACTTCAGCGACGAGGAGTGGCGGCTGGTGGCCGACTCCGGCGGGATGATCTCGATCGCCCCGCAGATCGAGGCGCAGATGGGCCACGGCTGGCCGCCGATCATGAAGGCCGTGGAGTACGGGCTGCGGCCGAGCCTGTCGATCGACGTGGTGACCACCGCGCCAGGCGACATGTTCACCCAGATGCGCTCCGCCTTCGGCTGCGAGCGCGCCAGGGTCAACGAGATCGCCTGGCAGGCCAACACCGAGGTCCCCGAGACCATGCTGACCGCGCGCCAGATGCTGGAGATGGCCACCATCAACGGCGCCAGGGTGGCCGGGGTCGAGGACCGCGCCGGCTCGCTCACCCCTGGCAAGAAGGCCGACGTGGTGCTGATCGACGCCGGTGCGCTCAACGTGGCGCCGGTGATCGACCCGGTCGCGGCGGTGACCCTGTCGGCCGACGTCTCCAACGTCGACACCGTGATCGTCAACGGCGTGGTCCGCAAGCGCGACGGCAAGCTGCTGGCCGACGTGGACAACGCCCGCCGGCTGGTGGAGGCCTCGCGCGACTACCTGCTCGGCGCCACCGGCCAGCAGAAGATCGCATGACCTCGAGGTTCATCGTCCGCCGGGCCGGCGAGGCCGACCCGGCGGTCCCCGCCGGCTGGGCTGCCCACAGCAAGGGCTTCAGCCGCTGGTCGGTGGTGGACGAGACCACCGTCGCGGTGCACACCGGCTTCGGCGTCTGCGCGCTGGAGCCGGGCGGCAAGGTGGCGGCGCACCTGCACTCCTACGAGGAGAGCGTCTTCCTGCTGGAGGGCGAGGTGCTGCTGGCCAGCGGCGAGGGCTCGTTCCTGCTGCGCGCCGGCGACTACGCGCTGCTGCCGGTGGGCCTGCCGCACGCCTGGTCCAACCGTGGCGGCGCCACCGCCAGATGGGCCGACATGCTGGCGCCGCAGCCACGCGAGCGCTTCGGCGGCGACACCGAGTTCGTCCCGCCGCTGCCGACCGAGGCGCTGGAGCCGCTTCACGTGGACGTGCGCGACCCGAGGTTCCGCTCCTTCGGCCACATCGAGCCGTCCAACATGGACCCCGGCCGCCAGACCCAGGACCAGCTGGCCGTCTCGGCCAGCATGCGCACCGCCCTGCTGGTCTACAGCGGCATCTCGGTCAAGATGATGGTGGACTCCGACCTCGGCGCCGACCTGTCCACCATGTTCATGGTCCAGTACGAGCCCAGAGGGGTGGCCGGCAGCCACGACCATCCCCTCGAGGAGACCTACATGATCCTTGAGGGCGAGGTCGACGCCAGCTTCGACGGCGAGCGGCACCGCCTGGTCGCCGGCGACGTCGCCTGGGCCGGGGTCGGCTGCGTGCACGGCTTCTCCAACCCGGCGGACCGGCCGGTGCGCTGGCTGGAGACCCAGGCGCCGCAGCCGCCAGGGCGCTACTCCTACCGGTTCACCAGGGACTGGGACTACCTGCACCAGGCGCTGGGCACCCAGCGCCGCGACAGCGAGGGAGGGTGAGCGATGGCGAACGGAGCGGTGGTGGTGATCGGCGGCACCCACGGCATGGGCCGCGAGGTCGCCAGCCACTATGCGGCGCAGGGGCGGCAGGTCGTGCTCTCGGGCCGCGACGCCGACCGCGCCAAGGGTGTCGCCGCCGATCTCGGCGGCGACACCTCCGGGATCGCCCTGGAGCTGTCCGAGCCGGAGCAGATCGCCGCGGCGCTGGCGGGCATCGGCCCGGTGCGGCACCTGGTGATCGCCGCGATCGAGCGGGACGAGAACACCGCCCGCGAGTACGACGTCGCCCGCGCGGTCCGGCTGGCCACGCTCAAGCTGGTCGGCTACACCGAGGCGATCCACGCGCTGCTGGACCGGATGGGCGAGGAGAGCTCGATCGTGCTGTTCGGCGGGCTGGCCAAGGACCGGCCCTACCCCGGCTCGACCACGGTGACCACGGTCAACGGCGGCATCTCCACCATGATCCACACGCTGGCGGTGGAGCTCGCCCCCATCCGGGTGAACGCCGTCCACCCGGCGATCGTCGGCGACAGCCCCTACTGGCGCGACAAGCCGGCGCCCGTCCTGGAGGCGTTCCGCTCGCGCACCCCGCTGGGGCGGCTGGTGTCCATGCGCGACGTGGTCGGCGCGGTCGCCTTCCTGCTGGAGAATCCCTCGGTCACCGGCGTCAACCTGCCAGTCGACGGCGGCTGGCTGCTGATGTGACCGCTACCAGTCTCGCGGGTCGCGGGTGGTCGTCACCGTCACCTCCTGGAAGCCGTGGGTGCCGATCCCCGTGGCGGCGCATGCCCGTGCCAGCAGCTCGAGGGCGCGATCGGCCGCGCCGCCTGCCGTCGCCGCACCGAGCACGAGCGTGGCGCCCAGGGCCACGCCGCCCTTGGGGCCGATGGCGAGCGTTCCCTTGGCGACAGGCAGGGCCGAGCGCAGGTGCGCCTCGACGCGTCGCATGTCCTCCACCGTCGTCCCGGGATCAACGAACAGGAACGGACGGACCTCCCACGACGGCGAGCCTTGCCGGCCGTCCTGAGTGTTGCGCTGCTGTTCGGGCGGCATCCAACGGCCTCCACGTGGCGACGGACCCCTCTGCCTGGCATTCCCCGGCTCTCCCTCTTCCGCCGGGCCGACCCGCGCGTCCCGGTAGAATCGCACGGTCCGGTGGGGTCCTGGCGTCGAGCCGATCGAGGAGGAACCATGGCCGCTCGCACCACACCGCCGTTCCGGGCTGACCACGTCGGCAGCCTGCTGCGCCCGCCCGAGCTGTTGCGGGCCCGCGAGGACCACGCCGCCGGCCGGATCGGACCCGAGGAGCTGCGCGCCGTCGAGGACGCCGCCATCGCCGAGGTCGTGCAGATGCAGCGCGACGTCGGCCTGCAGTCGGCCACCGACGGCGAGTTCCGCCGCACCACCTGGCACATGGACTTCATCTACCAGCTCGGCGGCATCGGCAGCGCCAAGGACGAGAACCTCAAGGTCCAGTTCTTCAACCAGGACGGGACGCTCGAGTTCACCACCGCGGCCCTCAAGGTCAACCAGAAGGTCCGGCTCGACCACCCGATCTTCGCCGACGACTTCAAGTACCTCAAAGGGCTGGCCGACCAGACCGGCGCGACCGCCAAGCTGACCATCCCGTCGCCCAGCATGGTCCACTACCGCGGCGGCCCGGCCGCGATCGACCCGGCCGTCTACGGCGACATCGAGGAGTTCTGGAGCGACCTCAGCGCCGCCTACGCCGAGCAGGTCCGGCGCATCGCCGAGCTGGGCTGCGAGTATCTGCAGTTCGACGACACCAGTCTGGCGTACCTCAACGACCCCAGGCAGCGGCAGATGCTGGCCGAGCGCGGCGACGACGCCGACCACCTGCACCTGCGCTACATCCGCCAGATCAACGCGGCGCTCGCCGGCCGGCCAGAGGGGATGACGGTCACCACCCACATGTGCCGCGGCAACTACCAGTCCTCCTGGGCGGCGCAGGGCGGCTACGACTTCGTCGCCGAGGCGCTGTTCAACGAGCTGGGCGTGGACGGCTTCTTCCTGGAGTACGACGACGCCCGCTCCGGCGGCTTCGAGCCGCTGCGCTTCGTGCCCAAGGGCAAGCTGGTGGTGCTCGGGCTGGTGACCACCAAGCGCGGCGAGCTCGAGTCCAAGGACGAGCTGAAGCGCCGCATCGAGCAGGCCAGCAAGTTCGTGCCGCTGGAGCAGCTCTGCCTGTCGGGGCAGTGCGGCTTCTCCTCCACGGTCGAGGGCAACCGGCTCAGCTACGACCAGGAGGTCGCCAAGCTCCGCCTGATCGTCGAGACCGCCCACGAGGTCTGGGGCTGAGCGCAGGTGCTCAGAGGCCAATGCGGCCATACTGTTGTCCATGCGCTCACCGGGTAGACGACGTCCGCAGCGGCGACAGATTGCTTCGCCGCCGTTCGGCGTCGATCTTGACGCCTTGGCAGATCGTGTCATCTATGTGGGTAGCGCCGAGCACAAGCAACACCCCTCGTTCGCGGGTCCTCCGAAGCTGCGTGCCGATGCGAGCAAGTGCGATCCGAGCCTGGCAGATCAAGACGAGCTGACTGCATGGTTGCGGGAAGCTGTCAGAAAGGGTCGGTTTGGCGCGCAATGGGAGGGTGACTTTCCGAGGTAGGGTTGGGTATCCCATGATTCGGCGTGGTATGAGGGTCGTCTGGTAAATCAAGGTCGCGGAGAGTACAAGGGCTATCCTCTCAGCAGAGAGGAACTTCCACGGGGTCTCGAATGACAACCGCCGACGATCTCAAGTTCAGATTCGACTGGGAACCTGCACCTGGGGTGCGTGCTCCGGAACTGCGGGCGACTTGGGCTCGCCTGGAGATCTGGGTCGGCGATGCTTGCCTCACGCTGGTGGAGGAGCCTGATGGACAGAGCGTCCGTCGATCGGTTTACGTGCCGTTGTATCCCATGGCCGAGTGGGTCGTCTACAACTGGTGGTTCTTGAAGGCGCACTCACGTCCAGCATCGTTGATTGGCGAATTCGGACGTTTAGATTCGGTCAACGCCCCACCGCCAGCCCTGAGGAAGATATTGGAGCATCACAGTCTTCGCGCCATTGGTGAAGGCTTTGTCTGGCCGAACCTCACAATCGTCCCTGAAGGTACTCATACGCGACTCTTCTGGTATTCCGACGGCGCCGCAACCCGGGAGCGTCCGCTCAAGTATCTGCGCAATGGATCGGCGTGGATCGACAGTGCGGCACTGGAGCACTCTTTGGACCGCTTCGTCGATGCCGTTGTGACCAGACTCGTTGAGCAGCGGGTCACCCCGACTCCGCTGGAGAAAGAATGGATCGCGTTGGCCGACACCAATCGGGAGGAAGCGGAGTTCTGCCTTGCCGCCGCCCGGCTCGGCTTGGATCCATACTCGGAAGCGCTCGATAAGCAAGAGAATATTGTGCGGGCGGCGGAGGTATTGGCGCCAAACCTAATTGACGACTTCTTCGATGCCGTTAATCCTCAACGTTTGGATACGGGAATCGATTGGGTTATAGAGTCATCCAGTCACATTGCCGAGCGAAGTGAGGGAGTCGCTGGAGGGTCCCATCTGAGATTTGCTGTCGGCGACGCGTCGAACGGGGACCGGTCCCGGCCGTGGGATATCGGCTATTCTCAGGCAAGAAGAATTCGGGAAGCATACGGTCGGCGGGTCGATGAGGGTTTCGAGTTCGACAGCATGATGTCATTGTTCACCATACCCTCTAATGATGTTGGACTACAGGCCCTTGGGGGTGGCTCAGACAGATCCCATGTGCTGGTGCTTGGGAGACCAATGACGTCACCGAACCAGCGCTTCGCCCAAGCGCGCGCGCTATGGCACTTTGTATTTGGCGTGCCATCGCAATCGTTTCTTCTTACGCCAGCGCATACCGACCGGCAGCGAGTGGAGCGCGCGTTCGCGGCGGAACTCCTCGCGCCTGCCGAGGGCATTCGTGAACGGCTTCAATCCGATGAGGTGGAGTTTACATTCGAAGACGTGGAAGCGATCGCGCGCGACTTCGGCGTTTCTCCAATGGTAATTCGCCATCAAATCGAGAACCAAATTTTCACAAATTCTTGAGGCCCTGACTCCGCGAATGCCGGAACTCCACGACTTAGTAAATAGAAGTTCGAATCGGCATGCGATTAGATCGGACGCGTGCCAATGCGTAACTGGACCCCATCGGGATGGCGTGGTTCCCTGAGGCCATGACTGTGCTGGTCAGCCGGGTCGACACCGCCGCGGCCCCGTACCGCGCCAACCGCGCCGCCAACCTGCGGCTGCTCGCCGAGCTCGACGCGCAGCTGGAGCTGGCCCGGGCCGGCGGGGGAGCCCGCTACGTCGCCCGCCACCGCGCCCGCGGCAAATTGCTCGCCAGAGAGCGGATCGAGCTGCTGCTCGACCGCGACGCGCCGTTCCTCGAGCTGTCGCCGCTGGCCGGCTGGGGCAGCGACTTCCAGGTCGGCGCCGCGGTGGTCACCGGCATCGGGCCGGTCAGCGGCGTCGAGTGCGTGATCGTGGCCAACGATCCCACCGTCCGCGGCGGGGCGACCAACCCCTTCGGCCTGCGCAAGACCCTGCGGGCGATGGAGATCGCCGAGCGCAACCGCCTGCCGCTGGTCCAGCTGATCGAGTCGGGCGGCGCCGACCTGCCGACCCAGGCGCAGATCTTCATCCCCGGCGGGGCGGTGTTCCGCAACCTCACGCGGCTGTCGCGCGCCGGGATCCCGACGCTCGCGCTGGTGTTCGGCAACTCCACCGCCGGCGGCGCCTACGTGCCCGGCATGTCCGACCACACCATCATGGTGGCCGGGCGGGCCAAGGTGTTCCTCGGCGGGCCGCCGCTGGTCAAGATGGCCACCGGTGAGGACGCCGACGACGAGGAGCTGGGCGGCGCGGAGCTGCACGCCCGCACCTCCGGGCTGGCCGACCAGCTCGCCCTCGACGAGCGCGACTGCCTCCGGCTGGGGCGCCAGGCGGTCGCCAGCCTGCGCTGGCGCAAGCTCGGCCCCGGGCCTACCGCGGCGGCCGACGAGCCGGCCTGGGACCCCGACGAGCTGCTGGGGCTCGCGCCGGTCGACCTCAAGGCGCCGGCCGACGCCCGCGCGATCCTCGCCCGCATCCTGGACGGCTCCCGCTTCGACGAGTGGAAGCCGCTGTACGGGGCGAACCTGGTCACCGGCTGGGCCACCATCCACGGCTTCCCGGTCGGCGTGCTGGCCAACGCCCAGGGCGTGCTGTTCAGCGAGGAGTCCAACAAGGCCGCCCAGTTCATCCAGCTCGCGAACAAGCGGGACGTCGCCCTCGTGTTTCTCCAGAACACCACCGGCTACATGGTCGGCAAGCACTACGAGCAGCGCGGGATCATCAAGGACGGCGCCAAGATGATCAACGCGGTCTCCAACTCGACCGTGCCGCACCTGACGGTGATCTTCGGCGCCTCCTACGGGGCGGGCGGCTACGGCATGGCCGGGCGCGCCTACGACCCGCGGCTGCAGTTCACCTGGCCGGCGAGCAGGACCGCGGTGATGGGCCCGGAGCAGCTCGCCGGGGTGCTGTCGATCCTCGCCCGCCAGTCGGCCGAGGCGGCCGGGCGCCCCTTCGACGAGGCGGCCGACCAGGCGATGCGCGAGTCGGTCGAGCGGCAGATCGAGCAGGAGTCGACCGCGCTGTTCAACACCGGCCTGCTCTACGACGACGGGGTGGTCGACCCGCGCGACACCCGCACGGTGCTCGGCATCGCCCTGTCCGCCTGCCATTCCGGGGAGGTGAAGGGCACGGACGGCTACGGGGTGTTCCGGATGTGAGCGAGCCGGTCGCCAAGCTGCTGGTGGCCAACCGTGGCGAGATTGCGCGGCGCATCCTGCGCACCTGCCGCGGGCTCGGCATCGCCACGGTGGCGGTGTTCTCCGACGCCGACCGCGACGCGCCCTTCGTGGCCGAGGCCGACGAGGCGGTGCCGCTCGGCGGCGCCACCCCGGCCGAGTCGTACCTGCGCGCCGAGGCGATCGTGGCCGCCGCCGAGCGCACCGGCGCGGACGCGGTCCACCCCGGCTACGGCTTCCTGGCCGAGAGCCCGGACCTGGCGGAGCGCTGCCGCAAGCGCGAGCTGCGCTTCATCGGCCCGAGCCCCGAGGCGCTGGCGGCGATGGGCAACAAGCTGGAGGCCAAGCGCCTGGCGGCCGGCGCGGGGGTGCCGGTGCTGCCCGGCGAGGAGGGCGGCTTCCCGCTGATGGTCAAGGCGGTGGCGGGCGGCGGCGGGGTCGGCATACGGCTGGTCGCGGACCCGGCCGAGCTGGACGAGGCACTGGCCGCCGGCCGCCGCGCGGCCGAGGCGGCCTTCGGCGACGGCGCGGTGTTCCTGGAGCGCTACCTGCCCGGCGCGCGCCACGTCGAGGTGCAGATCGCCGGCGACCTCGACGGCGGGCTCATCCATCTGTTCGAGCGGGAGTGCTCGATCCAGCGCCGCCACCAGAAGGTGATCGAGGAGGCGCCCTCGCCGGCGGTGGACGAGCAACTGCGGCGCCGGCTCGGCGAGCTGGCGGTGGCAGCCGGGCGCGCGGTCGGCTGCACCAATCTGGCCACCGTGGAGTTCCTGCTGGCCGGCGACGAGCTGTACTTCCTGGAGATGAACCCCCGGCTCCAGGTCGAGCACCCGGTCACCGAGGCGGTCACCGGCTGGGACCTGGTGGCCCTCCAGATCCGGCTGGCCGAGGGCGCGACGCTGCCGCGGCCGCCGGCCGTCCCGCGCGGCCACGCCATCGAGGCGCGCCTGTATGCCGAGGACCCGCGCCGCGGCTTCCTGCCGGTCGCCGGCAGCTTCGACCGCTTCCGCATCGAGCCCGGGCCCGGACTGCGGGTGGACGCCGGGGTGGTGGACGGCTCGCGGGTCGACGCCCACTACGATCCGCTGCTGGCCAAGGTGATCGCCCACGCTCCCAGCCGCGCGGAGGCGGCGCGGCTGCTCGTCTCGGCGCTGCAGGGCGCCCGGCTGCACGGCCCCCCGACCAACCGCGAGCTGCTCGCCGGCGTGCTGCGTCACCCCGAGTTCCTCGCCGGCCGCATCGACACCGGCTTCCTGGAGCGCCACATCGACGAGGCCCTCGACGCCGCGGCGCCCGCGCCCGAGGCCGCCTGGCTGAACCCGCTGGCGGCGGCGCTGGCCGCCCAGGCGGCGCGGCGCCAGGGGCAGACGCTGCCGTCCGGCTGGCGCAACAACCCCTCGCAGCTCCAGCGGACCGACTTCGAGGGGGTGACGGTGGGCTACCGGCTGGCGCGGGAGGGCCTGCTGGCCGAGGTGGACGGCGACCGGCTCGAGGTGCGGCTGTGGTCCTGCGGGCCGGAGCTGGTCGAGCTGGAGGCCGGCGGCGTGCTGCGCCGCTTCGAGGTGCGGCGCGCCGGGGAGCGCCACTACGTCGACGGGCCGCTCGGACCGAGCGTGCTGCGCGAGCTGCCGCCGCTGCCGGAGCCGGCCGTGGCGGCC
>DASVXQ010000092.1:0-15866 GCA_036392615.1 Actinomycetes bacterium | reverse complement strand
ATCGCGACGCGTATCTTTGCCATTCCTGATCGCTACTCCTCTATGGGGTTGGCGCGGCCTGACCGGCTTGGGTCGGCAGGCGGGGATCGCGCTGGACGGTTGGGTTCTGGGCCGCCGGTGTGGCGAGCCCGGGTGCCTCCGGCAGCGACTCGGCCGGGAGGGTGGCGGTGGAACGGGACCTGGCGGTCGGGCGGCCATCGCTGGTCGCGGAGCCCCGCTCCGCCGCGATCAGACGATCCAGCCAGGCGATCTCGCGCTCGTGCGAGTCGAGCCCGTGGTCCATGAGCTCCAGGGTGTAGGCGTCGAGCCGGTCACGGACGGTGCGCAGCGAGGCGCGCAGGTGACCGAGACGCTCCTGGAGGTAGCCGCGGCGGCGCTCGAGCTGGTCGAGCCTGGTCTCCGGCCGCAGGTAGCGGAAGAAGGCCAGGCGCATCGAGAACCGGTCCTGCTCGAGATCGTGCACGTCGGCCGACTCCAGCAGCTCGAGGAAGAGCTGCTCGCCGCGCTCGGTCAACCGGTAGACGTGCTTCTTCCGGGACGTGAAGTGGTTCTCCTCGACCTCGAGCGCGCCGTCGCGCAACAGCCGCTTGAGGCATGGGTACAGTGATCCGAAGCTGACCCGCCAGAAGGCGCCGAGCTTGAAGCTGAGCTGCTTCTTCAGCTCATAGCCCGACATCGGAGCCTCCTTGAGGAGTCCAAGCACAGCAAGCTCGAGCACGAGCGCGTCCCCCTACGATGGCCCAGGGTTCGGGCCGGATGTATCGGTCCGATGTATCGCCACGATAGGTACGCCTTCGCTCGGGTGTCAAACTCCTCCCCGCCGCGTGGCCGAGTCGTGACCCGGCCGGTGGTCGTTCTGTTGCGCGGGGGCCATGGGTACACTGGAGCCACGGTTCGGGGCTCCCGGGCCGCTTCCCTGCTGGAACGTGAGAGTCATGCGGCTGGTCGACTACACACTGGTGAAGCGCGCGACCCTGCGCGACCTGCGCGGCGGGCGCGTGTCGCGCCAGGAGGTCTGCGACGCCCACCCGGAGCTGCTGCGCGCCGCGCGCAACGTCGGCGAGGCGACCCTGTCGCCCTGCCCGGTGTGTGCCGAGAGCTCGCTGGTGCATGTGACCTACGTGTTCGGCGACTCGCTGCGGCAGCTCTCCGGCAGGGTCTGGCCCAGCGACGGCCTGGCCGACCTGCACCGCTCCGTCGAGGAGTGCGCCTGCTACGTGGTCGAGGTCTGCACCGGCTGCTACTGGAACCATCTGACCCAGTGCTACCTGCTGGGCCGCAGGCATGCCGGCTGAGCGCGCGACACCTCGCTGACCGCGCGGTTTCGGCGTTTCCGCAGAGCTGGGGTAGAGTCGTTCGGCCATGGCCGCACGACCGCCCACCGTCACGCCGTCGCGATCGCCATTGCCCTCGCGAGCGGCACGCCACGCGCCACCCCCCGAGCGCTCCCGCTTCCAGCGGATCCTGCGCTGGGCGCTGTGGCTGATCGTGCCGTTGCTGGCCATCGTGGCCGGCTCACTGGTTGGGCTGGTCTACGCGTTCGCGAAGGTACCGGTGCTCGACCAGGTGCCAGCGGCCCAGACCACCGTCTTCCTGGACCGCAAGGGCGCCGAGATCGCCACGCTCTCCCCCACCGAGAACCGGCGGATCGTGCCGCTGTCGACCATCCCCAAGAACATGCAGCTGGCGGTGCTGGCGGCCGAGGACCGCGACTTCTACAAGCACGGCGCCATCTCGTACAAGGGCATGCTGCGGGCCACCCTCGCCAACCTGCGCAACGCCGGGGTGAGCCAGGGCGGCTCCACCATCACGCAGCAGTACGTGAAGAACGCCTATCCGAGCGTCGGCCGCTCGCGCAACCTGTTCCGCAAGCTCAAAGAGGCCGTGATCGCGGTCAAGCTCGAGAAGAAATACACCAAGGACCAGATCCTCGGCTTCTATCTGAACACCGTGTACTTCGGCAGGGGCGCCTACGGCGTCGACGCCGCCTCGCGCACGTTCTTCAAGAACCGCCCGGCCAGAAAGCTCACCCTGGCCCAGTCGGCGCTGCTGGCGGCCACCATCCGGGCGCCGGAGTTCTACTCCAAGAAGGAGAACTTCAAATCCACCAAGATCCGCCGCGACTACGTCCTGCGGGTCATGCAGGAGCGCGGCTGGATCACCGAGAAGCAGGCCACCGGCGCCATCAACACGCCCGTCCACGAGAGCTCCTCGGCGCCCTCCAGCGGCATCGCCGAGTCGCCCGCGCCCTATTTCCTCGAGAAGGTGCGCCAGTACCTGCTCGACAAGTACGGCGCCACGCGGCTCGCGCAGGAGGGCTTCCGGGTACAGACCACCATCGACCTCGGCATGCAGAAGGAGGCCGAGCAGACCATCCGACGGGTGCTCGACCAGACCGGCGACCCCAAGGCGTCGCTGGTGGCGCTCGACCCCAAGACCGGCGCGGTGCGCGCGATGTACGGCGGTAAGGACTTCGCCAAGGAGCCCTTCAACTACGCCACCGACGCCCGCAGGCAGGCCGGCTCGACCATGAAGCCGTTCGTGCTCGAGGAGGCTCTGAACGAGGGCTACTCGGTGAACTCGGTCTTCCCCGGCCCCAACAAGTTCACGGTGCAGGGTCACGAGTACAGCAATTTCGGCACCGAGAGCTTCGGCCCCATCACCCTGATGGACGCGACCAGGCACTCGGTCAACACCGTGTACGTGCAGCTCATCGAGAAGGTCGGCCCCCAGAAGGTGGCCGACCTGGCGATGCGCACCGGGCTGTCGGACACCATCGAGGACGGGCGCTTCTCCCCCGAGCGCAAGCCCGTGCTCGACCCGAAGGTCCCGCTCGCGCTGGGCGCCAGCGACGTCTCGACCCTGCAGCTCGCCTCCGCCTACGGGACCTGGGCCAACCAGGGCGTCCACCACCAGGCGTACCTGGTCGAGAAGGTCACCAACTCGAACGGCCGGCTGGTTGAGCGGCACCAGGACCCGGGCACGCCGGTCGTCAGGCCGAACATCGCCAACACCATCACCGCCGCCCTGCGCGGAGTGGTGGAGGGCGGCACCGCCACCGCCGCGCGGCTGCCCGACCGCGAGGTCGCCGGCAAGACCGGCACCACCAGCAACTCGGTCGACGCGCGCTTCGTGGGCTACGACGCCAACTTGGTGACCTCGGTGTGGATGGGCTACGAGAACAAGAACCCGAAGAAGCCGCCGAAGCGCCTGACCGGCATCCACGGGATCGGCGAGGTGACCGGCGGGTCGTTGCCGGCGGTCATCTGGCGGCAGTTCATGGAGCAGGCCACCGCCAACCTGGCGCCGCTGCCGTTCCCCGACCCGACCTTCGACGGCATCGTGCTGAACCCGACCACCACCTCGGCGACGACCACCACGACCACGGCGCCCCCACCGCCGCCGCCGACGGTCACCCAGCCGACCTTCCCGCCGCAGACCACCCAGCCGCCGCTGCAGCCGCCGAGCTCGACCTTCGGGGTCGTCCCGAGCAGCACCTTGCCGGGTCCGGGCGGCACCAACCAGGGCGCCTCCCAGCTGGGACGGGATCAGTCGACTGATCCCAACAACAGCGGGTAAGCGATGGCCGTGCGCACCGCAACCGCCGAGCTGTCGCCTCGGAGACCGTCCGAGTCACGCTGGTCCGTGCGGCGGGTGGTTCCCGCCTTCGTGTGGCTCTGGCTGATCACGCGCGTGCTGCTGCTGGTCGTCTCGCTGAACCCGCGCTTCTACTCCTCCGGCGTCTACGGCGACGTCCGCGCCTACGGCGCCAAGGTCGAGCGGATGTTCCAGGGCGAGCTGCCCTACCGCGACGTGGCCATCGAGTACCCGCCGGGCAGCGTGCCGTTCACCCTGGTCCCGGCGCTGCTGGTCGGCACCGGGCCGGGCTATCGGCTCACCTTCGCGCTGGAGATGATCCTGGTCGATGCCCTCGGCCTGTACGCGGCCTGGCGGCTCGCCAGGACGGCCGACCGGGGCCGCACCAGGATCCCGCTCGCCTACGTCCTGGGGATGGTGATCATCGGGCCGCTGCTGGTGCTGCGGTTCGACCTCATCCCGGCGGTGTGCGTGCTGCTCGCCGCCGCCCTGGCCGCGGAGGGCCGAGCCGGGCCATCGGCGGCCGCCCTCGGTTACGGAGCGGCGGCCAAGCTCTTCCCCGCGGTCCTCGCGCCGCTGCTGGTGCTCGGGCTGGTGCCGACACAGGGCTGGCGGCGGGCCCTGCGGCGTACCGTGCCGCCATTCCTGCTGGCCTTCGCGGTCACGCTGGTCCCCGCGCTGATCGTCTCCGTGTCGGGCACGGTCGGCTCGCTGCTCTACCACATCAAGCGCGGGGTGCAGATCGAGAGCCTGCCCGCCAACGTGATCGACCTCGCGCACCTGGCGTTCGGCGTCGCCGCGCGCTCCGCCTACGGCTTCGGCGCCTACGACCTCCTGTCGGGCATCTCCGGGGCGCTCAAGCTCGCCTCCACCGTGGCCACCGCCGCCACCCTGCTGGGCGCCGCCTGGCTGGTCTGGCGCCGGGCGTCCGGGGCCGCGTCAGGGGCCGGGACGGCGTCCGGGGGTGAGGCCGCGTCGGGCGGCCGCGGCCTCCAGCCAGCCGACTGGGCCGGCGCCTTCGCCATCGGCGTGTTCGCCTTCGTGCTGCCCACCCGGGTGCTCTCGCCGCAGTACCTGGTGTGGCTCGCCGCCCCGGTCGCCGGCCTCGCCGACCGTCCCCTCGGCCGCCGGGCCATGTGGACCCTGGCCGGCGCCGCGGTCCTCAGTCAGCTCGAGTTCCCCTTCCGCTACACCCAGCTCCGCCACCTCCACTCGTTCGACATCGGCGTCCTCACCTGCCGCAACCTTCTCCTCGTCGCCGCCACCATCCTGGTCGTCCGCGCGTTCCGGGCCGGGCCGGTGGAGGTCGAGCGGTCCCCCGCCGAGGAGGAGGGCCCGGAGCGGGTCGCCGCCCGCCCGGGGTCGCCGTAGCGCCGCCCGGCTTCAGAAACCGGCTCGCCCGCCCGCCGGGCGGCGGCGGCCGGTTCCATGCATCCGCCCTGCTCACGGCCTCTGCAAGGGGGTGTGGACAACGAAATTCGGCTGTCACACCGAAATGGGAAGATGCGTGCATGGCTGGGAGCACATGACGGATCGATCAGCGGAACGGTGTGGGAGCGCCGGTCCGCCGAGGGAGCACGCCGCGCGCGTTGCCGATGGCGGCGGTCGGCTGCTACCCTCGGTCGGCTTCACGCTCCTGCTCCCGACCGTCGGGGGCCGCTCAGTCCAGAGGAGGTGACATGCGTCATTACGAAGTCATGCTGATTCTCGACCCCAGCCTGGAGGACAAGGACGCCAAGGCGGCGGTCGACAGGCATCTGACCACGGTCAGTAGCCGCGGTGGCGAGATCAAGAACGTCGATCACTGGGGCAAGCGCCGGTTCGCGTACGAGATCCGCCACATCAACGAGGGCTACTACACCGTGGTCGAGATGGAAGCCGAGCCCGAGGCGGTCGACGAGCTCTCCCGAGTGCTCGGTCTGGCCGACGAGGTGATCAGGCACAAGGTGGTCCGACCCGAGGCCGCCTGATCAGCCGGCCGGCAGCGTCTCCTTCCCCGCCTGGCCCGCGGGTTCTCGCCTCCCGGCAGCTCGATGCAGGGATCCGGATCGATCCGCGGCCCGTTCTACCGGTTCGTGTCCGGCCGCAGGCCGGCGCGGGATGCGCAACGAGGTGTTCTTCGAGTGGCTACCGATAACCAAGTGACCCTGGTCGGCAACCTGACCGACGACCCGGAGCTGCGGTTCACGCCCAACGGCGCGGCCGTCGCCAACTTCCGTCTGGCGGTGACCCCGCGTGTCCGCGACGGGGACAACTGGAAGGATGGCGAGACCTCCTTCTTCCGGGTGAACGTCTGGCGGCAGATGGCCGAGAACGTCGCCGAGTCGATGACCAAGGGAACCCGCGCCATCGTGGTCGGGCGCCTGCGGACACGCTCCTGGGAGACGCCCGAGGGCGAGAAGCGCTCGGTGACCGAGATCGAGGCCGACGAGGTCGCGCCGAGCCTGAAGTTCGCGACCGCCAAGGTCGAGCGGGCCTCCCGCGGCGGCGGTGGCGGCGGCGGCGACTGGGCCGGCAACTCCGCCGGCGCCTCGCGGAGCAGCGGTCAGTTCAACGACGAGCCGCCGTTCTAGCGGGTCGCCCGATGGCCGCCGTGGTTCGGCCCTGGACCTTGGGTGCGGGTCTGCCGCACCTCGCCCAGGGTCCCGAGCGCGCACCTCGGGCCGGTGACGCCGGAAATGGATCGACCACAACTGGTCAACGGGATTTCAAACGAGTGACGGCCGGCCGCGGACACGGAGCCCGCGGCCCGGTCAGGAGGTAATCAACTGCATGCCCAAGAGCACGTTCCAGCGCAAGCCCAAGCGCAAGTTCTGCCAGTTCTGCGCTGACAAGCAGGACTACATCGACTACAAGGACGTGAATCTGCTGCGGAAGTTCATGAGCGACCGCGGCAAGATCCGCGCCCGCAGGGTCACGGGCAACTGCGCGCAGCACCAGCGCGACGTCGCGACGGCGGTCAAGAACGCCCGCGAGATGGCGCTGCTTCCATACACCATCCGCTAGCGCGAGGTCGACGACGACGTGAAGATCATCCTCAACCAAGAGGTCCGGGGCCTCGGCGGCCCGGGCGACATCGTCGAGGTGGCCGACGGCTACGGGCGCAACTACCTGCTGCCCCGCAACCTGGCGCGGCTCGCCACCCCAGGTGCGGTGCGCCAGGCCGAGGGCATCCGGGCCCGGCGGATCGAGCGCGAGATCGCCGATCTCGAGCAGGCCAGGACCGTGGCCGCCCACCTCGAATCGCTCCGGGTCGTGATCCCGGCCAAGGCAGGCAAGGAGGGTCGCCTGTTCGGCTCGATCACCACACCGCAGATCGTCGACGCCGTGGCGAAGACTGGCGGGACCCAGATCGATCGGCGGCGCATCCACCTCGACACCGCGATCAAGAACACCGGAACCCACCAGATCACCGTCCGGCTCCACCCGGAGGTCGAGGCGAACATGACCGTGGAGGTCGTACCCGCGTAGCAGGGAAGCGTAAGGAGGCTCGATCGCATGGCCATGCGCTCCGTCCCCGACGGAGGTCACCGGCCCAACGCTTCCCCAACCTACGACCGCGTCCCCCCGCACAACATCGAAGCCGAGGAGTCGGTTCTCGGCTCGATGATGCTGTCGCGGGACGCCATCGCCGAGGTCCTCGAGCTGCTGCACGAGGACGACTTCTACCGGCCCGCGCACCGCACAGTCTTCCGGTCGGTACTGGAGCTGTACTCCCACGGCCAGGCGGTCGACCCCGTCACCACCGCCGAGGACCTGCGGCGCAGCGGCGAGCTCGCCGACATCGGCGGCGCGCCGTTCCTGCACACCCTGGTGTCGAGCGTGCCGACCGCCGCCAACGCCGGCTACTACGCGCGCATCATCAAGGAGGCCGGCATCCTCCGCCGCCTGATCGACACCGGCACCCGGATCGTGCAGCTCGGCTACGAGACCCCCCAGGACACCGAGCGCGCCGTCGACCTCGCGGAGACCTGGATCTACCAGGTCGCCCAGGGTCGCGTCACCGAGGACTACCAGAGCCTGCGCGAGGTGCTCACCAGCACCCTGGAGGCCATCGAGCAGCTCCACAACGACAGCCGCGAGATCACCGGCGTGTCCACCGGCTTCCCCGACCTCGACCGTCTGACCTCGGGTCTCCAGCCGTCCAACCTGATCATCGTCGCGGCCAGGCCCGCCGTGGGGAAGGCGCTGGCCCTCGACACCCCCCTCCCAGCCCCCACCGGCTGGACGACCATGGGGGAAGTCGCGGTCGGGGATCAATTGATCGGCGCGGACGGCAGACCGACAACCGTCGTGGCGGTGACCGATGTCATGCACGCCCGACCCTGCTACGAAGTCGAGTTCTCGGACGGGACCGTCATCGTCGCCGACGCGCAGCACCAGTGGCTGACCGAGACCCGGGCATCCCGCAGGTCGGCATGGGCAGCCGCCCGCCGGTACAACCGGATGCGAACCCAGCGGGTCTTCCCTTCCGTCAAGACCACCGAGGAGATCCTCGCGACGCTTCACTGCCCTGGCGCCGAGCGGAGACTGAACCACGCCGTGGTCAACACCAAGCCGCTCGAGCTGCCGGATCAGGAGTTGCCGCTGCCCCCGTATGCACTCGGGGTGTGGCTGGGAGACGGCAACAGCGCAAGTGCGAGGTTCACCACCGCGGACCCCGAGATCGTCGTCCACTTGGAGGCGGACGGGCTCCAGGTCGAACCCCCGACGTGCCCCGACTGCGGGAAGTGGTCCAGCGGGTTCAGGCGATGCCAGGCATGCCGGAACCACCACGGCACGGTGCAGGGAATTCTGCGCGCCTTGGGGGTCCTGAACGACAAGCACATACCCGCGACCTATTTGCGAGCCTCAGAGGCGCAACGCCGCTCGCTCCTCGCCGGGCTGCTCGATACCGACGGGACCGTCGCCGGCGGCGGAGCGGTGCAGATCAGCCTGACCTCACGGCGTCTCGCGGAGGACACGCGCGAGCTCATTGTCAGCCTTGGCTACCGCTGCCCGCTTGCCCGGAAACGAGTCGAGGGACGTACGGAGGCCTCCTCCACGGCGTACACCCTCACGTTCTCGACGAGCGATGAGGTCTTCCGCCTGGAGCGCAAGCGGCTGACGCACAAGGAGCGGCGAGGTCCAGGCCGCACGGGCAAGCGCTTCATCGTCGCTGTGCGGCCAGTTCCCAGCGTGCCGGTGCGCTGCGTCGAGGTCGACAGCCCCGATCATCTCTACCTCGCCGGCCGGTCGATGGTGCCAACGCACAACTCCACCCTCGGCCTGGACATCGCCAGGCACGCTTCGGTGCGGTCGAGTGTGCCCACCGTGGTCTTCTCGCTGGAGATGAGCAAGACCGAGCTGGTCCAGCGGCTCATGTGCGCCGAGTGCTCGGTCGACATGCAGCGCCTGCGCACCGGGCGCATGGAGGACACCGACTGGACCAGGCTCACCCGCTCGCTCGGCAAGCTCGCCGACGCCCCGCTGTTCATCGACGACTCGGCCGCGCTGACCATGATGGAGCTGCGCGCCAAGTGCCGCCGTCTCAAGCAGCGCCACGGGCTCGGGCTGGTGGTGGTGGACTACCTCCAGCTGATGCAGCCGAGCAAGCGTGTCGAGAGCCGCCAGCAGGAGGTCAGCGAGATCTCCCGCACGCTCAAGCTGCTCGCCAAGGAGCTGACCGTGCCGGTGATCGCCATCTCCCAGCTCTCCCGCCAGACCGAGGCGAGGTCCGACAAGAAGCCGATGCTCTCCGATCTGCGAGAGTCCGGCGCCCTGGAGCAGGACGCCGACATGGTGATGTTCATCTACCGCGAGGACCTCTACGACCCCGAGTCCCCCCGCAAGGGCGAGGCCGACCTGATCGTCGCCAAGCACCGCAACGGCCCCACCGACACCGTCACGGTCACCTTCCAGGGCCAGTACTCGCGCTTCGCCCCCATGGCGGCCCGCAGCCTCTAACGGGGCCTCGACGCCAGCCCGTACCGACCATCACGGCTGTCGGACGACGTCCTGGAGGTGGACGGGCTCGTAGTGGTCGGCGAACAGCCGGGCGACCAGCTCGCCGCGGCTGTTCACGCCGACCTTGGCGAAGATCGCCTTGACGTGGTCGCGGACGGTATGGGCCGACAGGAACAGCTCCTCGGCGATGTCGGCCGTGCCCGCGCCGCGGGCGATCAGGCTGGTGATCTGCCACTCGCGATCGGTCAGGTCGTAGGCCTGGACGATGATCGGGGCGACCTCGGCTACCGGAAATGGCCTCACCCAGGAAGCCGGCCGGCCGGGCGCGCATCCGGAGCGCCTCGCCCAGAGGGGCCGAGAGGCTGGCCACCAGCTCGATCTCCTGCCGGGAGAAGGCGGGCTGGCCGCGGGGGCGGGCAGGTTGATCGCGCCCCAGGGGCTGTCGCCCACCCGAAGCATGGCCCGCAGCTCGTCGGTGAAGCCCATCGGGTCCAGGAACTCCCGGTAGCGGGCGCTCTGCCGAGGGTCGGCGACCGTTGCCCGCAGCGACGCGGCCGGGACCGACGGCCGCCACGACCTCATCGACAGTGTCCTGCCGCGGGCTCGATGACCCCGCTGCACCTGCACACCCGCTACGAAGAGCGTGTGTACGTGATCTCCGGTTCGCTCACGGTCTGGGTCGACGAGGACAAGCTGACCGTGGGCTCGGGCGGCTACTACCACACCCCGCTCCACGTCCCCCACACGGTGCAGGCCAACTCCGACGACACCCGCGCCCTGCTGATCAGCTCACCGGCCGGGTTCGCCGAGCTCGTCGCCCGCGCGGGCACGCCGCTCGCCTGGCCACCCCGGAGACCGAACTCGACCTGGAGCTGTTCATGGCCGTCACCACCGAGCTCGGCGACGTCATCCTCGGCCCGCCGGGAACCACCCCCGCCGACCTCGATGACCGCGCCGCGCCACCCGGGTCTCCACCGGCTGGGAAGGCGACCGCCTGGCCTTCATCGGCCAGATGACCTACGGCGGCTACCGTTTCGCCCTGCGCCACACCTTCACCCGCCGCGGCGACGACGCCTACCACCACCTCGGCGAGGTCGACCTGGGCCGGGGATCGATCCCGGTGGACGAGGAGCGCGCCCGTCGCCGACGTGGATGAACCCTGACCGGGCGGAGCCCGGCCACCCGGCTCCCCCCTGAGAGGGAGAGCTCACCCGCCTCCCTCTCAAGAGCTAGCAGCGGATTCGCGACCAAGGCGGACGACGGGAGCGGTCCAGGACCGTAGCGTCGAACCAGGTCCACCGACCGGCCGTCCAAGCCCCGCTCGCCGCCGAGGAGCCCGCCATGCGCAGCCGCCCCCAAGCTCCCCCATCGCCCGCACCGTCCGCTGCAGAGTTCCCTGCCCCAGCCCGTCCGGCGAGCGCCGCCGCACCTGGAGTCCCCGTTGCGGCCTCTGCGGCCGGCGCCGGCGCATTCGGCGCTTCCGGTCCGCCGCGCCGGGCCACCGCCGCCCAGTTGCCGGCGGTCGCTCCGGAAGCGCCGGCGACCGCAGAGGCCGGAATACGGGCGCGGTGGCTAGCTGCGCTGGAGCGCTGGCGGACGGACGGGATGCTGGTGCTGCTGGGACTGGCGCTGGTCAAGTTGGTCGCGCAGCTCTCGGCGGCCGCCAGGTACGGGTTCCACCGCGACGAGCTCTATTACCTCGCCGCCGGCCGGCATCCGAGCCTCGGGTACGTCGACTACCCGCCGGTCACCGCGATGGTGGCTCGGCTCTCGACAATCGTGTTCGGCCATTCGCTGTTCGGGCTGCGGGTCTGGCCGGCGGTGGCTGGCGCGGTGATCGTCGTGCTGGCCGGATTGATCGCGCGGGAGCTGGGCGGCGGCCGGTTCGCCCAGTTTCTGGCCGCGTCGCTGGTGCTGATCTCGCCGATGTTCCTCGGCGGGAACTCGATGCTCCAGACTGTGACGTTCGACCAGCTCATGTGGGCGATCTGCATGTACCTGGTCGCGCGGCTGCTCGCCCGCGGCGGCTCGGCGCGCCTGTGGCTGGCGATCGGCGTGGTGCTGGGCATCGGGGTGGAGACCAAGTACACGATCCTCGTGCTGATCGCCGGACTGGCGGTCGGCTTGGTGCTCACTGGCCAGCGTCGCTGGCTCGCGACGCCATGGCCCTGGCTGGCGGCGCTGATCGCCGCCGCCATGTTCGCACCCAACCTTGCGTGGCAGGCGACCCACGGTTGGCCGACGCTCGAGTTCCTCGGAAACCACGATGCGGCCATGGCGGCGGAGAATCCGCCGACCCGCTTCCTCTCCGAGCAACTGCTCCTGATCGGCCTGCCCGCCGTGCCACTGTGGATCGCCGGTCTCGTCCACCTGCTGCGCAGCCAACGCTTCCGCATGCTCGGCTTCGCCGCCGTGGTCGTGCTCGTGGTGCTGTTGGTGCAACGCGCCAAGAGCTACTACGCCGGGCCGATCTATCCGCTGCTCCTGGCCGCCGGCGCGGTTTCGTTCGAGCACCTGCTCAGCGCGCGGGCGTACCCCGCCCGTAGGCGACGCCTGATCCGCTCACTGGTCGGCGCGCTGGCCATCTTCACCGTCGTGGCCGTGCCGATCTCCCTGCCGGTGCTCCCGGTCAGGACCATGGTCAGCCTGCACCTCGACGAGGCGCGGACCGACTACGCGGACATGGTCGGCTGGCCTGAGCTGGTTGGCACCGTCGCCGCCGCGTACCACGCGTTGCCAGCGGACGAGCGCGGGACCGCCGCGATCGTCGCCGCCAACTACGGCGAGGCCGGCGCCATCGACTGGTTCGGCCCACGGCTCGGCCTGCCGTCGGCGGTCAGCGGCCACGACACCTATTGGTTCTGGCGTCCACGGCACCAGCCCGCCGGTCCGCTCGTCACCATCGGCTATGACACACAAGACCTTCAGTCGCTCTGCGGCAACCTCCGCCAGGTCGGCACCGTCACCAACAACGCCGGCGCCAACAACGAAGAGCGCGGCGGCCCGATCTTCATCTGCCGCGACCTGCGCACCCCCCTGTACTCCTGGCCATCCTTCCGCCGCTTCGTGAGCTGACCCGGCGCGGTCAAGCTGGCAGGCCGGGACTTTGGGTTGCTTCGCTATTTCGGGGTGGCGGCGCGGAGCATGGCTTCGTTGACGTAGGCCTTGTCGCGCATGAAGGCGCGGCGCCAGAGGAAGTACTCGGAGCGCGGCCGGTCGTCGGTGATCTCGGGACCAGGGCCGGTGAAGGCGGTGACCCGGTCGTCGCTGAGCCACTCGGCCTTGTGGACGGCGCGGACCCAGCCGGGGCCGTCGGTTGGCGGGTAGTCGGGCGAGTCGGCGAGGTCCCGCACGGCGTCTGGGTTGCCGAGGACCTGAAGGACGTCCTGGTCGTTGAATTGGAGCGGCGCGTCGGAGCCAAGCATGAACATGCCGTGCCCGCCAGGAGAGAGCATCAGGCTGACGTGCGGGAAGACGTTGTGGAACGTCCGCACGTGCGCCTTCAGGTCGTCCATCGGTAGGGCATACGGCATCCACAGGAGGAACACCCCGCCGGGACGCAAGCGCGCCTTGCCCTCGGTCAGGAACTCTCTGGTGTAGAGGACCACCGAGCCGGCGCTCTCGATCGGCGGCGCGGGATCGACGGCCACGAGGTCGTACTTGTCGCGCACCAGGCGCACGTAGTTGCGGCCGTCGCTGGTGATCACCCGTCCGTTTGGATGATGGAGGTAGGTCGACGCGTCCGGGAAGAACACCGGCATGCGGCTCGGAACCGTCGGGGACAACTCGACCGCATCGGTGTGCAGCCCAAGCTTCAAACCCGACCGGTAGGTGCTGCCCATGCCGAACGCGATGACGAGGAAGTCCTCTGCCCGCGGCCGCAACGCCTTCGAGAGATAGCCCATCAGCTTGGTGTCGACCGTGAGCGAGGTCACCCCCACCCCGCCGATCAGCAGGCGCCGCTTCGCCGCCGGCCCGCCGACCGTGTCGACGGTGGCCAGCTCGTCCTCCGCATGCGTCACCGGGAGGCCGAGGGAGCGCAGATGGTTCTCGGTCGCCGTCCGGGTGAGCGGCAGATCGAGCGACGAGGCGACCACACCGAGCAGCGCCAGGACAGCGAACGTCCCGGCCACCAGTCGTTCGCGGCGAGCATCCCGCCGGAGTGCGGCCCCGCCCGCCTCGCCGACGGCGCCGCGTGCCGCGTCCGACCCCGAGGAGGCCGCGGCCGTCGAAGCGGACCGAGCCGCCCCGGCCATGGACGCGGATGCACCCGTTGTCGTCCGCGCGGCAGCCGCAGGAGTCTCCGAGTCCCCCGCGCTCGGGTGGGTGGCGGACTTGGAGGCGCTCGTGGTCCGGTCGGCCGCGGCCGCGCTCAGCTCGGAGGCGCTCGTGATCCGCAGGCCGGCGGGGTCGGACTCGGGGGCTCCGCCGGCGGGGCGGCTCGGGAGGCGTCCGGTCACCGCGCCGGCGCCTCGCACCTTGCCGTTGGTGGCAGCCAGCGCGGCGGCTCCTCCGCGGTTGCCGGAGTCCGGGGCGGGATCGCCATCGGCGGGCGACCCCATGCGGGCCAGGGCCGCGGCCGCGCGAGCGTGCCAGATCGGGTCGGCGGTGAGCAGGGCGGCGCCGACCAGCAGATTGAGCCCGCCGAGCAGGAGCACGGACCCGTTGGTCCCCAGCGTTCCCGCCAGGATGAAGGCGGCGCTGAAGGAACCAAGGATCGATCCCGCGGTGTTCGACGCGTAGAGCAGTCCGACGCTGCCGCCGGCCGCGCGCGCGGTGGGGGTGACCAGCCGCCCGGTGAGCGGGAAGGCGTAGCCCATGAGGATCGTGGCGGGCAGCAACACCACGACGGTGCGGACGACGAAGGGGACCGTGCCCACGACGCCACTGCCCAGCACCACAGTCGCCTGGGCCAGGGTGCCGACGACCCCGAGGCAGACGCCGAGGGTGGCCGCCCGCTCACGGCCGGGATTGGACCAGCGCCGATAGATGGCGCTCCCGATCGCGATGCCAGCGAGGAAGATGGCCAGAATCGTCGTGAAGATATAGATGCTGGAGCCCGTGCCCTCCGCCAACATCCTGGTCCAGAGGACCTCGAGCGCCAGCGAGACGAACCCGGAGACGAACGTCGCCAGCAGGATGGCCCACCGCGGCGCGAGCCGCACGCCCTCCGAAACAGCGTCGTCCTGGCGGGCTCGACCGTCCGGACCGGGGTCGTCGGCGAGACTCGGCGCCTCGATCGATCGGGGGGCCAGGGTGTCGGTTGCGTCGAGATCGTCGCGTCCCGGTTCGCCGCCGACGGCGCTCGCTGCGTGGAGCGGTCCTGTGGCGAGGCGCGAGAGCACCAGTGCGCCAGTGCCGGCGAGCAGGTTGAGCGCGACCGCGACATAACTTGTGAGACGCAGCCCGAGGAACTCGATCAGCACGAAGCCGGCGATGACCGTGCCAGCCACGGCGCCGGCTGTGTTCGCCGCATAGAGTTCCCCCAGGCGGGCGCCCGCCTCGTCGAGGGTGCGCACCAGATACCGCACCAGCAGCGGCAGGGTGGCGCCCATGAGGAAGGTGGCGGGCGCGACCGCGGCGAGCGCCAGCGCGAAGCGCACGGCGGTCAGCCCAAGGGTGTTGTCGACCAGCCCGGGATATGCGCCACGGTAAACCTCGGCCAGGTCGTTGAACGCGAACGGCAGGAGCACCGCGAAGACCGCCACGCCCAGCTCGAGCGCACCGTAGAGACGCAACGGCTGCCGGCTGCGGTTCGCCCAGCGTCCGCCGATCAGGCTGCCGAAGCCGAGGCCGGCCATGAACGCGGTGACGATCGTCGCCACCGCCTGGGTCGTGTTGCCGAACACCAGCACCAGCTCGCGCGACCAGACCACCTGATAGACGAGCCCAGCCGCCCCGGAGCCGACGAACAGGGCCAGGATCAGGCCCCGGCGGACGGGTCGGACACGGCTCGACGGCCTGGCAGGGGAGACGGCGACGGCCACGAAGTGCTCCTTGAGACGTCATCGGGGTGGTGCCGTCCGCAGGCTTCCAGAAACTCAGATCCGCGGCAAACCACTGTCCACAGGGCCCGGCCGGCGATGGAGCCCGATTGTCCACAGAGTTGACGGCTGCCCTGCCTCATCGAGGAGGCGCGTAGTAGCCTTGCCTGGCAACCGGTCGGGTATTCGGGAGGCTGCTGTGATTCCGCTGAACCAGCTCATCCCCGAATGCCTGCTCGCTCTCGGCGCCGCATTCCTGCTCGGGAACCTCGCCGCCTATGTCCGGCTCCGGCCGGCATGGCGCGAGGCCAAGGAGGCCCACGGTGGCCACCGCGGCCA
>DASVXQ010000091.1:0-7426 GCA_036392615.1 Actinomycetes bacterium | reverse complement strand
ACGTTCGCACCGGCCGGCGGCCAGGTGCTGATCAGCCGCGCCCGCGTGTCGAACAGCAGCGTCGGCGCGTAAGCGCCGAACACCACCGCGCCCGGCGGCAGCGTCGCCGCCAGCGTCCGCTGGTCCCGCTCGCGCAGGTGCCCGCTGCCGGCGGCCGCCGCCAGATAGCGCGCCGCCCCGGGGACGGCCACCGCCAGCGCCAGCACGACCGCCACGGCGGTCCGCGCAGTCCCCTGCCGCGCCAGCGTGGCCGCCAGCCAGGCGAGCCCGAAGCCGCCGAGCACGGCCAGCCCAGGCAGCGCCGGCACCACGTAGCGGTTCGGCGCCACGTAGTGCGTCGGCAGGTAGTCCCCCACCCCCAGAGCAGCCCACAGCCCGATGCCCCACAGGCCGGCGATCAGCAGCGCCTCCCGCGCCGCCGGCGCCAGGCGCCGCCAGCTCAGCGCCAGGGCGACCAGTCCGAGCGCCGCGGCGGCCAGCAGCGGCAGGCTGCGCCACGCGGCGCCGTCGCTGCCGGCGGCGAGGTAGCGCCAGAGCCGCCCGGCCAGCGTCCAGGGCGCCCCCAGGTAGCTCACCCGCGGCCAGATCTCCAGCCCGGTGCGCAGCCGGTCGAGGTTCGGCAGCGCCACCGCCAGCAGCCACACCAGCCCGGCGGCGAGCACCACGCCCAGCCCGACCAGCCCCATCGCCAGCGCCCGCCGGTCGCGCCGAGCCAGCGCCGCAACCAGCACCACCGCCAGCGTCGCCAGCGCCGGCAGCAGCGCGATCGCCTTCACCGAGACCGCAGCGGCCAGCGCGAGGCCCAGACCGGCCCCGGCCCACGGCGAGGGTCGCGACGGCGCGCGCACCGCCAGCACGAAGGCGGCGGTGAGCAGCAGCACCACCAGCGGCTCGACCAGCGCCAGGCGGCCGTATTCGAGCACCAGGTCGGCGCCGGCCAGCACCGCGGCGGCCAGCAGCGCCGGCAGCGCGCCGAGCGCCTCCGCCAGGCCGACCGCCAGCAGCAGCACCGCCCCGGCGACCGCCACTATCGAGATCGCCCGGCCCGCCACGAGGTCCGGCCCCCTGGCGGCGAACACCACCGCCGCGACCGCGCTGTAGGCGCCGTTGGTCAGGCTGCGGTCGATGTCCCCGGTGGCGAACGCTCCCGTGAGCACCCGCTCGCGCGCGTTGGCGAGGTTGAAGCCCTCGTCGGTCCAGGGCGCGTTGCTGGCGGTCAGCCCGGCGGGCGGGTCGGCGGTGGCGAACGGCACCAGCAGGGCGAGCACCACGGCGGCCAACACCAGCCCCCCGATCAGGCCGGCCCGGCGGACCGGGCGCGTGACCGCCGCCACGTCCCGTCAGCCCCGGGCCTCGGCCTCGCCGCGCTGACGGCGGATGGCCTCGGCGCGGGCCAGCCGGATCTCCCGGCGGATCTTGGCCTCGGACTGCCGGCGGCGCTCGACCTCGGTCTCCGGCTCCAGCGCCGGCACCGGCCGTGGCCGGCCCTGCTCGTCGAGCGCGACGAACACCAGGTAGGCGGACGAGGTGTGGGTGCGCAGCCCGCTGAACAGGTCCTCGGCCTCGACCCGCACGCCCACCTCCATCGAGGTGCGCCCCACGTCGTTCACCGAGGCGTGCACGAACACCAGGTTGCCGATGTGCACCGGGTGCAGGAAGCTCATCTGGTCCAGCGAGGCGGTGACCACCGGCCCGCCGGCGTGGCGGCTCGCGGCGATGCCGGCGGCGCTGTCGATCAGCCGCATGATCTCGCCCCCGTGGACGTTCCCCATCAGGTTCGTATGACGCAGGTCCATCGGCTGCGACAGCGTCACCGCCGATTCCCGGGGCGGCTTCGGTCCGCGCCGGGAGCCGTCCGCTGGCGCCTGGTCACCGTCGCGCGTCATACGCTCGAACTCCTGACGTGCGGAAACGTGGGCAACTGCCGACACGAGGAGGATAGCCCTCTCCGGAAAATGGCGTGACCGAGCGCCAACCGCGCAGCCTACAACCTTTCAGACACCCCTCTGGGCGCGCTGAAGTACTCAGCCATCAGGCGGTCGAGGAAGAAGACCACCTCCACGTGGGAGAAGTCGGCGAGTCCGGTGAGGCAGTGGTCGCCGAAGCGTGGCTCGACCAGGATGGTGCTTTCCACGTCGCCCCAGTGGTCCGAGTTTCCTGTATCCGACCGCCCATTGCGGACCGTGCCGATCGGGATCACGTCGATTGCTGGCTTGGTCGCGACGTAGCGAATGCCGGTGGCCTGGATCTCGCCGGAGTCGGCTGCCGCCTGCTCGTCGGCTTCGCTGGTGAGGTGCAGGTCGGTGAAGAAGTACGGCGCCTGGGTGAGCAGCCGTGTGTGGAAGCGGGCCTGGAGCGCTTGGATGATGGCGTGGCCGCTGTGCAGGCGCTCGCGTCGGGCCCAGGCATCCAGGTAGGTGTGCCAGGGCTGGTCCGACACGAGCCATTCCCACAGGCCCTGCCGGCGTCACGCCCGCCAGGAGTGGTAGACGGTCCGCCAGGGCGGAAAGTCATGCGCTGTGACAATTGCGCTATTTGCACTTGACAGGCTTTGATCAGACTGAGCCCGGGCCCTGCAGGCCGCCTTTGTGGCGCTCCGGGAACCGCCCCGAGGTGGAGGCGCGAGTGCTCGACCTTTGCCGGCCCGGGCTGCTCCGCAACCCGGGCCGGGACAGAGGCGACACAGGCGCTACTGGCGACCCGCGGTCTGCTGCCGCAGGCGGCGGGCCATCACGACCCTGAGAATCTGATTCGTCCCCTCGTACAGCTGGGTGATCTTTGCGTCCCGCATCATGCGCTCCACGGGGTATTCCTTGATGTACCCGTAGCCCCCCAGGAGCTGCACGGCGTCGGTGGTGACCCTCATCGCGGTGTCGCCGGCGAAGCACTTGGCGGCCGCGGCGAAGAAGGTGAGGTCGGGGTCCTCACGGTCGGCCTTGGCCGCGGCGGTGTACATCAGCGAGCGCGCGGCCTCGGTCTGCATCGCCATGTCGGCGAGCATGAACTGGATCCCCTGGAATTCCGCGATCGGCTTGTCGAACTGGCGGCGCTCCTCGATGTACCCGCGGGCGTAGTCCAGCGCCCCTTGGGCGATGCCGACGGCTTGGGCGCCGATGGTGACGCGGCTGTGGTCGAGGGCGCGCAGTGCGAGGGGGAAGCCCTGGCCCTCGTCGCCGAGGCGGTTGGCGGCGGGGACGCGCACGTCCTGGCAGATGATCTCGGTGGTGGGCGAGCCGCGCACGCCGAGCTTGTCCTCGTGCTTGCCGACCTGGAACCCGGGCATCGAGGAGTCCAGCACGAACGCCGAGATGCCGCGCGGGCCGGCCTCCGGATCGGTCACCGCGTAGTAGACGTAGGTCGAGCTGACGCCGCCGCCGGTGATGAAGCGCTTGGTGCCGTTGATGACGTAGTCGTCGCCGTCGCGCACCGCCCGGGACGCCATCGCGGCCGCGTCCGAGCCGGAGCCGGGCTCGGTCAGGCAGTACGACGCCATCTTGGAGCCGTCGGCGATCGGAGGCAGGAAGCGGGCCTGCTGCTCCGGCGTGCCGGCGAACAGGATCGGCAGGGTCGCCAGCTTGTTGACCGCCGGGATCAGCGAGGTGGAGGCGCACACCCGCGCGAGCTCCTCGACCAGCAGGCAGTGGGTCAGCGCGTCCGCGCCGCCGCCGCCGTACTCCTCCGGGATGTTCAGCCCCAGCAGCCCGGCGGCGCGCAGCGTCTCGTAGTTGTCCCAGGGGAACTCGCCGGTACGGTCGATCTCGGCCGCACGCTGGGTGAACTTGTCCTCGAACAGTCGCCGCCATTCCTTGCGGAACAGCTCCTGGTCCTCACTCAACCTGAACGCCTCGGACATACCGTCACCCCTTCTCATGGGTCACCGGGCCGCGGCCACCTCGTGAGCGGGCCGCCACCAGCCCCGATCCTACAGGCGTGCCACCCGCGCGGCAGCAGAGCGGCGGCCACAGGCGCGGCACCCGATACGTGTCCCCCGCTCTAGAATGGCCCCCGCTCGAACGCGTCCCGGCTAGGGGAGAACCGCTGGTGAAGGCAGCACTGCTCGGCTACGGCTACTGGGGCCGCAACCTGGCCCGCAACCTGCATCAACGCCTCGGCACCGACTGGGCGGCGTGCGTCGACCTCGACCCGGAGCGCCGGGCTGAGGTGGCCAGGCGCTACCCGTGGGTGGCGCCGCTCGGCGACCTCGGCCCGGTGCTGGCCGACCCGGCGATCGAGGCGGTGGTGGTGGCCACCCCGGCGGCCAGCCACGCCGCGCTGACCAGGCAGGCCCTGGACGCCGGCAAGCACGTGCTGGCCGAGAAGCCGCTGGCGCTGTCGACCGCTGAGGCGGCGGCGCTGACGCGGCAGGCGGAGCGGGCCGGCCGCGTACTGATGGTGGGCCACACCTTCGAGTACAACCCGGCGGTCATCAAGATGCGGGCGCTGCTCCAGTCCGGCGAGCTGGGCGACCTGTGGTACCTGCACTCCCAGCGGGTCAACCTGGGCCGCATCCAGAGCGACATCAACGCGCTCTGGTCGATCGGCCCGCACGACGTCTCGATCGCCAACTACCTGATCGGCGCGGCGCCCCGCTGGGTCTCGGCCCGCGGCGCGCGCTACCTGCACACCGAGCTGGAGGACGTGGTCTTCGCCACCCTCGGCTACGACGGCGGGGTGCTGGCCCACCTGCACGTCTCCTGGCTCGACCCGTCCAAGGTGCGGCGCACCACCATGGTCGGCTCGCGGCGGATGGTGGTGTTCGACGACCTCGACTCCGAGGCCAAGCTGCGCGTCTACGACAAAGGCGCCGACCCGGTGCAGGGCGGCTACGGCGAGTACCAGTTCCGGCTCCGCGCCGGCGACATCCACGTGCCCCGCACCGAGATGACCGAGCCGCTGGCGCTGGAGCTGGACCACTTCCTGGAGTGCTGCGCCAGCGGCTCGCGGCCGCGCAGCGACGGCTGGAGCGGGACCCGGGTGGTGGCGGCCCTGGAGGCGGCCCAGCAGTCGCTCGACAAGGGCGGCCAGCAGGTCGAGGTGGTCGTCGATGGCTGAGCCGGAGCGGAAGGTCCCGCTGGTCGACGTGGTGGCCGCCTGGCGGGCGCAGCGCGCCGAGCTGGACGCGGCGATCGGCCGGGTGGTCGCGGCCGGCGGCTTCATCGGCGGCCCGGAGGTGGCCGGCTTCGAGCGGGCCTTCGCGGCGTTCTGCGGGGTGCGGTTGGCGGTCGGGGTGGCCTCCGGCACCGCGGCGCTGCACCTCGGCCTGCTGGCCCTGGGTGTCGGCCCGGGTGACGACGTGGTCACCGTGGCGCACACCTTCGCGGCCACCGTCGAGGCGATCGAGTACGCCGGGGCGCGGCCGCGCTTCGTGGACGTGGACGAGGCGACCGGCGGCATGGACCCCAAGGGGCTCGCCGGCGCGCTCGACGGCGCCGCGGCGGTGCTGCCCGTGCACCTGTACGGGCTGCCGGTGGACATGGCGGCAATCGGCGCGCTGGCGGCCGCCGCCGGCGTGCCGGTGCTGGAGGACGCCGCCCAGGCGCACGGCGCCACCGTGGAGCTGCCGGGCGACGACGGGCCGCGGCGGGCGGGCTCGCTCGGCAACCTGGCGGCCTTCAGCTTCTACCCTGGCAAGAACCTCGGCGCCTTCGGCGACGCCGGCGCGGTGACCACCGACGACGAGGACCTGGCCGCCAGGGTGAGGCGCCTGCGCGACCACGGCCGCAGCGGCAAGTACGAGCACGCCGAGCTCGGCTGGGGCGAGCGGCTGGACGCCATCCAGGCGGCCGTGCTGGCGGTCAAGCTCACCCGGCTCGAGGCGGCCAACGACGCCCGCCGGCGGCTGGCGCGCCGCTACAGCGAGGCGCTGGCCGGGGTCGGCGACCTGGCGCTGCCCGCCACGCCAGCGGGGCGCTCCAGCTCCTGGCACCTGTACGTGGTGCGGACCAGCCAGCGCGACGCGCTGCTGGAGCACTGCCGCGCCGCCGGGATCGAGGCCGGGGTGCACTACCCGCTGCCGCTGCACCTCCAGCCGGCCTTCCGGCATCTCGGCCACGGGCGCGGCGACCTGCCGGTCACCGAGGCGTGGGCGGCCGAGTGCCTCTCCCTGCCGCTGTACCCGCAGCTCGAGCCGGCCGCGCAGGAACGGGTGGTCGCCGCCGTGCGGGAGTTCTTCGGGGCGTGAGCGCGGTCCCGGGCCGGGCGAGGCAGGCCCACCCGGCTCTCCAGGGCTCCGGCAACGTGCCGTGACGGCCGACGGCGTGGGCGGCCGTGCGTCACTCCGCCCAGGGCGGGACGAAGGCGTCGCCGTCCGGCATGCGCGCCCGCCCGCCGACGGGCAGCGCGACGACCGCCTCGAACGGCTCGTCGTGCGGGTTGGCGAGGCTGAATGGGCACTCGGCCGGAACCACCAGCGCGTCGCCTGGGCCGAGGTGGTGCTCGTCGCCGTCGATGGTGGCGACGGCGCGACCGGCGAGGGCGACGAACACCTCCTCGCGGTCGACGGTGTGCTCGACGCCGGCGGCGCCTGGGGTGAGCGTGAGCCGCCAGACGCTGGTCTCGCTGGCGCCGCGGCTCGGCGCCGCGAGGCCGGTCACGGCCAGGCCCGGCAGGGCGAAGGTGGGGGCGGTCGCGGCTGAGATCACGGACATCGCGGAGGACCTCCTCGCGGGCTAGAATAGATAACCAAGGTTAATTAACTTGGGTTATATGTGTCAAGGAGGGTTCGGTGGAGCGCAGGGTGGCAGAGGAGCACGACTTCGGCATCCTCCTTGGCCTGGCATACCAGGCGTTCGTGGCCGAGCTGCACCAGGCGCTGGCCGCAGCCGGCTTCGACGACGTGAAGCCGTCGTTCGGCTTCGTGCTCCGCGTGCTGGACCGCGGCCCGCGCACGGCCAGCCAGCTCGCCGAGCTGCTCGACATCTCCAACCCCGGCAGCACCAAGATCGTGGGCGAGATGGTCGCCGCCGGCTACGTCGAGCGCCGCCCCGACCCGGCCGACGGGCGCGCCCGCGAGCTTCACCTGACCGCCCGGGGCCGCGCCGTGCTGGCGACCGCGCGCCGCTTCCATGCGGCCTTCGAGCGGCGCCTGGCGCGCGCGCATGGCGCCGACCGGGTCGCGACCGTCCGCGCCGTGCTCGCCGGTCATCTGGACCACGCCGGCGCCGAGACCGCGCTCGCCCGCGTCCTGCGCCCCCTGTGACCGGGGATTCGAAAGAGTGTGCCCCGCCGGCGGCGAATTTGGAATGATGTGCAGATGACCGATCCTCAGGCACAACTCGTCTCCGTCGTGGTGCCGGCGCACAACGAGGAGTCGACTGTTGCGCTGTTTGTGGAGCGCACCGCCAAGGCGTTCGCGCAGCTTGGCCGCCCCTGGGAGCTGCTGTACGTCGACGACGGCTCCACCGACGCCACCGCCGCCGCGGTCCAG
>DASVXQ010000090.1:0-8385 GCA_036392615.1 Actinomycetes bacterium | reverse complement strand
CGCGCGCGGCGCGCCCTGGGCGAGCGCGTCGCCCGCGGCCCGCCGGAGCAGCTCGACGGTCCAGGCGTCGCCGGCCGGCTCGGTGGCCTGGAGATGCAGGCCGACCAGGCTCGACGGGGCGCGGTCGGCCGCCAGCAGGCGAGCGGCCCGGGCGTGGGCCTCGGACCGGGCGGCGGCCGGCATCCGTGCGGAGACCGCGGCCCGCACGAGCGGGTGGATGAAGTCGAGCGGCCGCGCACGACCCAGGATGGCGGCGGCCGCCAGGCTGTCGGCCGCCCGCGCGGCTGCGTCGGTCGCCAGGCCGGCGACGGCGGCCGCGTGTCGCAGCTCGGCGTTCCCGCCCAGGACGGCCACGGCCCGGGCGAGCTCGACCGCATCGGTGGGCAGCGCCGCCAGCCGCAGCTCCACCGAGACGGCGACCGCGGCGGGGGTCAGCTCCTCCAGGCCGACGGCGCCCCGCGCGTTCGCTTCGATGCCGGCGGCGCGGGCGGCTTCGAGCAGCTCGCGGGCAAGGAACGGGTTCCCGCCGCTGGCCGCGTGACAGGCACGGCAGAAAGCCTCGTCCGCCTCGGCCGCCCAGCGTGCGCGCACCAGCGCGGCGATGGCCGCCTCGCTCAGCGCCGCGGGGCGCAGGCGCTCGGCCGTCGGCTCCATGGCCAGACGGAGGAACCGGGGCGCCGCAGCCGCCGGCTCGGAGGTGCGGCGGGTGAGCAGCAGCAGGACGGGCAGCTCCCGCACCCGCCGGGCGAGGTACTCGACGAAGCGGGCCGAAGGCTCGTCGGCCCAGTGGGCGTCGTCGACGGCGAACAGCAGCGGCCGCTCCTCCGCGAGGTTGGCGCAGGCCCAGTAGAGCCCGTGCAGGACCTCCATGGCCGCAGCCAGCCCGCCAGCGTCGGCCGGCCACAGGACCGGCTCGGCCACGCGGGCCACGCCGTCGAACAACCGGCTCCGCGCATCCCCGCGCAGCGACCGCACCGGCCGCTCCAGGAGCTGGCGGACGACCCCGTAGGCGAGCTCCAGCTCCAGCTCGGAACCGCGCGCCCGGCAGACCCGGAGGCCGGCCGCGTCCGCCAGCGAGCAGGCCGCCTCCAGGAGCGCGGTCTTGCCGATCCCGGCGACGCCCTCGATCAGCAGCAGCCCGCCCCGCCCGGCCGCCGCGTCCTTCAGCAGCGCCCGGATCCGCTCCAGCTCGGCTCTCCGCTCGAGCAACTCCACGATCGACCCCGTCGCTCAGTGGCCAGCGGCCAAAGTCTACGGGTCGGACCACGATGCGCCGTCGTCCCGCACAGCCGATGCTGTCGGCACGTCGACCAGCGAAAGGACGCCCATGGACCCACACAACGATGCAATGCAGACAAGGCTGACACGCGAGCACGGCCTCCGCTACCCGTTCGTCGGCGCCGGCATGGGGTTCGTGGCCCACGAGCGTCTGGCCGCCGCCGTCACCAACGCCGGGGGGCTCGGGTTCATCGGCGCGAGCCCCGATCCGCCGGCCAGCCTGCCGGTGATGGTCGAGCGGCTCAGGCGGCTGACCAGCGGCCCGTTCGGCGTCGACCTCATCTGCGCCGAGCTGCCGCAGGGGCCGGCGGCCACCGACGAGCACGTCGAGCGGTGTCTGGAGCTCGGCGTCGGACTGGTCGCCTTCCATCACGACGTCCCACCCCGTCGCTGGGTCGACCGGCTGGCCGCCGCCGGCGCCCGCGTCTGGATGCAGGTCTCCTCGTTCGAGCTGGCCAGCGCCGCCGTCGAGCTGGAGGTGGACGGGCTGGTCGTGCAGGGCGCCGAGGCCGGCGGGCACGCGCGCTCCACCACGCCGCTGCTGACGCTGCTCGGCGGCATGCGCGAACGGTACCCCGACCTGCTGCTGCTGGCCGCCGGCGGGATCGCGAACGGGGAACGCGCGGCCGCGGCGCTGCGAGCCGGCGCGGACGGCGTCTGGGTGGGGAGCCGCCTGGTCGCCTCCGAGGAGGCGCACGCCCATCCCGAGTACAAGCGCCGGCTGGTCGAGTCCGGCGGCGAGACGGTGGTCACCACGGCCTACGGCCCGGAGTGGCCGAACCAGCCGTACCGCGTGCTTCCTTCGGGGACGGTGCGCACCTGGGCGGGCCGCGAGCACCAGATCCCCGACCCACCGCCGCCGCCGGCGGTCATCGGCCGGACGCGGCTCTTCCCCCACTCGGTGAACGCTCCCTACGACATGCCCAAGTTCTCGGCGGTCGTCCCGACGCCGGAGACCTCCGGCGATTGGGAGGAGATGGCGTTCCCCGCCGGCGGGGGCGCCGGCCTGATCGGCGACGTCAAGCCGGCCGGTCAGATCGTCCAGGAGATGATGTCCGAGGCCGGCGCGCTGCTGGCCGGCGCGGCGGCCAGCTGAGTCCACCGTCCACGCGGGCAGGTCGCCGCCGCCGGCGCGGGCTGGCGCTCGGGGCGGCACCTCCCTGACCGGCCGACAGGTCGAAAACTGACACCTGAGCAAGTTGGGATAGTTGGCGGCAGAGCGGGCACATACCGAGAATTCAACTCGGATCACGCCCACCCCCCGGGCGTGCGACCCCAGGAGGGACGAGGTGCGCGGGCTGCTGACGGAGTTCAAGACGTTCGTGCTCAGGGGCAACGTGGTCGATCTGGCGGTGGGGATCGTCATCGGCCTGGCCTTCGCCGCGGTCGTGCAGGCGTTGGTCAGGGACCTGCTCACCCCGCTGATCGCGGCCATCTTCGGGCGGCCGGACTTCAGCGCGCTCAGCTTCCGGATCAACCGCTCGGTGTTCCGCTACGGCGACTTCCTCAACGCCATGATCGCGTTCCTCACCATCACCGCGGCGGTCTTCTTCTTCGTGGTCAAGCCGATGAACCTGCTGACCTCGCACTTCAGCCACCGGGAGACGCCGGAGCCGACCACCCGCCGGTGCCCCTGGTGCCTGATGGACATCCCCCTGAAGGCGCGCCGCTGCGGCTACTGCACCACCGAGCTGGGCGCGGCCTAGACCGGGCGTGCCATGCTGCGTCGCGTGGCACGCAACCGTGGAAGGACTGGACCCTCGGGATGCACGAGCGACGCATCGAGATCCGCTGGAGCGACCTGGACGCCTACGCCCACGTCTACCACCCGGTCTACCTGAGCTTCATCGAGGCGGCCCGCGACCAGTGGCTCAGCCGCGTGTTCGAGCTCGACGGCAAGGTGTGGGACTACCTGGTGGCGCGGGTGGCGATCGACTACCGCGGCGCGCTCGACGCGCGCGACGGCGCGGCCATCGCCCGCTGCCGGCTGCTGCGCATCGGCCGCTCGAGCCTGACCACGCTGGAGGACGTGCTGGCGCCGGACGGGCGCGTGGCGGCGGAGGCCGAGGTCGTGCTGGTCGCCTGGGACCGCGCGTCGGGTCGCTCGCGGCCGCTGTCCGACGCCGAGCGCGCCGTGCTGGAGCGCGAGCTCGCCGAGGGCGGCGGCTGAGGTCAGCCGAGCGCGGCGAGCTGGCGCAGCGGCTCGCCGGTGACCCGGAAGACGGTCCACTCGTCCTGGGCGACCGCGCCGTGCGCACGGTAGAAGTCCACCGCCGGCTTGTTCCAGTCGAGCACGCTCCACTCCAGCCGGCCATAGCCGCGCTCGACGCAGACGCGGGCCAGCGCGACCAGCAGCGCCTTGCCGAGGCCCGCGCCGCGGTGCTCCGGCCGCACGTAGAGGTCCTCGAGATAGATGCCGTGCCGGCCGAGCCAGGTCGAGAAGCTGACGAACCACAGCGCGAAGCCGGCCACCTCGCCGTCGACCTCGGCGACGTGGGCGAACACCGCCGGCTGGGCGCCGAACAGCGCCGAGGAGAGCACCTCGGGGGTCAGCTCGACCTCCTCGGCGGCGCGCTCGTAGGCCGCCAGCTCGCGCACCAGCCCGACCATCGCCGGCACGTCCGCCGCGGTCGCGGGGCGGATCTCCGCCATCTCTGCCTCCTCGTGGTCCGGGTCAACATACCGCCGCCCCCGGACGCACGGGCGGACGCCCGGTGACCCGTGCCGGCGGGGGCCGGTACGGTGAGCGGGTGGTCCAGGGACCGGCAGAGGGGGGGTGGACGTTGCGCGCGATCCTGATGGCCGCGGTGGGCGGGCCGGAGGTGCTCCGGCCGGCCGAGGTGGCCGAGCTGGAGTTCGGCCGGCGGGACGTGCGCGTGGAGCTGCGCGCCGCCGGGGTCAACCCGGTCGACGCCAAGCTGCGCGCGAACGGCACCATCGCCGGGGAGCCGCCAGCGATCCTCGGCTGGGACGGGGCCGGGGTCGTCTCGGACGTGGGCGCCGAGGTGACCCGCTTCCAGCCCGGCGACGAGGTCTGGTTCTGCGACGGCGGGTTCGGCGGCACCGCCGGCACCTACGCGGAGGCCAAGACGCTCGACGAGCGGCTGGTCGCGCGCAAGCCCAGCCGCCTCGAGTTCGTCGAGGCGGCCGCGGCGCCGCTGGTGACCATCACCGCCTGGGAGTGCCTGCACGGGCGGGCGCGCCTCGACCAGGACCAGTTCGTGCTGGTCCAGGGCGGTGCCGGCGGGGTGGGCCACATGTCGGTGCAGATCGCGCGGGCGGCCGGCGCCAGGGTCGCGGCGACCGTCTCGCCCGGCCCCAAGGCCGAGCTGGCCGCCAAGCTCGGCGCGGAGCGGACGATCGACTACCGCACCCAGGACGTCGGCGCGGAGGTGCGGGACTGGTCCGGCGGCGACGGCGCCGACGTGGTCCACGACACCGTCGGCGGGCGCACCTTCGCGGACAGCTTCGCCCTGGTCCGCCCCTACGGCGACCTGGTCTCCAACGTGGAGAGCCCCTGGCCGGAGGCGGCCATCGAGGAGATGCGGCGGCGCAACCTGCGGGTCTCGTTCACCTGGATGCCCGCGCCGTCGGTGTTCGGCTGGTTCGCCGAGCGGCAGCGGCAGACCGCCATCCTGGAGGAGGCGGCGCGGCTGTTCGACGCCGGGACGCTGTCGGTGCACGTCGGCGCGACCTTCCCGCTCGAGCAGGCGGCCGAGGCCCACCGGGCGCTGGAGGCCGGTCAGGTCGTTGGCAAGGCCGTGCTGGTCGTCTGACGGCCGCGGCCGCCCCGGCTTACCGGGCCCCCCCGTCACCGCGGCCGCGGTCAGCGCTCGAGCCCGGCGGCGCGCCGCGACGCGACGTCGAGCTTGGAGCGATGCAGGGCGAGCCGGATCGCGGCCGACAGCGTGTCGACGTCGTAGGAGCCCTGGTGGCGCAGGCCGTTGATGAAGAAGGTCGGGGTGCCGGCGACGCCGCTCTCCTCGGCGCTGCGCACGTCCTCGGCGACCCTGCGGGCGTAGGCCCTGGTGCGCACCTCGTCCCAGAACCGCTCCACGTCGAGCCCCAGCCGGGCCGCCCGGTCGCGCAGGTCGGCCGGCTCCAGCGCGCTCTGGTCGGCGAACAGCAGGTCGTGCATCTCCCAGAAGCGGCCCTGCGTGCCGGCCGCCTCGGCGGCCTCGGCGGCCAGCTCCGCGTGCGGGTGCACGTCCTCCAGCGGGAGATGGCGGAACACGTAGCGGAGGTCGGTGCTGAAGTCCCGCACCAGCTCCCGCACGGTCCCCTCGGCCCGCCCGCAGTAGGGGCACTCGTAGTCGCCGTACTCGACCAGGGTCACCGGCGCCTGGTCGGGCCCGCGGATGTGGTCGCGCTCCGGGTCGACCGGCGCGGCGAGCTCCTCGATCAGCGGCGCGGTCGCCGCCGCCGAGCGGACCACCAGCGAGCGCGGCAGGCGATCGATCACCTGGAAGGCGGCCCAGCCCAGCAGCGTCGCCAGCACCGAGGCGGTCAGGATGCCGATCTTGGCGTCCTGGAGCCGCAGGCCCTCCAGCGACAGGTCGGCGATGAACAGCGACACGGTGAAGCCGATCCCGGCCACCGCCGAGGCGCCGACGATCTGCGGGAACGGCACGGTCAGCGGCAGGCCGCCGAGGCGCGGGCGGCTCGCCAGCCAGGAGGTCCCGCTGATGCCGATCAGCTTGCCACCGATCAGCCCGACCACCACGCCGATGGTGACCGGCGAGCGGACCGCCGAGCTCAGCACCTCGGGCCGCAGCACCACGCCCACGTTGGCCAGCGCGAACAGCGGCACGATGACGTAGCTGGTCCAGGGGTGCAGCAGGTACTGGAGGCGCTCGTTGGTGGAGATCGCGGCGTCCACGCTCAGCCGCGCGGAGCGGGCGTACTCGGGCGTCGGCTGCTCGCGGAACATCCTGGTGAGCGACACCGCCCGCTCCAGCCGCTGGCGCCGCGGCGGGTAGGCGGTGGCCAGCAGGCCCATGGCGACCCCGGCGACGGCCGGGTGCACGCCCGATTCGAGCATCGCCGCCCACAGCGCCACGGCCACCACGAAATAGGCCGGACCGCGCCAGACCCGCAGGAACCGCAGCAGGTAGACCACCCCGAACAGCAGCACGGCGGTGGCCAGCGCGATCAGCCGCAGGTCGCGCGTGTAGGCCACCGCGATGACCACCAGCGAGACGATGTCGTCCACCACCACCAGGGTCAGCACGAACACCCGCAGCCGCTGCGGGTAGCGCGGGCCGACCAGGGCGAGAACACCCAGCGCCAGCGCGGTGTCGGTCGGCATCGCCACCCCCCACGCGCCCACCCCCGGCCCGCCGGCGTTGACCGCCAGGTAGAGCAGCGCGGGCACGGTCATGCCGCCGAGCGCGGCCAGCACCGGCACGGCCACCCGCCGCCGCTCGCGCAGCTCGCCCATGTCGAGCTCGCGCCGCACCTCCAGGCCGACCACGAAGAAGAAGAAGGTCATCAGCCCGTCGTTGACCCAGCGGCGCACGTCCTCGGTGATCCCCCAACTACCGATCCGGACCGACAGGTCGGTCGTCCAGACGGTCTCGTAGGAGCCGCCGGGCAGGTTCGCCCAGACGAGGGCGACCAGGGCGGCCGCGACCAGAACGAGGGCGCTGCCCACCTCGGTGTTGAGGTAGGTGCGCAGCGCCGCCGCCATGCCGCGGGCCCACGCCGTCCTGCCGGTATAGGCGTCGGAGACTTCCGGAACGCTGGTCACGATGTGGGCGGATCCTCGGTGCGCCGTGCGGGTCATCCACCATAGCCCTGATGCGCCCGCGCGACCTCGCCCCCGCGGCGGGCGCCCGCGAGCAGCCGCCAGCCGAGCATCCCGCGGCGCGGCGCGAGCACCAGCGAGACGGCGAACAGCGCGGCCGCGACCAGCACGATGGTGGCGCCGGCGGCGACGTTCAGGTTGCGCGACACCACCAGCCCGATGACCCCGCTGGCGGCGCCGAGCGCGCCCGACAGCGCCATGGTCGGGCCCAGCCGGTCGGTCCACAGCCGCGCGGTCGCGGCCGGCGCGGCGATCAGCGCCACCGACAGGATGGTCCCCACCGCCGGCACCGAGGTGACCACCACCAGCTCGATCAGCAGCAGCAGCACCACGTCGAGCGCCACCGCCGGGTAGCCAAGGGCGGCCAGCCCGTCGGGGTCGAACGCTCCCAGCACCAGCTCCTTGTGCAGGGCGGCCAGCGCGCCCAGCACCACCACGCCGGTGATCGCGGTGATCAGCAGGTCCTCCGGCTGCACGGTGACGATCGAGCCGACCAGGTAGGCGCTCAGGTCCTTGCTGAACCCGGCCTGCGCCGACAGCAGCAGCACGCCCAGCGCGAAGGCGCCGGCCAGCACGACGCCGATGGCGCTGGTGTCGTCGATCCGCTCGCGCGCGCCCAGCAGCGCCACCGCCAGCACCACCAGGATCCCGAACACCCCGGCGCCGAGCAGCAGGTTCACCCCGAGCAGCGCGGCCAGCACCACCCCGGGGAAGGTCGCGTGGCCCATCGCCAGGGTGAAGAACGGCAGGCGGCGCAGCAGCACGTGCACGCCGATCACCCCGGAGACCACCCCGACCATGACCGCCTCCAGCAGCGCCCGCTGCGCGAACGCGCCGGAGAAGGCGTCGGTCAGCCAGCTCATCCGGCGCCTCTGTCGGCCGGCCGGGCGCGCCGCCCGCCACGCGCCAGCGCCCGGCGGAACGGGCGGGCCGCCAGCGCGACCAGGAAGCAGGCCACCAGCACGACCACGATGGTCGCCCCGGACGCCAGCCGGACCCCGCGCTGGAGCGAGAGCTCGTAGCTGATCGCCAGCCCGAGGTAGCCGCCGAGCGCGCCCAGCGCGCAGGAGATCGCGGTCATGCCGGCGACCCGGTCGACCAGCAGCCTGGCGGTCACCGGCGGGACGATGACCAGCGCGATCACCAGCACGGTGCCGACCGCCTTGACGGCGGCCACCACCACCAGCGCGATCAGCACGTTGAGGACCAGGTCGAGCAGGTCGACCCGGTAGCCCATGGCGGCGGCGCCGTCCGGGTCGAAGGCGCGCAGCAGCAGCTCCTTGCGCAGCGCCACCAGGGTG
>DASVXQ010000089.1:0-19555 GCA_036392615.1 Actinomycetes bacterium | reverse complement strand
GAGGCCGGCGCCGATCAGCAGCGAGAGGACCACGACCCCGGCGACCAGGGTCGGCTTGTCGCGCGTGCCGAACGCGCCGATGGCGGCGCGCACCACCCCGATCGGCGCCCTGTCGATCACCACCGCGGCGATCGACTGGACCAGCGACGGCGCGCCCGACAGCGCCCCGGCCACCAGCTCGGTCGCGCCGAGCGCCACCGCCGCGGCGACCGCGCCGGCGAGCGCGTGCCGCCAGCGCGGCTCTTCCCACGGTGTCGCCCGCTCGACCATCAGCGGCCACCACATGGCCGCGCCGAATCAGCGCGAATGCCGCACCGATGCTGTTCAGACGTGCCAAGATCGGTCAAGCTGTACAAGCGAACTGGTGGCGTGCCGAGGGGGGCCATCATGGAAGCGAGCGGGAGCGGTCCGCGCTGGCGCAGGGGCGCCGTCGCCATCGTGACGGCTCGGGTGCTCGCGACCCTGGGGGCGCTCATCTGGATCGTGGCTGCCGCCTCCTTCGGGGAGTACCGCGACGCAACGCCCAGCCTCGCCTCGAGGCTCCTGGCCGGCGCGTCGATCGGCGCGCCGGTCCTGTTCGGCTCGGCCCTGCTGGCCATCGCCGGCCTGTACCTGCAACGCCGCCGCTGAGCTTCATTATCCGCGCGGCCGGAGGATTCCGGCGCCGCGGGCACGTCTGTCGCCGCCAGGCGGTCGCGCGCAAGGAGGTCCCGCTCGAGGCCGCCGGCGCCCGCCCGCCCCGGGCTCCAGCCGTCCGGGGGCGCTCGCCTTGACGGGCGCACGGCGCGGCCGGATCGTAGGCCGATGCTGAAGATCGATGCGTTCCCCCACATCCTCCCCAAGGCGTACCTGGAACTGGCCCGGCCCCGCGCGCAGGGCCGCCTGTCCCGGCTGTTCGACCAGTACGAGGCGCTGGTGGCGCTGCACGACCTCGACCGGCGCTTCCGGGTGATGGACGAGTTCGGCGACTACCTCCAGGTGCTCACGCTGGTGCAGCCGGCGGTCGACAGCTTCGGCGAGCCCGCGGTGGCGGCCGAGCTGGCCAGGTGCGCCAACGACAGCATGGCCGAGCTGTGCCGCGACCACCCGGACCGCTTCGTGGGCTTCGCGGCCGCGGTGGCGCTCTCCGACGTCGACGGTGCCATCGACGAAATTGACCGTGCGGTCAGTCAGCTCGGAGCGCTGGGGGTGCAGATCCACAGCAACATCCTGGGCGCGCCGCTCGACGAGCCGCGCTTCGCGCCGTTCTTCGCCAAGCTCGCCAGCCTCGACCGGACCGTCTGGGTGCACCCGGTCCGCACCCCGCAGATGCCCGACTACCCGGGCGAGCCGGTCTCGCGCTACGGCATGTGGATGGCCTTCGGCTGGCCCTACGAGACCACCGTGTTCATGTGCCGGATGGTCCTGTCGGGCGTCTTCCAGCGCCATCCCGACCTGCGCATCCTCACCCATCACGCCGGCGGGATGATCCCCCACTTCGCCGAGCGCATCGGCAAGGGCCTGGACTTCTCCGAGCCGATGGGCCTCGACCTCGACGGGGTCACCGACCCGGCCGCGCGCCATGCCCTGCTGATCGAGCAGCTCGGGCGCTTCTACGGTGACACCTCGCTGTCGGGCGCGCGGCACGCGATCGAGTGCGGCCTCGGGTTCTTCGGCGCCTCGCGGCTGCTGTTCGGCACCGACATGCCCTTCGACCTCGAGGGCGGCCCCGGCTACGTGCGCGGCGCGGTGCTGGCCCTGGATGCCATGGAGCTGGACGAGGACGACCGGCGGCTGATCTACCACGGCAACGCCAGGCGGGTGCTCGGCCTGCCCGGCTGACGCCCGGCGCCCCGGTCCATCGCCGATCCAGGAGCCATGCCGACCCCCAGTCCGCAGGAGCTGTTCGACCGCCTGGGCGCGCGGCTGGCCGCCGAGCCGTACCGCACGGCCGGGCTGGGCGCCGCCTTCCAGTTCGACATCGGCGGGCCGGCGGGCGGCAGGTGGTACCTGAAGGCGGCGCACGGCCGGGTCCAGGTCGGGCACGGGCTGGTGGAGCGCCCCACCATGACCGCCCGGATGCGCCAGGCGGTGCCGGCGGACATCGCCAGCGGCAGGCTCAGCGGCGAGGACGCGTTCCGGAGCACGGTCCAGATGGAGGGTGAGACCACCCTGGGGGCTACCTGGAGGAGTTCTTCGGGCCCTGAAGGACCGCCCAGGCTGGACTATCCTGGCATCTGCCTGGAAGTCGGAACCGCAGGAGGAATCCGTGGCGCACCTCAGCTATGTCGATCCATCGAGTCTCACCGACCCGGACCTCGTCGACATCATGGAATTCGCCCGCCAGAACGGCACTCCTCGCCCGGAGAGCCAGGCGATCCGCGCGCACGTCCCCGACCTGCTGCGCACCTTCACCGCCGCCTGGCGGACGGCCTTCCTCAACGGCGTCCTCGACCACCGCATCAAGGAGCTGTGCCGCCTGTACGTCTCGCGGACGGTGGACTGCCGGTACTGCGGCGACCAGCGCTCGGTCAAGGCGGCCGGCGAGGGCGTGGACGAGCGCCACGTCGACGAGCTGCTGAACTACCAGACCTCCGGGCGCTTCAACGA
This sequence comes from Actinomycetes bacterium, assembly GCA_036392615.1. GTDB lineage: Bacteria > Actinomycetota > CALGFH01 > CALGFH01 > CALGFH01 > DASVXQ01. Next base: position 16,966 of record DASVXQ010000089.1, on the reverse strand, counting down.
GCGCGAGCGCACCGCGCTGGCCTACACCGAGGCGATCACCTGGAATCCCGACCTGGCCGACGACGCCATGTGGGCGAAGCTGCACGAGCACTTCACCGAGCCCGAGATCGTCGAGCTGGGCTACTTCGTCGCCTTGACCAGCGGCCAGCAGCGCTGGATCCGCACTCTGGGGATCGGCCACAAGGAGCTGCTCGCCGACACCGACGTGGGCCTCGCCCCGCAGGTCGTCAGCCGGTAGAGGTGGACCCCAGGGCTCCGGTCACGTATCCGCGGTGCACGCCGTTTCCACTCCGTGCCACCTCGGGGTGATCCAGGCGCGGCAGCGACACACGACCGGAGCCCGCTAACGCGGGAGTGCGGCCTGGAGCTCGGCCCGCAGGGCCGGCGTGAGCGCCTGGCCGCACTGCGCGGCGACCACCGCCATCTCGTAGCCGACCTGCCCGATGTCGATGCTCGGCGCTGCCAGCGCGGCCAGCGCCGAGCCGTCGGGGACGCCCATCATCAGCAGAAAGCCCCGCTCCATCTCGACGGCGACCTGGTTGACCGTGCCGCCGCCCAATGCCTTGGCCGCGCCTCGGGTGAGGCTCACCAGGCCCGAGGCGACCGCGGCGAGCTGGTCCGCACGGGTGCGGTCGAGCCGCTCGGACACGGAGGTCAGCAGGCCATCCGAGCTGACCACAATCGCGTGGGCCACGCCGGGAACCCGCCGGACGAAGCTGGAAACCAACCAGTTGACGCTCTGCGCTTCCTTGCTCAGCTGCTGCTCCATCGCCCCCTCGTGACCCCCCGAGCCGCATGTCCAAACCCCAGCGACCTCCGGCGCGACACGGTACCGCGAATGCCCGAGGCGACCAAGAGGTCCGGTGCATCGCCGTCCACGGGAGCCCCTGCCCGACGGGCCGCGGTCAGAACAGCCGCGGCGTGCTCGGCTCGATCCCACGCAGCGCGTCGTAGTCGATCTGCACGCACTGGATACCCCTGGAGCCAGCCAGTACCCTGGCCTGCGGCGCGAACGCCAGCGCGGCGAACACCCCGCGGACGCCGTCGAGGTTCATCCGCAGTCGCTCGAGGTAACGGGTGAGCTGCTCGACGCCGTCGATCTCGCCACGCCGCTTGATCTCCACCGCCACGTAGCCACCCCCCTGGTCCCGGCACAGCAGGTCGACCGGGCCGATGTCGGTGCGGTACTCGCGGCGCACCAGGCTCCAGCCGTCGCCCAGCACCTCGCAGCGGTCGGCCAGCAGCTCCTGAAGGTGGCGCTCGACGCCGTCCTTGACCAGGCCCGGGTCCAGGCCGAGCTCGTGGGCGGAGTCGTGGACCACCTCGTCCAGGGTGATGGTCATGGTCTCGCCGGCGCGGTTGCTGACCACCCAGCGGCCCGGCTCCTCGTGGAGGCTGCACGGCGCCGCCATCCAGTTGAGCGGCTTGTAGCCGCCGCCGTCCGCGTGGACCAGCACCGAGCCGTCGGCCTTGACGATCAGCAGCCGTCGCGCCGCCGGCAGGTGCGTGTCGAGCCGGCCGGCGTAGTCGACCGAGCAGGTCGCGATCACGAGTCGCATGGCCGGATCCTACAGGCTCACCAGCCCAGGAGACTGTGCTCGTAGCGGTCGCGGGGCGGGGCGACCGGGCGCACCGCGTCGGCCAGCAGCACCGGCAGGACGTCGACCGTGCCGGGCGCGGCGCGCTGGCCGGGCGGCGGCTGCCAGCGGCCCTCGACCAGGAGCCACTGCTCCGCGGCCCGAGGGGTCGGGTCGCCGCGGACCGCCACCTCGACGATCTCGGCGTCGGCGGCGCAGCAGAACATCTGGAAGCGCGCCAGCACGTACGCGCCGCCCACCCGGTGGTGGGTCACGAAGCCGAGCAGCCGCACCCTGGCGCCGGCGAGCGAGCGGTTCGGGTCGAAGCGCGCGCGGTAGAAGAACTCGCTCAGGTCCATCGGCACGGCGCCGGCGACCGCCCGCTGGAGCGGAGGGAACCTGGGCGCTCCCTGGCCGACCCAGTCGGCCACCGGCACCGCCCGTTGGCCGGCCGCGTACGAGCCCAGAGCCGGCGGGGCCACCAGGATCAGCACCAGCGGCGGCAGCGCCAGCAGCCAGCCGATCCGCGGGCCCACGCCCCCGTGCGCGTGCCCCTCCGGCGCCCGCGCGACCGGACCGCGGAAGGCTGCCAGGCCGAGCGCGACCAGCACCGCGCCGCTGGCCAGCAGCAGCGGCCGGATGCCGGCGCGGACGTAGGACAGGGTGACGTCGCTGCGGCCCAGCCAGACGGCGGTCCCGCCGACGGCCAGCAGGATCGAGCCCTGGGTGGGCCGCTCGGGCTCGCGCATCACCCCGTCGGGGTCAGGGGGCGCAGCCGCTGCCCGCCGCCGGCGGAGTCCAGCAGGAACAGCTGGAGGTGGTTGTCGCCCTTGTGCATCAGGCTGTCGGGGATCATCGCGGTGAACCAGGTCGGCGGGGTGCCGCCTGGCGAGGCGAAGGTCTCGGAGACGCCGCCGACGACCCCGTTGATCGCGGCCACCACCGGCGGTCGCGCGGGCACGCCGGCGGCCAGCTTGGTGAGCCGGCCGCCGACCTGCGCGGGCACGGTGCCGCTGGCGGGGTCGACGTGGCGGTACTCGTCGAGCCCGACGACCTTCGCGGTGCCCGCCGGCGGGCCGGGCTCCAGGTCGGCGACCTTGCGGCCGACCAGATCGGCGTACGGCCCGAACTCGAACCAGCCGAGGTAGCCATCCTGGGGCCGCAGCAAGGTGTCGGTGGTGCCCCGCAGCACGATCGCCTGGTTGGCCGGCCCGGCGAAGGTGTGCCGCAAGCCCGGGCGGGAGTCGAACCACTTCTCGGTGCGCTCGCGGGCCCTGGCCTTCGGATCGGCCCAGGAGACGCCGTCCAGCTTCCACGGCACCCGCAGCCCCTCGATGTCGGCGATGGTGGGCACCAGGTCGACGTGCTCCCAGTTGACGTCGTTGACCGCGCCGCGGCGCTGGCCCGGCCGCTTGATGAACAGCGGCACCCAGAGCACGTCCGGGGCGGTCGCGTCGCTGACGCTGGCACGGCCCGACTCCCCCGGGGTGAAGGCCATGCCGTGGTCGGCCGTGACGATCAGCAGCGAGCGGTCGTACAGCCCGGCGCGGCGCAACTGCTCGACCAGGTCGCCGACCATCCGGTCGGCCACCGCGGCCTGGAGCATGTGGCGCTGGTGGATGGTCTGGACCGGCCACGGCTCCTGGACCCAGCGGCCGGCCTTGGAAAAGCGGCCCTCGCCGAGGGTCCGCTCCGGATAGCGCGCCCCGGACGGCAGGTAGTGCCACGGCTGGTGCGGCATCAGCACGTGCACGAAGTACATCGCGCGCTGCTCGGGATGCCTGGCCGGCCGGATGGCGGTCAGGAAGCGCTGGAAGTTCACGCCCCGCTTGTAGCCGCGGACGATCTGCGCGCGCCCCTGCGGGTCGGCGGCGGCGTCCGGCCCGGCGGCGTCGACGGTCGCCTCCTCCAGCGTGGCGGTGGGGTCCTGGTCGGCGTCGCGGGTGGAGACGATCTGGCTGAACACGGTCGCGGAGTCGCGCAGCACCCCGCGGAGTCCGCCCCCGCTGCCGGCGTCGCCGCCGCCGAGCGCGGCCCCACCGCTGGAGCGCTTGGCGTCCGGGCAGGTGGCCGGCGGGCAGAGCTGCGACATGCCCTCGAAGACATGCATCTTGTAGTGGTAGGAATTGCCCAGCAGGGTGAACAGGTTGTCGGGGAACTGCGAGGCGATCGGCAGCCGGTTCTCCGTCGGGTACCGGCCGGTGAGGAGGGACGGCAGCGCCCAGCCGGTCATGCCGATGGTGGCGGTGGCGTTGCGGTACCAGCTCGACGCGGTCGCCAGCTTGGCGAGGTTCGGGTAGAGCCGCTGGTCGATCCTGCCGCGGTGGTCCAGCAGGGTCTTCAGCGGGAACTCGTCCATCAGCAGCATCACGATCGGGCCGGCCCTGACGGTCCGCGCGGCGGTGACCGGTGGGGTCGCGGCCGCGACCGGCGGCGGCCGCAGCAGCTCGGCGGCAGGCGACAGCAGCAGGAATGCCAGCAGGAAGACGATCGGCGCCGGGTAGAGGAAGCGCAGCCACAGCCGGACCGCCGGCAGCCTGACGTAGAGCAGACCGCCGGCGACCGCCACCGCCGCGCCGGCGAGCGCCAGCACGGGACCGCGCAGCGGGGTCAGCTTCTTGGTGGCCTCCAGACCCAGCAGGCCGAGCAGGCCGGCCACCAGCACCACGTGCGCGGCCTGGCGGGGCCGGCGCCCGGCGACGCCGACCACCACCTCCAGCGCCCACAGCGCCAGCGGCGGGAGCAGCGTGATCGCCATCGCCAGCGCCACGATGTCGTGCGCGTCGGCCTGCCGGAACAGCAGGAAGTCCGGGCTCTTGCCGAGCACGTCGAGCAGCGGCTGCGCGACCACGAAACCGGCCAGCGCCAGCAGGTCGAGGAACGCCCACAGCTCGCGTCCGGCGATCGTTCGCACGCTCCCCCAACGGGTCTTGCGCCCGCCGGCGGGCGTTGGATCCGACGACCCGGCAGTCAAGCCTTCCATGGCAGTGTCCCCACTCGCCGGACAGAACCGGTGGAGTCATGCGGCGGCCAGGCGTCGAAGGGGACGTCGGCGCAGGCGGATCGTACGCCAAACCGCCCGAACCGCAAGTAACGAATAGGATTCGTTATCTTCACTGTGTTCCCGGGCCTCACAAATCGCTTTGCGCATAGGGGTGAGCGTGGACCGGCCCGCCGCCGCACCGGCTGGTGGTGAACTCCCGCCCCGGCCGCCGTACGATGGCCGGCACGATGACGACGCGCTCCTGGGCCCAGTCGCCACCGCCGCCGGAAGTGCGGCGGCCGGTGATGCACCAGCGCTGGCGCCAGCTCACGTTCCTCCACTGGGAATACACGCCCGACGCGGTCCAGCGGTTGCTGCCGGCCGGTCTCGAAGTGGACACGTTCGACGGCGCCGCCTGGGTCGGGCTGGTGCCGTTCCTGATGGACGGCGTGCGGCCGCCGGGCCTGCCGCCGGCGCCCTGGGCCTCCCGCTTCCCCGAGACGAACGTGCGCACCTACGCGCGCGGCCCGGACGGCGGCGAGGCGATCTGGTTCCTGTCGCTGGACGCGGCCCGGCTCGGCGCCGTGCTGGCCGCGCGGACGGGCTACGCCCTGCCGTACTTCTGGTCGCGCATGTCGGTCGTGGCGTCAGCCGGAGGTGGCCGGCTGCGCTACCGCGCCCGGCGGCGCTGGCCCGGCCCGGCCGGCGCGCGCTGCGACGCCGACGTGGAGCTCGGCGCGACCTTCGAGGCGGCCGAGCTGGGCCAGCTCGACCACTTCCTGACCGCGCGCTTCCGGCTGTGGGACCTGCCAGCGGGCAGGCTGGCGGTGGCCGCGGCCGAGCACCCGCCGTGGAGGCTGCGGCGCGCCACCGTGGTGGGCCTCGACCAGGACCTGCTCCAGGCGGCGGGCCTGCCGCCGCCCGACGGGCCGCCGGTGGTCCACGCCGCCGACGGCGTGCGCGTCCGGATCGGCGCCTGGCACCGGGTCCGGCCGGCGCGCGCTACAGGCGCGACCACGCCTCGCTGAGCACCTGGCGCAGGACGCCCTCGATCTCGTCGAAGTGCTCCTGCTCGCAGATCAGCGGCGGCGAGAGCTGGATCACCGGGTCGCCGCGGTCGTCGGCGCGGCACACCAGCCCCTGCTCGAAGAGGCGCGGGGAGAGGAAGCCACGCAGCAGCCGCTCGCTCTCGTCGCCGTCGAAGCTCTCCCGGGTCGCCTTGTCCTTGACCAGCTCGATTCCGTAGAAGTAGCCCTCGCCGCGGACGTCGCCGACGATCGGCAGGTCGAGCAGCTTCTCCAGCGTGCCGCGGAAGGCCGCCTGGTTGGCGCGGACGTTGCCGAGCAGGTCCTCGCGCTCGAACAGGTCGAGGTTGGCCAGCGCCACGGCGCTCGACACCGGGTGGCCGGCGAAGGTGATGCCGTGCAGGAAGGTGCGCTGGCCCTCGAGGAACGGCTCCATCAGGAAGTCGCGGCAGACCATCCCGCCCATCGGCGCATAGCCGCTGGTGAGGCCCTTGGCGAAGGTGATGATGTCGGGCTGGTAGCCGTAGCGCTCGGCGCCGAACCAGTGGCCCAGCCGGCCGAAGGCGCAGATGACCTCGTCGGAGACCAGCAGCACGCCGTAGCGGTCGCAGATCTCGCGGACCCGCTGAAAGTAGCCGGGTGGCGGTGGGAAGCAGCCGCCCGCGTTCTGCACCGGCTCGAGGTAGACGGCGGCGACCGACTCTGGCCCCTCCATCAGGATGCGCCGCTCGATGTCGTCGGCCGCGTGCAGGGTGCACTCCTCCAGGTCGCGGCAGCGCTCGCAGCGGTAGTGGTTGGTGTTCTCCACCCGCACCGAGCCCGGCACCAGCGGCTCGAAGACCTGCTTGATGTCGGCCACCCCGGTGATCGACAGGGCGCCCATGGTGGTGCCGTGGTAGGCGATGTCGCGGCTGAGCACCTTGTAGCGGCCCGGCTGCCCGACCGCGCGGAAGTACTGGCGCGCCAGCTTCCAGGCGCTCTCGACCGCCTCGCTGCCGCCGCTGGTGAAGAACACGCGGTTGCAGTCCCCCGGCGCCAGCTCCGCCAGCCGCTCCGCCAGCTCCACCGCGCGCGGGTGGGCGTAGCTCCACAGCGGGAAGTAGGCCAGCTCGCCGGCCTGCTTGGCGGCCGCCTCGGCCAGCTCGCTGCGGCCGTGGCCGACCTGCACCACGAACAGCCCGGAGAGCCCGTCGAGGTAGCGCTTGCCGTGCTGGTCGTAGACGTAGGGTCCGTCGCCGCGGACGATCATCGGGATCTCGCGGTCGGGCCCGTAGCTGGACATACGGGTGAAGTGCAGCCACAGGTGCCGCCGCGCCGCGGCCTGCGCCGCGTCCGAGCCGTCTCTTGGCGGCGGAGTCTGGGAGGTCGTGGTCATTTGGCGCCCCAGGTATAGGTTTCCTTGACGAGCCGCAGATAGACGAAGCTCTCGGTGGCGCGCACGCCGGGGACGGTGCGGACCCGGTCGTTGATCAGCCGGAAGAGGTCCTCGTCGTCCTCGCAGACCAGCTCGATCAGGAGATCGAACGAGCCGGCGCACATCACCACGTAGTCGACCTCCGGCACGGCGGCGAGCTTGTCCGCCACCTGCCGCAGGTCGCCCTCGGCCTTGAGGCCGATCATCGCCTGGCGGCGGAAGCCGATGCGCAGCGGATCGGTGACCGCCACGATCTGCATCACGCCGGCGTCCAGCAGCTTCTGGACCCGCTGCCGGACGGCGGCCTCGGAGAGGCCGACGACCTTGGCGATCGCCGCGTACGAGCGCCGCCCGTCCTGCTGGAGCTGCTCGATGATCTGGCGCGACACCTCGTCGAGGTGGATGTCGACGACCGGCTCGTCGCGCTGGATCATCGCAACGTGCCTCCTCCCTACCGGACCGCCCCCGCTCGGCCACAGCGCTGGCTGCGATACTGCACCGAGGGACGATACGAAAGCAACTGCGTTTCCGCCGTACGCGAGCGATTCCACGTTGATGCGGTATTTCCGACACGAAATCGATAGCTGCCGCTCGGGCACTTCGCGATCCGGAGCTGGCCGGCGCGACGAAATCCATGCCCACGGACGCTCCCAAAAGTGACAGCATGGAAGCCGCTCCGCCCAGCCAGGCAACCGTCGTCGAAAGGCCCGCTCCAGGCACGAGGGGAGAATCCATGACCCACGCTGAGCTGCTCCAACGGCATCGGGCGGTGCTGCCCTCCTGGCTCGCCCTCTATTACGAGGAGCCGATCGCGCTGGTGGACGGCCAGGGCTGCCGGGTGGTCGACGCCGAGGGCCGGCGCTACCTCGACTTCTTCGGCGGCATCCTGACCACCATGGTGGGCTACAACCTGCCCGAGGTCGTCGAGGCGGTCCGCGACCAGGCCGGCCGGATGCTGCACAGCTCGACCCTCTACCTGATCGAGCCGATGATCGAGCTGGCCGAGCGGATCGCCGGCCTGTCGGGCATCCCCGACGCCAAGGTGTTCTTCACCAACTCGGGCACCGAGGCCAACGAGGCCGCGCTGCTGTTCGCCACCACCGCGCGCCGCTCCAACCAGGTGCTGGCGCTGCGCAACAGCTACCACGGCCGCTCCTTCGCAGCCATGGGCATCACCGGCAACCGCGGCTGGTCCGCCTCCAGCCTCACGCCGGTCAACGTCAGCTACGTCCACGGTGGCTACCGCTACCGCAGCCCCTTCCGCGACCTGTCCGACCGCGACTACATCCGGGCGTGCGTCGAGGACCTGCGCGACGTGCTGCGCACCACCACCTCCGGCGACGTGGCCTGCATGATCGCCGAGCCGGTCCAGGGCGTCGGCGGCTTCGCCACCCCGCCGGACGGCCTCTTCGGCGCCATGAAGGAAGTGCTCGATGAGTCCGGCATCCTGTTCGTCGCCGACGAGGTGCAGACCGGCTGGGGCCGCACCGGCGAGCACTTCTGGGGAATCCAGGCGCACGGCGTGGTGCCGGACGCGATCACCTTCGCCAAGGGCGTCGGCAACGGCCTGGCGATCGGCGGCGTGGTGGCCCGCGGCGACCTGGTCGACTCGCTGGAGGCCAACTCGATCTCCACCTTCGGCGGCAACCCGCTGGTCACCCGCGGCGCGCTCGCCACACTCGACTACCTGCTCTCGCACGACCTCCAGGCCAACGCCCACAAGGTGGGCACCAGGATGCGCCAGGCGCTGGACGCGTTCGCCGAGGACTGCGCGATCGTCGGCGAGGTGCGCGGCAAGGGCCTGATGCTGGGGATCGAGCTGGTCGAGCCGGGCACCACCGAGCCGAGCGCGGCGGCCGCCACCCGCGCGCTGGAGGAGGCCCGCAGGGGCGGCCTGCTGATCGGCAAGGGCGGGCTGCTGGGCAACGTGCTGCGCGTCGCTCCCCCGCTGGTGGTGAGTGAGGCCGAGGCGGACGAGGGACTGGAAGCTCTCACCACGGCGCTCACCACGGTGGCCGCCGAGATGGCATGAGGATCGTGCGCGAGGGGAGTGTCCGATGAAGCGCATCACGCACTGGATCGACGGCAAGTCGTGGAACGGCACCGCCGAGCGCCGCGGCGACGTCTACGACCCGGCCTCGGGCGAGGTCGCCGGCCAGGTCGACTTCGCCGGGGTGGCCGAGGTGGACGCGGCGGTCGCGGCGGCCGCGCAGGCGTTCACCAGCTGGCGGCAGGCGTCGCTGTCCAAGCGCGCCGGGGTGCTGTTCGCCTTCCGCGAGCTGGTCGACGACCACCGCGACGAGCTGGCCGCGCTGATCTCCTCGGAGCACGGCAAGGTCCGCGGCGACGCGGTCGGCGAGGTCAGCCGCGGGCTCGAGGTGGTGGAGTTCGCCTGCGGGATCCCGCACCTGCTCAAGGGCGGCTTCTCCGAGAACGTCTCCACCCGGGTGGACAGCTACTCGATCCGGCAGCCGCTGGGCGTGGTGGCGGGCATCACGCCGTTCAACTTCCCCGCGATGGTGCCCATGTGGATGTTCCCGCTGGCCATCGCGTGTGGAAACACGTTCATCCTGAAGCCGAGCGAGAAGGACCCGTCCGCCTCGATCCGGCTGGCGGAGCTGTGGGCCGAGGCCGGGCTGCCGGAGGGCGTGTTCAACGTGGTCCACGGTGACAAGGTCGCGGTCGACCGCCTGCTGGAGCACCCGGAGGTGCGCGCGGTCAGCTTCGTCGGCTCGACCCCGATCGCCCGCTACGTCTACGAGCACGGCACCAGCCACGGCAAGCGCGTGCAGGCGCTCGGCGGCGCCAAGAACCACATGGTGGTGCTGCCCGACGCCGACCTGGACCTGGCCGCCGACGCCGCGGTCAGCGCCGGCTTCGGCTCGGCCGGCGAGCGCTGCATGGCCATCTCGGTGGTGGTGGCGGTCGGCGAGGCCGCCGACCCGCTGCTCGGCAAGATGCGCGAGCGGGTCGCCAAGCTCAAGGTCGGCCCGGGCACCGACCCCGCTTCGGAGATGGGGCCGCTGGTGACCGGCCAGCACCGCGACCGGGTGGCCTCCTACCTGGACTCCGGGGTCGAGGAGGGCGCCACCCTGGCGATCGACGGCCGCGAGCACCCGATCGACGGGGACGCGGGCGGCTTCTGGCTCGGGCCCAGCGTGCTCGACAACGTCGGACCGTCGATGCGCGCCTACACCGACGAGATCTTCGGGCCGGTGCTTTCGGTCGTTCGGGTGCCCACCTACCAGGCCGCGCTCGACCTGGTGAACGCCAACCCCTACGGCAACGGCACGGCGATCTTCACCAACGACGGTGGCGCCGCCCGACGCTTCCAGAACGAGGTCGAGGTCGGCATGATCGGCATCAACGTGCCGATCCCCGTGCCGATGGCCTACTACTCGTTCGGCGGCTGGAAGTCGTCGCTGTTCGGCGACAGCCACGTCCACGGCACCGAGGGCGTGCAGTTCTACACCCGCGGCAAGGTCGTCACCGCCCGCTGGCTCGACCCCAGCCACGGCGGCGTCAACCTCGGCTTCCCAACGAACGCCTGAGCGCCTCAGGCCGGGCGCGTCGAGGCCCCGGACGGATCGATCCGTCCGGGGCCTCGGGCTCAGGGGTCGCCCACGGCCTCGGGTCTCGGGCGCAGCCGATCCTCTACCATGGCCCGGCAGTGGAAGAGACCCGATGGCTGGATGCCGACGAGCAGCGGGCCTGGCGTGCCTTCTTGCAGGCGAGCCAGATGCTGTTCGATCGGCTGGACCGCCAGCTCCAGCGCGATGCCGGACTGTCCCACGCTGACTACGAGATCCTCGTCAGGCTGTCGGAGGCGGAGGGCCAGCGCCTGCGCATGAGCGAGCTGGCGTCGTCGACGCTGTTCTCGCGCAGCCGCCTGTCGCACGCCGTCGCCAGGCTGGAGCGCGACGGCAAGGTGCGCCGCCAGAGCTGTCCGAGCGACGGCCGCGGCACCTTCGCCGTGCTGACCCCCGAGGGCGCCGACGCCCTGGCAGCCGCGGCGCCCGCCCACGCCGGCGAGGTCCGCCGCCAGGTCTTCGACCAGCTCACCCCCACCCAGGTCGAGGAGCTCCGCCGCATCAGCGACGCCATCCGCGCCCGCCTCGGAGTTGACTGACCCGTCAGCCAGCCCCGGGCGTGGGCCGGGGCGGTGGGCCGGTGCCGGCCCGGCCCCTCCGGCCCCGCCCTACCCTTCGCGCGGCCCGCGGCCGTACTGGCGCAGGACCTCCACCAGGCGGTGGCCGTCCAGGCCGTGGGCGGTGACGCCGTCCCGTCCGGTCATCGTTCCCGCCTGGAGCAGGGCGTTTACGATCGCCTCCTCGGTGGACTCGACGACCGCGTCGAACAGCGGGCTGATGAAGTTGTTGGAGAGCATCCGCACCGGGCTGGTGAGCGGCTCCTCCACGCCGGGGATCGAGCCGGGCAGGCCCCGGTTGCCGGTGGCGAACGCCAGGAAGAGGTCGCCGCTGCTGTGGTCCCCCACCCCGCCGGTGCGGGCGATGCCGAGGCCGGCCCGCTGCGCCAGCCGCTCGCACTGGTTGGGCAACAGCGGCGCGTCGGTGGCGACCAGCACGATGATCGACCCGGCGCCGCCGAGCTCGGAGCCGTTGCCGGGACCGGGCGGCCACGTCGGTGCCGGCGCCGGCGCGGGCATGCCCGGCAGCGGCACCTCCGCCGCGTCGATCACCTGCCCGACCGGCACGCCGTCGACCTGGAAGCGGGGTCGCCGGCCGTAGTTGGCCTGCACCAGCACGCCGACGGTGAAGCCGCCGCGGTCCTCGGGCACGACCCGCGAGGCGGTGCCGATCCCGCCCTTGAACCCGTGGCAGACCATGCCGGTGCCGCCGCCGACGCTGCCCTCGGCCACCGGTCCGCCGGCCGCCGCGTCGAGCGCCCGCGCGACGTGCTCGGGCCGCACGTGGAAGCCGTTGACGTCGTTGAGCATCCCGTCCCAGGTCTCGCCGACCACCGGGAGGCCCCAGAGGATCTCGTGCCCGCCGCGCGCCGCCACCTCGTAGCGGAGCAGCGCGTCGCGCACCACCCCGACGCTGTGGGTGTTGGTGATCGCGATGGTCGAGCCGAGCAGGCCGGACTCGCGGATCCACTCGAGCCCGGTCAGCTCGCCGTTGCCGTTGAGCCGGTGGCATCCGGCGAACACCGGCTCGCTCCAGACGTCGCCGGCGTGCGGCACGACCACCGTGACGCCGGTCCGCACCGGTCCCCGGCCGACCTCCAGCGGGCCGTCGCCCTCGATCAGCGTGGTGTGGCCGACCCGCACGCCGACGACGTCGGTGATGGCGTTCAGCGGCCCGGGGACCCCGGTGCCGATCTCGATGCCCAGCTCTCTGGCCCGCATTGGCGCCCAACTCCTCTCGCGAAGGGGGCCCGATCCTATGCGCGGCGCCCGTCGCCCTCCGAGCGGAAATTCGGCTGCCCACCGGACCGGGGGGCTCTAGGCTGTGGCTATGCGTACTGTCGTTGGACGGCGTCTCGCGGACGTGGACGTCGGCTGATTCTCGGAGCTCACCGCCCGCCACGCGGGGGTGACGATCGACCTCGGCACCGGGGACGGTCGCTTCGTGCTCGCGGCCGCCTCGGAGCACCCTGAGCGGCTGGTCGTTGGCATCGACGCGAGCGCCGCCGCCATGGCCGGGGCCTCGCGCCGTGCCGCCGCGAGCCCCCGACGTGGCGGCCTGCCCAACGCCCTGTTCGTGGTCGCCGGCGCCGAGGCGCTCCCGCCAGAGCTCGACGGCTCGGCCGACTGGCTGACCGCATGGTTTCCCTGAGGCTCGCTGCTGCGTGGCCTGCTCGGCGACGGCCGCGCAGTGCTCGACGGCGCCGCGCGGGTCCTGCGCCCTGAGGGCCGGTTCGAGCTGCTGGTCTCCGTCACCGACCGGGACCACGGCGCGGGCTCGGCCCCGCTCGACGCGGACGCCCTCGCCAAGCTGCGCCCTGTCTACGCCGAGCGCGGCCTGGAGCTCGCCCCGCCGCGCCCGGCCAGCGCCGCCCAGATCGCCGCCACCCGCTCCACCTGGGGCAAGCGACTCGGCGCCGGAACCACCCGCCCCGCCTGGTACCTCCACGCCCGCAAGCGATGACCCGGAGGCCCGCCTGGGTCCGCCCGGTCCGGCGGGTCAGCGGGGCAGGACCACGCGGAGGCGGGTGCCGGTGCCGGGCCGGCGCTCGAGGCGCAGGGTGCCGCCGAGCTGGCCGACCCACTCGCGGAGCAGGTCGAGCCCGGGCTCGCGGCCGCCCTCGCTGGCCCGCGGGTCAACCCCACGGCCGTCGTCGCGCACGTCGACCTCGACCTCCCGGTCGTTCATCGCCACCCGCAGCGCGATCCGGCGCGGGCCTCGGTGCTGGACCGCGTCGGCCATCGCCTCGCGCGCGACCTGGAGCACCGCGCGCTCGACCGGCTCCGCCAGCTCCCCCGGAGTGACCTCCGCCTCGACGGCCACCCCGAAGCGGGCCTCGTAGGCGCCGCACAGCTCCTGCAGGGCAGGCACCAGCGCGCTGTCCTGTGGACCGCCAGCCGAATCCTGCTGCGACAGCAGGCCGTGCATCTGGCGCATCGCCCCGGTCGCGGTCGACTCGATCGCCTCGACGCCGGTGCCGAGCGGCGACCCGGGCGGCAACGCCTTGCGCAGCCCGCCGGCCAGCACGGTCACGGACGACAGATCGTGGAGGATCGACTCGTGCAGCCGCCGGCTCATCTCCGAGCGCTCGGCGCCGGCGTTCGCGTCGGCACTCTGTCGGCGTCCGACCTCAACCTCCTCCCCCAGCCATTCGGCCAGGCGGTTGACGCCTTGCTCGACCTCGGCGAGCTCGTCGTGGCCGCTGACGGTCGCGCGCTCCCCCAGGTCGCCCTCGGCGATCGCGCCCGTGGTCGCGGCCAGCCGCCGGACCCGCCGCCGCAGCCCGGCGCTGAACAGCAGCCCGAGCACCAGCCCCACCGGGACGCTGATCAGCAGCAGCGCTCCGGCGAGCACCGCCACCGGCGCCCTGGCGGCGATCTGGACCACGCGGTCGCCGCCCAGCTTGACGCCCGAAGGCAGGACCGTGGCGATCAGGTCGTTGGCCAGCGGGCCCTGGAGCGCCCCGGCCGGGACCTGCACGTAGACCGAGCCGAGCCGCTGGCCGGCCGCTCCGCGCCGGCCGCCGAGCCGCACCGGCTCGAGCGCCCAGAGCACGCCGCCCTGCGGCGTCCGGCCGCCCACTCCCCCGGCGGGGGCGTCACGCCGCAGGTCATTGATGCTCTCGAAGGCCACCAGCCTGTCGGCGGCGGCGCCCACCGGGAAGCGCGCCGGATACGAGCTGGCGACCACCTTCCCGTTGACGCCCACCAGGAGCATCAACGACATCGGCCGGCCGTTGCCCAGGGTGCCTGGCACGCACGGGATCGCCACACCCGAGCCAGAGGCCCGAGCCTGCCCCGGCCCGAGCACGAGGCGGCGGTCACAGACCGGGTCGGCGCTGCCGGGGGCGAGCCGTGCGAGCTGCGTGCGCAGCTCGGTCGCGTTCGGTAGCCGGCCCAGCCGCGTGGCCACGCCGGTCAGGGTGGCCGCGTTCTCGGCCGCGGTGGCCCGCACGCGAGCGCCGCTGTCGGCGCCCGACAGCAGCCGGGGGGCCAGCACGAGCAGGAACGCGGCTCCGACCAGCACGACGACGACCGCCGTGACCAGCACGTACGACACGGCGAGCTTTGCCTGGAGGCCAGCGCCCCTCAAGGCCACCGGCTCGGCCGTCCAGCTTCCACCCGACCACCCGAATCACGCGACGGCAAACAGGCGGAAGCTACCATGCCGAAGCGGGAAAGGGCGCTGGCAGCAGCGATCGCGGATTCTTCTTCACAAACAACGCGTGCGCGCCAGAGGGTCGGCGCGCACGCTGGGCGAACCGGCTAGCGGTCGTACTCGTCGCTCTGGTCGTCCTCGTCGCTCTGGTCGCCCTCGCTGCCCTGGCCGCCGAAGTCGTCCATGGCGTCCTGGGACCGGTCGCCCATGTCGCCCTCGCCGCCGCTGTCGCTCATGCGCTCGCCCATGCCCTCGGCATCGTCCTGCATGCCCTCGCTGCCACCGTCCCGCATGCCCTCGCTGCCGCCCTGCTCCTCGCCGAAGTCCCGCTCGTCGTCGGCGAAGTCGTCAACGCCCACTTCATCCCCCTTTGGACATGTTCCATCCCTTGCCCTCGTAACGGTGTCGGAGGCTTCGTCAGGCCGCTTGAGGGTGCCCTGGCTGCTCTCTCCGGACTCGCGCCGGAAGTAGGCGCCGGCCGCCCAGACCCTGGATCTGCGCCGGTGGATGTACACGGAAAGCCACCGTCCGGATGACGACAGGCCGCGGCCGGCGCGCAATCATCGATGAGGAACGAGATCGACAAGGACATGGGTCGATCCCTCCCTATGGGGACGAGGAGATGCATCGATATGGATCGGGACCAGAGACCGGAGATCCGTGTCTCTGACGCGGATCGCGAGGAGACGGTCAAGCTGCTGGAGCGCCACTACGCGGACGGGCGGCTGAGCTTCGAGGAGTACTCCGAGCGGATGGAGGCCGCGTTCCACGCCCGGACTCGCGAGGAGCTGCGGCGGACGCTCCGCGAGCTTCCCTCGCTCGAGCAGCCACGCCCGCCGGCGCAGCCCGCCGGACCCGGCAGGGACTGGCCCTCCTGGCTGACGCCCGGACTGATCATCGCGGCCGTGATCGCGCTGGCGATCCTGCCGTGGGCGTTCGGCGGGTGGTGGTACGGCGGCTTCCACCGCGGCTTCTTCCCGGTCTTCCCGCTGCTGTTCTGGGTGTTCATCCTGCTGCGGTTCGCCCGCCCCGGCCGCCGCCGCTGATAGCCATCATCGCGACCAGCGTCGCGGGCGCGGAGGATACTGACGACCGACACGAATGGCCCACGGCTCGCCACCAGGCGTCTCCGGCTGCGGCTCACGCCAGCTCGGAGACGCCGGTGGCCGCGTCGCTCGGAGAGGAGCCGCCATGAGCCCCAAGTCGGTCGCCGAGAAGCTGCTCATCAAGCCGAGCACCTCGGTCTGGTCGTCCGACGCCTCGCACCGCGACCTCATCGAGCCGCTCCCCGCCGACGTGCGCTACGTGGACCGGCCGGATGCGGCGACCACCGCGCTGGTCTTCGCGCACGACGCCGCGGAGCTGCGCGAGCTGCTCGACGCCCACAAGGACCAGCTGGCCGCGCCGAGCGCGTTCTGGGTCGCCTACCAGAAAGCCAACCGGGCCGACATCAACCGCGACAGCCTGTGGCCGATCCTGGCCGGGTACGGCATGCGACCGATCAGCCAGGTCTCGGTCGACGCCGTCTGGTCCGCGCTGCGCTTCCGGGCGCTCCGGGAGGGGGAGCCGCCGTTCACCGGCGGGCGGTAACCGCTCCAGAGCGGCCCGACCGGCCGTCCACAACCTAGTTGCCGTAGCCGGCGACGTTCGCCCGGCCGGCGCCGGCCCCCCGGTGGGCACCACCCTGGGCCGACGCGCCACCCCGCGAGGCGTCGGCCGGGCAAACGTTTGTTGCGGAGGCACTGGTTCTGGCGATGGACACGGCGTGTTAGGATCGAACTGACGTTCGAACCTGACGCACTCTGGCCCAGCACCGGGGGGAGGACCGGCCGGATGCCCGATGAGCTCGACCACGAGGTGATCGACAGCCCCCAGGCGCTGTT
Source organism: Actinomycetes bacterium (assembly GCA_036392615.1). GTDB lineage: Bacteria > Actinomycetota > CALGFH01 > CALGFH01 > CALGFH01 > DASVXQ01. The sequence continues at coordinate 279 of DASVXQ010000089.1, read as the reverse complement.
CCGGCACCTCTACGAGGCCCATGGCGTCATCGAGGCGCTCGACCTCGACCCGGACACCGCCCCACTCCAGTTCTGGCTGCGCCGCCACAGCGACCTCGAGCGCGCCGCCGCGGAGGAGCGCCGAACCACCCGCACTGCTGGAGAGGAGGATTCGGCCGGCGCGCCGGCGCCGCTGACCGGGCCGGAGCCGGGGGGCCGGGTCACGGGTGGCTCGACAGCCCGGCCCGCACGCGGTCCGGCGGATCGGGCGGCGGGCGGCTCGATGGCGGCCGGCGGCTC
>DASVXQ010000088.1:0-7265 GCA_036392615.1 Actinomycetes bacterium | reverse complement strand
GGCCGGGCGCCAGCGCCGCCGCGGCGCCCGGCCCGCCGGAGCCGGCCGGGGCTCGACCCGCGCGCCGCTGCTCACGCCGGCACCTCCGCCTGCTGCCGCCAGGCCAGCGCGCGTCGCTCCAGCAGCAGCAGCGCCCAGTTGAGCACCAGGCCGAGCAGCCCGGTCATGGCGGTGGCCGCGTAGACCACGTCGGCGTTGCCGCCGCCGGAGCTGGCCCGCAGGATGAAGCTGCCGATGCCGCCGGCCGCACCGGCCAGCAGCTCGGTGGAGATCGCCAGGATCAGCGCGATCGCCGAGGCGACCCGCACGCCGGTGGCGATGAACGGCGAGGCCGCCGGCAGGGTGACCCGCCACAGGATGGCCAGCCGGCCGAAGCCGAACGAGCGGGCGGTGTCCTTGGCGACCGGGTCGACGTCCTGCACGCCGTAGACGGTGTTGAACAGCACCGGCCAGAACGAGGCGTAGACGATCAGCGAGGTCTTCAGCCGGAGCCCCTGGCCGAACAGCAGGATCGCCAGCGGGATCAGCGCCACCGAGGGGATCGGCCGCAGGAACTCGACCAGGGCCCTGGCCGCCTGATAGCAGCGCCGGGAGGAGCCCAGCAGGATGCCGGCGGGTACCGCCGTGGCGACCGCGACGGCCAGGCCGATCGCCCACGCCTGGAGCGTGGCGGCCACGGCGGTCAGGAACTCCGTCTGGCCGAGCAGGCCGACCAGCCGCGCCAGAACGGTCGACGCCCGCGGGAGGTAGCGGGGGTCGACCAGCTCCAGCCGGGTGATCGCCTCGGCCACGACGAAGCACGCGGCGGCACCCACCAGCCCCCGCGCGAGCCGTGGGGCTCGCACGGCCCGCGCCGCCCGTGCGGCGACCGAGGCCACCCAGGCTCACCCGCTGCGGGTGAAGGAGGCGACGTCCAGGCGCTGGCTCAGGCTGCCGAACTGCTGCATCAGGTCGGCGACCCGCTGCAGCTCCATCGGGTTCGGCGTGGCGGCGTAGATCGGCAGGGTCACCTTGGCGGCGGTGGCCGCGTCGATCTTGATGTAGGTCGGCACCACCTCGTTGACCTTGCTGCGGTCGGCGTTGGCGTCGGACACCGCCTTGTCGATCGCGCGGGCGAAGGCCGCCACGGTCTTGGGGTTGGAGTCGGCGAACTTCTTGGTGACCGCGTAGCCGCCCACCGGCAGCGCGGCGGTCGGGCCGGAGAATGGGTCGAAGATCAGGCGGGCGTTCAGGGTGCCCTTGACCGCGGAGGTGAACGGCTCCACCACCCAGACGGCGTCGACGTCGCCGCGCTGCAGGGCCGCGCCCATGTCGGGGAAGCCGACCTCGACGAACTTGACGCTCTTGGGGTCGACGCCCTGTTCCTTGAGCACCGCGCTGATCACCAGGCCGCCGATGTTGTTCAGGGTGTTGACCGCGATCTTCTTGCCGGCCAGGTCGGCGGGCTTCTTGATGGGGGAGTTGGGCATCACGAACACGCCGCTGAAGCCGGGCTTGGCCTTGTCGCCGTCGGCGATCACCTGGAGGTCGATGCCGTTGCTCTTGGCGAGGAAGAGCGACACCCAGTTGGAGAAGGCGACCTGGATGCCGCCAGAGACCAGCGCCGGCACCAGCGCGGCGCCGCCCTGGGCCTGCTGGAACTTGACGGTCAGGCCCTCCGCCTTGAAGTAGCCGGCCTTGTCGGCGATGTAGGCGGGGGCGGCGTCCACCACCGGCAGGGAGCCGAGCGTGATGGTGGAGGTCTCCAGGCCCCCCGAGGAGCCCGAGGACTGGTTGTCACTGCCGCTGGAGCACGCGGCCGCCAGCAGGGCGATGGCGGCAAGCAGGAGCAATGGAGCCCGAATGCCACGTCGCAGGTCGTAGCGCATGGCGGTCCCTTCGTCGGGGATGGGTTGGCGGGGTCGCTGCCGAGGCGGGCCCCGGCGCTCGCAATGGCGCCGTTATAGGGCAAATGTGTTGCGCCCGTCAATAGATTGCTGAACGTCAGATTCGCGCATCAAGGGCAAAGATTCAGGGTTGCATCTCGATGCATTCCGATATATCGTTAGTCATCGAAGAAGCACATCGAAGAAAGGCGAGGTGATGACCATGCGTCGTCCACCCTTCACCCTCGGGGGGCCCGGTCGGCCCGGCTTCGGCCGCTGGCAGCCTCCCTTCGGACCGCCCTGGGGCATGCCCTTCGGTCCTGGCGGCCCCGGCTTCGGCCCGGGGTTCGGCCGCCATCACCGTGGCGGCCGCGCCCGGCGCGGCAACGTCCGCGCCGCCATCCTGGCCCTGCTGGCCGAGCGGCCGATGCACGGCTACGAGATGATCCAGGAGCTCACCAACCGCACCGGCGGGGTGTGGCGCCCGAGCCCCGGCTCGGTCTACCCGGCCCTGCAGCTGCTCGAGGACGAGGGCCTGATCACCAGCCAGGAGGCCGACGGCAAGCGGCTGTTCTCGCTCACCGACGCCGGCCGCGCCGAGGCCGAGCAGAGCGGAGCGCAGGCGCCCTGGGACGAGGTCACCGAGGGCATCGACCCCACCAACCTGAAGCTGCGCGACACCGCCTTCCAGGTGGGCGCTGCGGTCATGCAGGTCGGCACCGCCGGCAGCGAGGCCCAGAAGGCCAAGGCGCTCGAGGTCCTCGTCGAGGCCCGGCGCCGCATCTACTCGATCCTCGCTGAGGACGAGTGACGCCGGCCCCGCCCGCGCGCCTCAGCGCGAGGCGCGCGGGCGCTTGGGTTGCGCCGCCTGCTCGGAGGCGTGCAGCGCGTACTGCTGCACCGCGGTGACGTGCTCGGCCGCCGCCGCCGAGGCGGCCTCCGGGTCGTGCGCGCGCAGCGCCTCGAGGATCCGCCGGTGGCCGGCGAGCGAGGCGACCCGCCGCTCCGGGCTCTGCAGCCGGTCGCTGCGGCTCACCGCGGTCATCGGGTTGACCGCCTCCAGCACCCTGGCGAGCAGCTGGTTGTGGGTGCAGCGCGCGATCGCCTGATGGAAGGCCAGGTCCAGCGAGGCGTACTCCTCGGCGTCCAGCTCCGGCGACATCGACTCGACCAGCTGCTGGAGCTGGGCGACCTCCCTGGCGGTGGCCCGCAGCGCCGCGCGGGCGGTCATCGGCGGCTCGATGATCGAGCGGATCTCCATGACCTCCAGCAGGTCGCGGCTGCGCGGGTCGAGCTCGCGCAGCAGCGCCCTGCCCACCCCCGAGCTCGGCCGGTCGGCCACGATCGTGCCGCGGCCGGGGGTGCGCTCCAGCAGGCCGCGCATCTCCAGGTCGCGCAGGGCGTCGCGGATCGAGGCCCGGGAGACCCCCAGCGTGGTGGCAAGCTCGCGCTCCGGCGGGAGCTTCGCCCCCGGCGGGAGCTCACCGGCGAGGATCAGCCGCTCGATATCGGTTGCCAGCTCGGCCGGCAGCGACAGGCTCGTCGGCGCCAGCTCGGCCCACTCCACCACCCGGCCACTTCCTTCATGGGTCCGATCAACTGACCATATGGCGCGACGGTCCTGCCAGGCAAGCGGCAGGTTCGCCGGTCATGGTCGCCAGCCAGCGGCCGTCGTGGCGGCCGACCTCGACGCCGATGCCGAAGCAGGCCGAGACGGCCTCGCCGGTGAGGGTCCGCTCGACCGGCCCGGCGGCCACCACCGCGCCGGCGGACAGCAGCAGCGCGTGGCTGGTGTGCGGCGGCAGGTCCTCCAGGTGGTGCGAGACCACCACGGTCGCCAGCGACGGGTCGAAGCTGGCCAGCTCCGCCAGCGCGGCCAGCAGCAGCTCCCTGGCCGCCAGGTCCAGGCCGCTGGCCGGCTCGTCGAGCAGCAGCAGCGGCGGCGCCGGCATCAGCGCCCGGGCGATCCGCACCCGCCCGCGCTCGCCCTGCGAGCAGGTGCCCACCCGCCGGCCGGCCAGGTGGGCGCAGCCCATCAGCGCCAGCAGCTCCAGCGCCCGCTCGCGGTCGGCCGGGCCGTAGCGGTCCCAGAGCGGCTGCACGCTGCCGGTCGCGCCGGTCAGCACCACCGCCTCGACGGTCAGCTCGTCCGGCATGCGCAGCGCCTGGTCGACCACGCCGATCGAGCGGCGCAGCTCGCGCATGTCCACCCCGCCGAGCCGCTGGCCGAGCACCCGCACCGCGCCCGAGCTGGGATGGCGCCTGGCGCCGGCCAGCGACAGCAGGGTGGTCTTGCCGGCGCCGTTGGGGCCCAGCAGCGCCCAGTGCTCCCCGGCGTGGACGCGCCAGCTCACCTGGTGGAGCAGGTCCCCGCCGCCGGGCGTCCAGACCCGCACGCGATCGACCTCCAGGTAGGTCGGTGCCGGCTCGCGTCCCTGCTGCATGCGCACCCGATCGGTGTCGGCGGCCGCCGGGCGCGGCCTGGGGCACCGATAGGAGCACGGCCCCCCGCCGCCGCGCAAACCGCCGCCGGGCCGGCTTGACGCCGGCGCGCGGCCACTCCAGGCTTCCGGCATGGACGAGCGGCGGCGCTGGCTCGCCGGCCTGGCATGGCTCGGCGGCCCGCGCGAGACGGTCGACGAGCGCGTGCTGATCACCACCCAGGGCGACCGGATCGTGGCCGTCGAGCCGGGCAGCGACCCGCCGCCGGACGCGCGCCGGCTGCCCGGCCTGGTGCTGCCGGCGCTGGCCAACGCCCACTCGCACGCCTTCCACCGCGCCCTGCGCGGCGGCGGCCAGGCCGCCGCCGGCGACTTCTGGTCCTGGCGCGATGGGATGTACGCGCTGGCCGCGCGGCTCGACCCGGACAGCTACCTGGCGCTGGCGCGCGCCACCTACGCCGAGATGGCGCTGGCCGGCATCGCCGCGGTCGGCGAGTTCCACTACCTGCACCACCCGCCCGGCGGCGGCCGCTACGCCGACCCCAACGCCATGGGCCGCGCGCTGCTGCTGGCCGCCGAGGCGGCCGGCCTGCGCATCACCCTGCTCGACACCTGCTACCTCCAGGCCGACGTGGACGGCACGCCGCTGCGGGGCGTGCAGCGGCGCTTCGGCGACGGCGACGCCGACGCCTGGGCCGAGCGGGTCGGCCGGCTGGCGCTGGACCCCGGCCGTGGCGCGCTGCTCGGTGCGGCGATCCACTCGGTCCGGGCGGTGCCGCCGGCGGCGATGGCCACCGTGGCGGCCTGGGCCGCCGGGCGGGGGGTGCCGCTGCACCTGCACCTGTCGGAGCAGCCGGCCGAGAACCAGGCCTGCCTGGCAGCCACCGGCCGCACGCCGGCCGTGCTGGCCGCCGACCACGGCGTGCTCGGCCCGCGCACCACCGCGGTGCACGCCACCCACCTGACCGGCGAGGACCTGCGCCTGCTCGGCGCCGGCGGCACCACCGCCTGCATCTGCCCGACCACCGAGCGCGACCTGGCCGACGGCGTCGGGCCGGCACGGCGGCTGGCGCTGGCCGGCTGCCCGCTCGCCCTGGGCAGCGACAGCCACGCGGTGATCGACCTGTTCGAGGAGGCCAGGGCGGTGGAGCTCGACGAGCGCCTGGCGACCGGGCGGCGCGGCCACCACCGGCCGGCCGAGCTGCTGCGCGCCGCCACCTCCGGCGGCATGCGCTCGCTCGGCTGGGACGCCGGCGTCATCGAGCGGGGACGGCTGGCCGACCTGGTGGCGCTGCGGCTGGACTCGCCGCGTCTGGCGGGCGCCGCGCGCGGCGACCTGCTGGCGGCCGCGGCGTTCGCCGCGACCGCCAGCGACGTGAGCGACCTGGTGGTCGGCGGCAGGCAGGTGGTCGCCGAGGGCCGGCACCTGCTGGTCGAGGACGTCCCCGGGGCCCTGGGGACGGCCATCGCCGGGTTGTCGCCCCTCGGGTAGAGACTGGCAGCAAGCCAGGCGCCAGCCGCCGTCCCGCAAGATTGGAAAATTGGGATTGACAATCGTGAAGGGTTGGGTTTCTATTCAGTCGGCGCTGCCGACCGGCTGACGCGGAGCCATGGGGTCGGGGCGGACCGGCCGGACCCGGGACCGGCCGGTCGCCAGGCGCCCACCCAACCCCCCCGAGACGACCACCTGCCACGGAGGTCTGCTTCACCATGAGCAATTTCCTCGAGACGCACCCGAGCGCGGGCAATGACCCCGCGCCGGCGTCGCCGCCGGCGATCGAGGCGCGCCAGCTGGTCAAGACCTATCCCGGCGGCGTCCGGGCGCTGCGCGGCCTGGACTTCACCGTCGAGCCGGGCACCGTCTTCGGCCTGCTGGGCCCCAACGGCGCCGGCAAGTCAACCACCGTCAAGATCCTCACCACCCTCAGCCGGCCCGACTCCGGCAGCGCCAGCGTCGCCGGCATCGACGTGGTGGAGCGACCGGACCTGGTGCGCCGCGCGATCGGCTGCGTCGCCCAGCGCTCCGGGGTCGACCTCGAGGCCACCGGCCGCGAGAATCTCACCCTCCAGGCGCGCGTCTACGGCCTCCGCGGTCGCGAGCTCGGGCGGCGGGTCAACGGCCTGCTGGACCGCTTCAACCTGGGCGAGGCGGCCGACCGGATCACCAAGACCTACTCCGGCGGCATGCGACGCAAGCTCGACGTCGCGCTCGGCCTGGTGCACCGGCCGCAGGTGCTGTTCCTCGACGAGCCCACCACGGGTCTCGATCCCGAGGCACGTGCCGATATGTGGAGCGAGATCACCCGCCTCGCCCACGAGGAGGGCATCACCGTCCTGCTCACCACCCACTACCTCGAGGAGGCGGACCGGCTGGCGCGCCGGCTGGCGATCGTCGACAACGGACTGGTGGTCGCCGCCGGCACACCCGAGGAGCTCAAGTCCGAGCTGCGCGGCGACGCCATCCACGTCGAGCTGGGCGAGCCCGGGCCCGACGGCCCGGTGCGCGCCGCGCTGGACCGGCTGGAGGGCGTCCACGAGGTGATGCTCGAGGGCCGCACGCTGCGCGCCCGGGTCGACCGCGGCGCCACCGCCGTGCCGCTGGTGCTCGGCGCGCTCGAGTCGCGCGGCCTGGCGGTCGCCGCCGTCACCATCGCCCGCCCCTCGCTCGACGACGTCTACCTGCGCTACGCGGGCCGCGCCTTCCACGAGGCCGACCAGGCGCAGTCCAGCAACGGAGGCCGCCGATGACCACCGCCATCGCCCAGTCGTGGCACATGACCACCAGGCACCTGCGCTTCCTGTCGCGCCAGCCCTGGCTGATCTCGATCAGCCTGGTCCAGCCGGTCATCTGGCTGCTGCTGTTCGGCCAGCTGTTCAAGCGGGTGGTCGAGATCCCCGGCTTCGCCGCCGGCTCCTACATCACCTTCCTGACACCGGGCGTGGTGGTGATGACCGCGGT
>DASVXQ010000087.1:0-60237 GCA_036392615.1 Actinomycetes bacterium | reverse complement strand
GGATGATCCGGGCCGGCTACTACTCGCCGGTGGCCTCCTTGGACGGCTCGGTGAAGCGCCGCCGGGCGTCTTCGATGACCAGGTCGGCGACGGCGGCACGATCCCATCCCCGAGTCTCGGTCTGCTTACCGGGCTCCAGCATCTTGTAGACGTTGAAGAAATGACCGATCTCCTCGAGCAGGTGCGGTTGCAGGTCCTCGATATCGCGGACCTGCTCCCACCGTGGGTCGCGAGCCGGGACGCACAGCACCTTGGCGTCCGGGCCCGCCTCGTCCCGCATCCAGAAGACGCCGACCGGCCGGGCCAGGATGTGGCAGCCGGGGAAGGTCGCCTCGTCCAGCAGCACCAGCACGTCGAGCGGGTCGCCGTCCTCGGCGAGCGTCTCCGGCACGAACCCGTAGTCGGTCGGGTACTGGGTCGCGGTGAACAGCATCCGGTCGAGCCAGACCGCCCCGGTGACGTGGTCGACCTCGTACTTGTTGCGCGAGCCCTTCGGGATCTCGATGACCGTCTCGATCTCCACCCTCGGCGCCCCCTCCCCCATCGTTGGGTCCGCCATCCGGCCCTTCCGGGCGCATCCAGCTGCCCGGAGCGCTCATCGTACCCATCGCGACCAGCCGGGAGCGCACCAGCCGCCAGCGTGCTGCAATGGCCGCATGCCGCCTGCACCGCTGATCTCCTATCTGGTCTGTGGGACGCCCCGCAGCGGCACGTCGCTGCTGTGCGGCCTGCTGGCCAGCACCGGGCTCGCCGGCCGCCCGGAGGAGTACTTCTGGCGCGGCGACGAGCCGCACTGGTCCGAGCGATGGGGCGTCACGGGCTTCACGGACTACTTGCGAGCGGCGATCGCACAGGGCTCAACGTCCAACGGCGTGTTCGGCGCCAAGGTCATGTATGGCTACCTGCCCGACCTGCTCGGCAAGCTGGCCGGCCTGCCAGGTGGAGCGGGATTGGACGACCGGGCGCTGCTGGAACGCGCCTTCCCGGGCGTGCGCTTCCTTTGGATCTGGCGCGAGGACATGGTCGCCCAAGCCGTTTCGTGGTCCAAGGCGATCCAGACCAACGTCTGGACAGCGAGCGACCGCCGGGCGCCGTCGGCAGAGCCTCCACGATTCGACTTCCGGCAGATTCACGAGCTGGTCCACCAGGCGAGGTCCGGCCGCGAGGGCTGGGAGCGATGGTTCCAGGCACACCACATCGAGCCGCTCCCCGTCCGCTACGAGGACCTGGTGGCCGACATGAGCGGCACCACCCGTCGCGCGCTCTCGTTCCTCGGGATCGAGTACCCCGCGGACCTCGCCGTCCAGGCGCGGACCTCCAGGCAAGCCGACTCGATTAACGACAACTGGGCTGCCTGCTACCGCGACATCCTCGCCGCCAGTCGCGGCTGAACCATGAGTCGCGGCTGACCATCAGTTGGCTGTCGATGTCGGGCCTCGTGGAGCCCGGCCATGGCGGTCAGGCCGTATGGCACGGACTCCGGTATCGTCCGGGCGTGAGCGATCACCAAGCGATCGATGTGGCACGGGAGCTGGCGGAGCGCCTGCTGGCTGCCCACGGGCAGGAGGCCGTGCTGGCGGTCGGGCTGCATGGAACCGGGGCTCGTCGCGACGGGCACGGGACGCTCCCGGCAGGGGCCACCGATCTCGAGGTGTCGGTCGTCACCACCGGCGAAGAGGTCGAGGTGCCGGCGCGCGCGCTCCGATATCAGGGCCTGGTGATCGACGTGGCGGCGATCCCGGCGGACCTCTATCTGGACGAGGCCGCCCAGATCGGGCCGCTGTGGCCGCTGGCGGCCGAGCAGTACCTCCACCACCAGGCGCTGTACGACCCGACGGACTTCTTCGGGAAGCTTCGGGACGCACACCAGGCGGCGATCGCATCGAGCCCGCCGGAGGCGTTCCTGACCGCCGCCGGGTTCGATCTCGCCCAGCTGGCGGCCTGGGAGGCGCGGGCACGGGCCGACGAGCTGGCCGGCGACCTGCCGGCGGCGTTGCTCGCCGTCAAGGAGGGCGCGCTGCTGGCGGCGCTGGTGATCGGGCTGGTCCGGCGGACGTTGTTCCGTGACGCCGGCGACGCGCTCAAGACGGTGGCGACCATGCCGGACCTGCCGGAGGGGCTCACCGACGCGTACCGCCGGCTGCTGGCTCCGACCATCGACCCGGCCAGCGCGGTCCTGGCCCTGGGCAGGGTGCTCGCCGCCCTGGAACGCCTCGCCCACGAGCACGGCATCCCGTTCGAGGCCGACGACCTGAGCGACTTCGTCTAGACCGCGGCACCGGGCGGCGCATCGCGGGCTCGCTTGGCACGGCGGCCGTGTCGACCTGGGCGGAGTGCTCGACCCCGGCGGGTGAGCCGCGCGCTGCTGACCGGCTACGGGTGGGCGGGGTGCTCGTCCTGGGCGGTGGGCGGGGGTTCCTCGGGGTGGGGTTCGAGGGTCTCCGACGGCTGCTCGGGGACCTCGACGCGCTGGGCGTGGCGGAAGACCAGGTCCCTGCCGAACTGGGCGCCGACCCAGATGAGGACCACGCCAACGGCGCTCAGCACGATCGGGCCGATGGGGCTGGTGGTGACGTCCAGGTCGCGCGACCGCAGGACGGTGTTGGCAAGGAACAGGGCTGAGCCGACGAGCTGGAGGGTCATGTGGATGACGGCGACCCGCCAGGTCGAGCTGCCCGCCGGGACGAGCAGGAAGTCGGAGAAGCCGGTGAGGACCGCCAGCAGGGAGACCGCCAGCGCCACGACCAGCAGGGCGAAGGCACCCTTGACGAACGGGTTGCCGTCGTCGACCAGGTAGGAGATCCCGTCGAACAGGAGGCTGACCGGGTACAGCGCGATCGGGAAGTGCACCAGCGCTGGGTGCAGCGGGCGGCCTCTGCCGCCTCGCAGCGGGTTGGCCATCAAAGCCTCCGGTCGTTGGCGGTCGTGGGTGGCAGAAGATGCTACCCGGCCGGCCGGCCGCCCACCTCCCGAGGTCGCCGTTCGAGCTGTTTGGCGAGGCGCCGGAGACTTTGCCGCAGCATGAGCTGGAACCCGGGGCGCAGCAGCGCGAAGCCGAGCGCGCCGAGCCGGCCGAGCGGCAGGTCCAGGTCCTCGACCCACACCAGCCATGCCCCGCCGGGCGCCGGCTGGACTTCGAAGATGCCGCCTCCGCGGACGACCTTGCCGAGGTGGACCACCTCGACCCGGTGCGGCGGGTCCCAGGTGGTCACCTCCATCGGGTCGTGGAAGCCGAGGCCGGCGATCCCCGTGAAGGCGTCGAGCCGCTCGCCGACCCGATGGCCGCCGGGCTCGACGGTCACTTTGGTGAACAGCATCCAGCCGGTCTGGTCCTCCCAGTCGGTGAGGCCGGCCCACGCGGCCTCGACCGGGACCGCCACGGCCACCCGCTCCTCGATCCGCGCCCGCATCCGCGTCCCCTCGCTCGCCGCCCGGTGTGCCGCATCATGGTGCCATGCGACGCACCTTCGGACGCCGGACCTTCGACTTCTCGCGGTCTGCCGCGGTGATGGCGATCATCAACCGCACGCCCGACTCGTTCTACGACCGCGGTGCCAATTTCGGACTGGACGCCGCCATCTCGGCCGCCGAGCGGGCGCTGGCCGAGGGAGCGGACTGGCTCGACATGGGCGGCGTGAAGGCCGGCCCGGGGCCGGAGGTCACCGAGGCCGAGGAGCTCGACCGCGTGCTGCCGCTGGTCGAGGCGCTGCGCGGGCGGACCGACGCGGTGCTGTCGGTCGACACCTTCCGCGCCGGCGTCGCCGCTCAGGTGCTGGAGGCTGGTGCCGACGTGATCAACGACCCGTCCGGCCTGCACGATCCCGAGCTGGCGGCCGTGACCGCGGAGCGTGGCGGCGCCTTGGTGGTGATGCACACTGGCGGGCCGCCGCGGACGAGGCCGCACCGCAGCGCCTATGTGGACGTGGTCGCCGACGTGCGTGCCTTCCTGGCCGAGCGTGCCGCGGCGGCGCGTGGCGCCGGGCTGCCGGCCGAGCGGATCGTGGTGGACCCGGGCCACGACTTCCACAAGAACACCTATCACTCGCTCGAGTTGACGCGGCGGCTGGAGGAGCTGACCGTCCTCGGCTACCCGGTGATGGTCGGGCTGTCGAACAAGGACTTCATCGGCGAGACCCTGGATGCGCCGCTGGAGCTGCGACTCGAGGGGAGTCTGGCCGCCGCGGTCATCAGCGTGCTCAACGGCGCCAGCATCGTCCGGGTCCACGAGGTCGGTCCCACCGTCCGCGCCCTCCGCATGGCCGAGGCGATCGCCGGGCGCCGGCCCCCCGCTACCGCCATCCGTGGCCTCGCCTGAAGGCCGCTGGCACCGCGTCGCGGGTCGGGGAGGCGCGATCCTCGAACTTCCGCTAGTGCCTCGTTGCGGGGTTGCGGGAGAGGAGGCGGGCGTGCTCGATCTTGATGCAGGCGTCTTCGACGTAGGGAAGACCCGCGGCCTCGGCGATGGCGCGGGCGCGGGGGCTACGGATGCCGAGCTGGAGCCAGAGGGAGCGCGCGCCAACGGCGACGGCGGCCTCAGCGACCTCGGGGGTGTACTCGGCGCGGCGGAAGACGTCGACGATGTCGATCGGCTTGGGAACCTGGTCCAGGCTGGCGACGACCGGGACGCCGAAGACGTCGCTCTGGTCGCACTCGGGGTTGACGCCGTAGAGCTCGTAGCCCTGGTGGTGGAGGTACCAGGCGACCTGATTGGAGGGACGGTCGGCGTTGGCCGACAGCCCGACGACAGCGATCACCTTGGACGACGCCAGCAGCTCCCGAACCTCGGTCTCGGTCACTCGTCCCTCCTCGACGCGCGGGGCCCTTCGGGTCCATGGTGCCACCGCGCCACCAATAGACTGGGCGGCGGTCCCCCACCCCTCTGGAGGCGCACGTGGAGCTTCCGCGCTCACTGGACGATCTCGACCACGCACTGGACGCCTCGCTGGATGGCGACGCGCTGCTGGAGCGTGCCAGGGAACTTGTGCGGGTGCCGAGCGAGAACCCGCCGGGCGATGAGCGGGCGATCGCGGCCGCGGTCAGCCCGCATCTCGAGGCGATCGGCTGCCAGGTGACCGAGATCGAGCCGGCGCCGGGGCGCGTGAGCCTGGTCGGCACGCTCGACTCGGGACGGCGCGGCCCGACACTGGCGCTCAACGGCCATCTCGACGTGGTCCCTGCCGGCCCGCTCGACGCCTGGGAGCACCCGCCCTACGAGGCGGTGGTGGCCGACGGCGTGCTGCACGGCCGCGGCTCCTGCGACATGAAGGGCGCGATCTCCGCTGCGCTGGAGGCCGCCCGGGCGCTGGTGACCAGTGGCGTGCCATGGTGCGGCCGGATCGCCTTCCAGCTCGCGGCCGACGAGGAGACGCTCGGGCCGCACGGCACCAGGGCGCTGGTGGCCGCTGGGCTGGCCGGCGCGGACGCCGCGGTGGTGGCGGAGCCGACCGGCATGCGGCTGGCGACCGCGGAGCGTGGCGCCGCCTGGTTCGTCCTGCGCACGCTTGGCAAGGCGGCGCACGGGTCGAGGCCGGCGGACGGGATCAGCGCCATCCGGGCGATGGCCAAGCTGGTGCCGAGCCTGCTCGACCAGACCTGGGACCGCTCCCACCCGCTGCTCGGCGGGCCGAGCGTGAACGTCGGCGTGATTCGGGGCGGCGACAAGATCAACATGGTCCCGGCCTGGTGCGAGATCGAGGTCGACCGGCGGACGCTCCCCGGCGAGACGCCCGAGCAGGTCACCGTGGAGCTCCAGCGGATCGTCGACCGGCTCGCGGCGACCGACCCTGAGTTCCGTGGGGAGGTGAGCCTGACGGCCTTCGAGGTCGCCTGCGCCGTCGACCAGGAGGCGCCGATCGTGCGCGCCGCCGGCGCGGCCCTGCGCGGCCTCGGGCGCAGCACTGAGCCGATCGGCATGGCCGGCGCGACCGACGCTCGCATCCTGGACGAGGCGGGCGTGCCGGCGATCGTGCTCGGCCCCGGCGACCTGTCGCTGGCGCATTCCACCGCCGAGCGCGTGGCGGTGGCCGACCTGATCACCGCGGGCCGCGCCTACGCCCGGCTGTTCGCCACCTTCCTGGCACCTGGGTAGCTTCGGCGCCAAATCGACCTGTCGACCAGTCTCCTCGGCTCGTTGCGGATGCGGTGGTGTCGCGCGAGCTATCGTGCCGCTATGGCTCGGTCATCGCGCCTCGAAGAACCGGACGCCTGGGGCACCAGCCGACAGTCGCGGCTGTTCCCCGGCCGCCCGCTGGTGCACGCCGACCTGCACAACCACACCTGGCTGTCGGACGGCCGCGGCGACCCGGCGTGCGCGTTCGAATCCATGCGGGCCGCCGGGCTGGACGTCGCGGCGCTGACCGACCACAGCCGCTGGGCCTCGCTGTTCCTCGGCCTGCGGGACGCGCCGGGGTGGACCGGAATCGACTGGCGGGCCTGGCGGCGGGCCGCCTCGCTGGCCGACGAGGCCAACCGCGACGGGGAGTTCGTCGCCATGCGGGGCTTCGAGTGGTCACACGCCGCCTTCGGGCACATGAACGTCTGGGGCAGCGAGCGCTTCACCGACCCGCTGCGCACCGTGCCGACGATGGGCCGCTTCTGGCGCTGGCTGGAGTCGCGCGGGAGCGACGGCCTGGTCAGCTTCAACCACCCGGGCACTGGGCGGCTGCGCTTCGGCGGCTTCCGTTACCGGCCGGCGATGGGCGAACGCGTGGTCGGCCTGGAGATCTTCAACAAGACCGAGGACTACCTGTTCAAGGACACCGACCGGGGTCGGCTGTCCCCATTGGTGCAGTGCCTCGACGCCGGCTGGCGGGTCGGGCTGCTCGGCGTGACCGACGAGCACGGCGCCGACTGGGGCACGCCGGAGGGCAAGGGCCGGGCCGGCCTCTACGTGGACGAGTGCACCCGACAGGGGGTGCTCGAGGCGCTCGCGGCCCGGCGCTTCTTCGCCAGCCGGATCAAGGGCCTGCGAGTGGACGCGACGCTGACCTCGACGCCCGGCGGGTCCTCGAGTCCGGCGCGCATGGGCACGGCGCTCGCCCACGCCGGTGGGCGCGCGCTCGTCCAGATCGACCTCGACCGCGGTGAGGCGTGGTGGGGCCGGCCGCTGAGCGTCCAGGTGCTGCGGCCCGGGCGGCCCATGCCCAGGTTGGCGGCCACGGCCAAGGCGCCGCTGCCGCGCCCGGATGAGCCGGTGATCGCCTTCGAGGTGGACCTCGATCCGGCCGATGGCGACTGGGTGGTGTTGCGGGTCAGCGACCCGGGCGAGCCGCCAGATCCGCGGGCGACCGGTCAGTGGGCCCAGCTCGGGCGCGGCATCGCCTACACCAGTCCGTTCTGGCTCGACCGGACCGGCCCGCCTGGCCATGGCCGGTGACGAGGGCGGCGTCGGCGCGGACGGCGAGGCGGTCAGCCGGCGGTGGCCGCGGTGTGCGAGCATGCGGCCACCAGCGGTCGGGGAGGTGTCGTGGACCGGGACGAGCTGCCGGCAAAGGACATGGCTGCGCTCCGCGAGGCCGTCCTGGGCTCTTACGAGGACTCGGTGCGGCTGCAGCTTGTCCCGCGGAGTGAGCAGATGCCGCAGAGGGTGCCGCGGCGGCGCCTGCAGTGGCCCAATGTTGTCTGGGCAGGGCTTGCGGTCGCCATTGCGGAGGGTGATCGGACTGGCGAATATCGACATCCCCTGTGGGAAGCAGGCGGTCCAGGCTTGGAGACGGCTGGACTGGCGCACCCGCCAAGCGGTCATCCGGCTTGCGTGGCGGGGACTGGGCCATCCCGACCCAGGGATCGCGGCTATCGCCGTTGGCCGCGCACAAGCGACGCTGCGGGCGTCGCTCCGGCGCTGGGTGCTGGTCGTGCTGGCGTCGTTGCTGGTCAACTGGCCGCTGTTGTGGGTGATCGGCCGGCTGATCGGCGGCTTGGACGACGACCAGCGGCTCTGGTTCTGGCTGCCGATCAGCTTGACGCCGGGCGCGCTGGCGGCACTGTGGGTCCAGGCGCGCCAGATCGAGCGGGTCAATCTGGCCACACTTTATCGCCAGTGAGCTCAACAGCCTGCGAAGAGTCGGTACATTTGGTGCTAATGGTGACGTCAACGACCTGCAACAGCTCAAGCCCATGCTGCAAGCCACCGCGGCCACGCTGACCGCCGCCGGCATCGCCGAGCGACCCGCCGCGCTGCTGGCCGACTCAGGCTACTGGTCGATCGCCAACCTCACCACGATCCCCAATGCGCCGGAGCTGCTGATCCCGCCGGCCAGGCACGGCCGCCAGGGCAAGCCACGCAAGGACGGCAGGCCCTCGGCATCCAGAAGCGACGGCCTTCGCGCCGCGATGACCGCCGAGCTCAGGAGTGAGGACGGCAAGGCCCGTTACGCCATGCGCAAGGACACCGTCGAGCCGGTCTTCGGGCTCTTCCTGCGACAACGGACGGTCGACTACCATCTCCGCAGATCCTCACCAAGCTCTTCGTCTCGTCCCGCTCAGGGCGCATCCGGCACTCCATGGCGTCGCGGCACCGAGGGGCGGTGATCTCGCCGGTGCGGATCGGTGCGGTTGGGCAATTGCCGATGTCCCTGGCCAGACGCTCGGCCTGGCCAAGCCGACTCAAGGGGAGCACACCATGAGTGACATCCCGGCCACTGGAGGAGGCGGCGCACCGGTCTCGGCGCCGGGCACGGCGGGGCGCCGCAACGGGATCGGCACGGCGGCGCTGGTCGTCGGCGTGGTCAGTCTGGTGCTGGCCATCCTGGTGATCTTCGCGCCGCTGGCCGCGCTGCTCGGCCTGATCGGCACCGGCCTTGGCATCGCCGGCATCCTGCGGGTCAACCAGGGCATGGCCGACAACCGCGGCCAGGCGGTCGCCGGCCTGATCACGGCGCTGCTCGGGCTGGCGCTGGGCGTGGCCATCTCCATCAGCGTGGGGACGTTCCTGACCTCCCACGTCACCGATTTCAACCGGCTGGGGTCGTGCCTGGACAACGCCTCCGGCTCGGCCGCCCGCGAGGCCTGCGCGAGGGAGTTCGCCGACCGGCTCGGCAAGTAGGCCGGGCCTGCCGCTCGGCGGTCCCGAGGCCGGTAGGGCCAGCCTCAGCGGCGACGGGTCTGGTGGAGACCGACCCCCTCTGACCCGCCGAGCGCCGACGACGCCACGGGACGTTCACTGTCCCCGTCCCCGGGTGTAGGCTCCGCAGCCCGGCGGGTGGCCGCCGACCTGCGAAGACGACAGACGAGGGAGCCTGGGTTGGCCGAGCGCACCGGCACCGACGATTCCGGTCCGCCGGCGCGACCCCCGACAGCGGCGTCATCTCCAGAAGGCCCGCGGGGCCCGGCGCTTCCGGAGCGCGTCGGGCCGTACGAGATCCTGGGACGCCTCGGCGCCGGCGGGATGGGCACCGTGTTCCTCGGACGGTGCGGCGACGGGCCGCCCGTGGCGGTCAAGGTGCTCCGCCCCGAGCTCGCCCGCGACCCGGCGTTCCTGCGGATGTTCCGCCACGAGGTCGCCGCCGCGCGCCGCGTGGTGGGCTTCTGCACCGCCAGGGTGCTCGACGCCGAGGTGAGCGGCCCGCTCCCCTACCTGGTGACCGAGTACGTCGACGGCGTCCGCCTCGACCGGGCGGTCGCGAACAGCGGGAACCTCTCGGCGACCGACCTGGAGGGGCTGGCGGTCGGCATGGCGGCCGCGCTGACGGCGATCCACGGCGCCGGGGTGGTGCACCGCGACCTCAAACCGAGCAACGTGCTGCTGTCCTACTTCGGCCCCAAGGTGATCGACTTCGGCATCGCCCGGGCGCTCGACGCGACCACCGCCGCCACCGGCAGGCTGATGGGCACGCCCGCCTGGATGGCGCCGGAGCAGTTCGCCGAGGGCCCCGCGACCGCCGCGGTGGACGTCTTCACGTGGGGCTCCCTGGTCGCCTACGCCGGCACCGGGCGGCGGCCGTTCGGGCAGGGCGCGGTCGTCGAGCTCGCCTACCGGATCTGCCACGAGCCGCCGGACCTCGAGGGCCTCGACGGCCACCTGCGCGAGCTGGTCGAGGCATGCATGGCCAAGGTGCCCGGGCAGCGGCCGACCGCCAGAGCCGTGCTGCTGGACCTGCTCGGCGACCACGCCACGCCCGACCCACAGACCGACGCCACCAGGCTCCTGGAGCGCAGCTGGTCGCCGCCGCCCGCCGCCCCACGAGTCGAGGTCGCCTCCGTGAACCCGCTGCCCGGCCCGCAGGGCCAGGTTGCCCCGTGGAATGCGGCCTCGCCGGTGCAGCGAACCGCGGCGCCCTGGTCCGGGCTGTCGCCGGCGATCCAGCGACCCCCCGCTATCCGGGCGGCCCCGCTGCCGCGGCGGCGGCGGGCCGGGTGGGCGCTCGCGCTGGCGGGGCTGGTCGCCGGGATGGTGGCGGTCGGGCTGGTCGCGAAGCTCGACGGGCTCCCTGGATCCCAGGGCGCAACGCCCCCTCCGCGCACCGCCTCGGTCGCCGGCGGGCAGGGGCAGGTCGCTCCGCCGGCCGGGACTCCGCCGCTCTGCGACCTGCTGGGCGACCTTGACTCGCCCGGCGCCCTCAGCTCGCGCCCGGCCGACCAGTCGTTCACCGCCGCGGCGGCAGCGGCCGGCGAGTGGCTGCCCGAGCCGGCCGCACTCCCCCTCGCACTGGAGGACCACCGCTTCGGCGGCGGCTGCACGCGGACCTGGGCGGAGCCGGCCGGTCCGGTGGTTGCCGCGCTGTTCCAGCTCCCGTCCCGGGCCGACGCCCTGGCGACGCGCGGGCAGCTCCGGGATGCGCTGGCCGGCCGCGGCGTCCGGCCCGACCGCATCCCGGAGGTCACCGGCGGCGAGCTGTACCGCCTCGACGCCGGTGGAGGCAGCGGCCAGCTGGTGATGTTCGCCTGCAACCAGCGGGTCCTGCAGATCCACGCCGCCGGCGGCGCGCAGAACCCCGACCCGCTGCTGGTGCGGCTCGCCCAAGGCGCCAACCGCCGGCTCCACGAGCAGACCGGCTGCCCGCTGTAGGCTGGTGCCTGCCATGCACGGAGAGGGTTTCGCGTGCGGGCGCCGCTGACGATCGCGGTCGCCCAGCCGCCGTGCGTCTCGTACGACGTGGACTCGAACGCCGGCACGCATGCCGCCACGGTTCGCGACGCCGGCACCCGCGTGGTGGTCTTCCCCGAGCTCTCCCTCACCGGCTACGAGCTCGACGCCCCGGCGATCACGGCCGACGACCCACGGCTGGCGCCGATCGTCGAGGCCTGCGCCGCGATGCGATCGATGGCGCTGGTGGGCGCGCCGGTGCCGGGACAGGAGGGCGCGGCGCACATCGGGATGCTGGCGGTCGACGGCGGCGGGGCGACGGTGGCCTACCGCAAGATGTGGCTCGGCACGGCCGAGTCCGAGCGGTTCGCCCCTGGGAGCAAGCCGGCGGTGCTCGAGGTCGACGGCTGGCGGCTCGGCCTCGCCATCTGCAAGGACACCGGCGTCCCGCAGCACGCGGCCGACACCGCCGCGCTGGGCATCGACGTCTACGTGGCCGGCGTGCTCGAGTCCGCGGACGACGCGGCCGTCCAGGACGAGCGGGCGCACCGCGTCGCCTCCGGCGAGCGGGTCTGGGTCGCGATCGCCAGCTTCGCCGGCGCGGCCGGCGGCGGCTACGACCGGGCCGCCGGCCGTTCGAGCATCTGGACGCCCCACGGCGAGGTGCTTGGCCGGGCCGGGCCCGAGCCGGGCGCGATCCTCCGCGCGACGATCGCCTGACAGACCACCACCGAGGGCGACCGGTCGCCCTCGGCGGAGTTGACTGTCAGATCAGTCAGGTGGAAAGCAGCCGTTCGAAGAAGGAGCGATAGCGCTGGAAGGCGCTCCGGAGGTCGTCGGTGGAGACTTCGCCGCCCCGGTCCCACTGGCGCTCCAGCCCGTTGCGCTCGTCGGCGAACGTCTTGGCCAGGTGCTGCATGACCTCGGCGACGAGCGCGTCGGCCCGCTCGACCGCCTGGCGCGGCGAGTCGACGAAGCCGGTTTGGACGTCGGTCCAGCGTGCGCGGAAGCCCTCCGCGTCGGCCGACGCCAGCAGCGGCCCGGTGGTGGACCCGGCGGGCGCGGCCGCCCCGGTGCCGTCCGCCACGCCGTCGTCGGCGAGTGACCGGTCGGCGCCGGCCGCCAGGCCACCTGCGTCGTCCACGCGCTCCTCCGGCCGCATCTCGGCGACAGTGTCGCCACGTCCGTCGGCCGTGGTGTCGGTCGGCCCCTCGGCCGCGGTGTCGGCCCGCCCGGTGTCGACCGGCCCCTCCGCCATGGTGTCGGCGCGACCGTCGGCGTCGGTGTCCACCGCTCGGTCATCGGTCAGGGTCTCGCGCCGGGAGTCGAGGTCGGCGTCCTCCACGCGGTCGTCGGTTCGCTCGGGGGTTGTCGGACGCTGGCCGGCGAGGTCGGCGGTGCTGAGTTCGTCACGGCGCTCGTCCGTCATTGGACTTCCTCCTTGTGACTGCTCTGGCCGGAATCCAGCAGCTCCTCGAACAGCGACCGGTAATGCACGAACGCCTGGCGCAAATCGTCGGTGCTCGCCAGGCCGCGTTCATTGGCGCGCGACACCGCGTGGGCGGCACGGTAATTCTCGGCGACGCGCGGATGGTCGACGGAGATGTCGTCCGCCCGCTGCTCGAAGTCGTCGACCGGATATCCGCGATCGCGCATAACCTTGGTGACCAGCTCGTCGGCCTCGCGGGTCGCGGCGACGGGGTCGTCCACGAATCTGCCCTGCGTCGCCCGCCAGGCCTCGGCGTACCGCTGACGCGCCGAAGGCTCGAGCTCGACGACCTTGAATCTGTCGCGCCGCTGCTCGCGTTCGGCCAGCTCCGCTTCGCCGGCGCGCCGGTCGCCGGTCCTGGCGACGGTACGCTGGTATTCGGGGCCGAAGCGGTCACGCAGTCGCTGCGTGCGCCGCTGCTGTCCCAGCACGAACGCGGCGACCACCAGGATGACCACCACGACGATGATGGCAATCAACAAGCCGGTGCCCATTGCCGCTCCCATTCCTGTGAGGGTGAAAACCTGCCGGGCCAGGCATTTCCCGCCGGACCCGTCACCCTCTACTGCCCGGGCACGGCCCCGTCTTAACCAGCGCGCGGGGCGTCGCGGTTCTTACCGGGTTCTCGCACGGCTCTTGGCCGGTCGCAGACTGCGGCTGCTTCCATCCTCGTGACCATCTGACGACCGGAGGGAGCAGCACGATGACCGAGCCGATCCCAGACGAGCACGACCGCGGGTTGTCCCACGACCTGCCGGCCCTGCTGAGCCGCCGCGCCCTGATGCTGTTTGGCGGGGCTGGGCTCGCGGCCGCACTGGCTGGCTGCGGCATCGGTGGTGGCAACGACGGCGACACCGGCTCGCCCTCCGCGACCTCCACGGCGGGCACGGCGCCGGCGGGTGCCGAGATCCCCGAGGAGACCGCCGGGCCGTTTCCCGGCGACGGCTCCAACGGCGTCAACGTCCTGACCGAGAGCGGCATCGTGCGTAGCGACATCACCAGGAGCTTCGGCTCGGCCTCCGGGGTCGCCCAGGGCAAGCCGCTGACCATCCGGCTCAGGGTCCTCGACACCGCCAACGGCTCCGGCCCGCTGCGGGGGGCCGCCGTGTACCTGTGGCACTGCGACGCGGACGGCAGGTACTCGCTGTACTCCGACGGCGCCGCCGAGGAGAACTACCTGGGCGGCGTCCAGGCGACCGACGGCGACGGCTCGGTGACCTTCACCAGCGTCTACCCGGGCGCGTACGCGGGACGCTGGCCGCACGTCCACTTCGAGGTCTACCCCAGCCTGGAGGCGGCCACCACCGCCAGCGGCAAGCTGCGCACCTCCCAGCTCGCGCTGCCGGAGGCGCCCTGCAAGCTGGTCTACACCACCGGCGGCTACGGCGACAGCATGGCCAACCTGGCGCGGACCTCGCTGAGCAGCGACAATGTCTTCAGCGACGGCTACTCGCTGCAACTGGCCACGGTCACGGGCAGCGTCACCGACGGGTTCACCGCCAGCCTGAACGTCCCGGTGTAGCTCGCCCGGCCGCCGTGGTTCGCAGGTGCCGCTGAACGCCGGCTGAACGCCGGCACCGCGCTCAGCGCGGGTTCAGCGGCCGTCCGCCACCATGCCGCAGTGCAGCCGACCCAGGTTCGCAGGCGAGAGGAGGCGGACTTGCGGAGACCACCGCGGGACCGGTTGGCGGCCCTGCTGGCGCGCACGAGCCGGTGGGCGATCCGCGTGACCGGGTCCGGTGCCGGCAGCACGCTCCCCGGCCGGCTCGCCGAGGCGGTGGCGCCCGGGGTGCTGGGGCGCGCGACCGCCGGGCTGCGCCCGGTCGTGCTGGTCTCGGCGACCAACGGCAAGACCACCACGACCGCGCTGCTGGCCGCGGCGCTGCGCGCCGGCGGGCACCGGGTGCTGACCAATGCCAGCGGCTCCAACCTGCGGCGGGGACTGATCACCGCGGCGCTGTGCCAGCGGGACGGGGCGGACTGCGCCGTGCTCGAGGTCGACGAGGCCACCCTGCCGGTGGTGCTGGACGAGCTCGACCCGGACATGCTGGTGCTGCTGAACCTGAGCCGCGACCAGCTCGACCGCTACCACGAGGTCCACCGGGTCGCCGAGCGCTGGCGGGCGGCCGCCAACCGCCTCCGGCCGGGCGCGACGGTGGTGGCGATCGACCACGACCCGCTGGTCTGCCAGGTGGCGCAGGCCGCCCCGGAGGCGGTCACCGTCGGCCTGGCCGGCGCGCGGCCCAGCCGGGACGGCATCGGCTGCCCGGTGTGCGGGCAGGTGCTCGACCAGGAGACGGAGCCGCCCGGCTGCCCGGCCTGCCGCTGGCGGCCGCCTCCCCGGCAGGTGCGGGTGGAGCGGATCGGCGGGAGCGTGCGACTGCACGGCCTCGGCGCACACGCCGAGGCGGCCGTGCCGGTGCGGAGCCCGGGCTATGCCGCCGATCTGGCCGCCGCGTGGGCGGCCGCTGTCCGGCTCGGCGTCCCCAGCGACCTGGCGATCCGCGCCATCTCCAAGGTCCAGGTGGTGGAGTCCCGCTGGGCCCAGGTGCGCTGGCGGCGCCGCAAGGTCCGGCTGCTGCTGGCCAAGAACCCCGCCGGCTGGGACGACGCGCTCCAGACGCTGGACGGCGGCGGGCGGCCGGCGGTGGTCTCGGTCAACTCCGGCATTCCCGACGGGCGCGACCCCTCGTGGATCTGGGACGCGGACATGGGCAGGCTGCGCGGCCGCCGGGTGGTCGCCTCCGGGCGGCGCGCCGAGGACGTCGCCGTCCGGCTGGTGGTCGCCGGCCTCGAGCCCGAGGTCGAGCCCAGGCTGGAACAGGCCCTGCTGCTGGCCGCCGGCGAAGACGGGGCGGTCGACCTGCTGGCCGACTACACCTCGTTCCAGCAGGCAAGGCGGTTGGTGGACGATGGCTGAGCCGATCCGCATCGGGCTGGTCTACCCGCAGCTGCTGGGTACCTACGGCGACCGCGGCAACGCCGAGGTGCTGGCCTGGCGGCTGCGGCGGCGTGGCCACGTCGCGCGGGTGCTGGAGGTCCCGGCGCCCGGCGCCATCCCGGCCGGGCTGGACGCCTACCTGCTCGGCGGCGGCGAGGACCTCAACCAGTCGGTCGCGGTCGGGCTGCTGCGCGGGCGGCCCGGTCACGGCCTCCGCGCCGCGCTCGCCGGCGGCGCGCCCGCGCTGGCCGTCTGCGGCAGCCTGCAACTGCTCGGCGACAGCTACCTCGACGGCGCCGGGCGGCGCATGCCCGGGCTGTGCCTGCTCGACCTGGAGACGGTCGCCTCCGGCCCCCGCTGCGTCGGCGAGGTGATCGCCCGGATGCCCGACGGGACGCTGCTGACCGGGTTCGAGAACCACGGCGGCCGCACCACGCTCGGCCCCAGCGCCGAGCCGCTGGCCACCGTGCTGCACGGCCACGGCAACAACGGCGAGGACCACACCGAGGGGGCGCGCCGCGGGAACCTGCTGGCCACCTACCTGCACGGGCCGGTGCTGGCCCGCAACCCCGCCCTAGCCGACGAGATCGCCGGCATCGTGCTGCGACGGCGCGGCGAGGCCGCCGATCTGGCGCCGATCGATCCCGACCCGAGCCGGGTCCTGCACGACACCCGCCTGCGCGTCGCCGGCCGCGAGCGGCTGCCCGGACTCCGCCGCCTGGCGCGCATCCGCCCCGGCGCCCGCTGAAGTCCGCGTCGCCCCGGCGGATCAAGGTTCGGTCACGGCCGGCCGCCACGGTTGACGCCGGGACCTCCCGCCTCGATACTCCGCTGGACGATATACCGATGATCGATGCACTCACCATCGGAGCAGGCGGATGCCGGTAACCGACCTGTCCGGGCTCCGCCGGTTCGCGGAGCCCTCGCTGTTCATCCTCTCCAGCCTGGCCGGCGGCCCCAAGCACGGCTACGCCATCACCAAGGACGTCGGCGAGCTGGGCGGCCCCTCGCTGGGACCAGGCACGCTCTACAGCGCCCTGGCGCGGCTCGAGTCGCTCGGCCTGATCGAGGCGCTGCCGTCCGAGGCCCGCCGCCGCCCCTACCGACTGACCAGCGCCGGCGCCGAGTTGCTCGGCGGCGAGCTGCGCCGGCTCGAGCGGCTGGCCGCCACCGGGCTGCGCCGTCTGGAGACGGCATGAGCGGCGCCACGCGACCGCCCCGTCTGGCCGCCGCGCTCCTGTGGCTGTACCCGCGGGCCTGGCGGGACCGGTACGGCGGCGACCTGCTGGCCTGGACCGAGGAGGGCGGGCTCGGCCCGCTGCGGGCGCTCGACCTGGCGCGTGGCGCGCTCGACGCCCGGCTCCATCCCGAGGTGCTCGAGGAGGGTGTGATCAGGATGCGGGAACGCCTGCGACGGTCGGTGCTCGGCGTGCTGGGCGGCTACGCGATCTTCGTGGTCGCCGGCATCGGCTACCAGAAGCTCACCGAGTACGAGGACTTCACCGACGCGGCGCGCCAGCACGCCGCCCTCGGCGTGGCCTTCCGCGCGGTGGTGGTCGCGGCGCTGGTGGCGCTGGCCGCGGTGGCGGTCGCCGGCGCGCCGATCGCGCTGGCCGTGGTCCGCCAGGCGCTCGCCGGGCGACGCGAGCTCCGCTGGCCCCTGGCGCTGGTGACGCTGGCGCTGCTGTGGCTCGGCGGCGGCGGGGTGGCGCTGGCGCTCCGCGCCGGCTCGTCACCGGCGCCCGCGCCGATGACCGGCACCGGCGGCTTCCTGCTCTGGTCGGCCAACTTCATCCTGCCGGCCGCGCTGGGCTGCGGCGCGGCGATGGTCGCCGTGCGGCGCACCGAGCTGGCCGTGCCGGTGCTCAGGTTCGCCAACCTGGCGGTGGCGGTCGCCGCGGCGGCGATGCTGGTCATGCTGACCGCCACGGTCGTGTGGGGCGTCGTGCTGCGCTCCGCCAAGCCGGCCCTGTTCCATGCCAACGAGGGGCTGCGCGCCACCAGCACCGCCGCCTCCTGGGAGGCGATCGTGGTCCTGATGGCGGCAGCCACCGCGCTGGCGGTCGGCTCCACCGCGCGCGGCCTGACCGGCGGCTCCCGGCGGGAGCCCGAGGGCGCCGGGCAGGCCGGCTGAAGCCTCGGCTACGGAGCCGGCTCCTCGAAGAGGCCGAACTCGTTGCCGTCCTGGTCCTTGAACTGCGCCCACATGCCCCAGGGCTCCTGCTTGGGCGGCGCGGTGAACTCGACCCCGCGGCCGCTCAGCTCCTGGTAGGTGGCGTTGACGTCCGGGGTGGCGAAGACGAACGACTGGAAGCCGCCGGCGCGGCCCTCCCACTGGCCCTCCGCCTTGTAGAGCACGACGCGGGGCGAGTGGAGACCCTTGGGGGCCACCTCGAGCCAGCGGGCGCTCTCCGACATCGGGTCGTCGCGGCGAACCTCGAAGCCGAGCTTGTCGGTGTAGAAGGCGCGGGCGCGCTCCTGATCGTTGACGTACACGGTGACGACGCTGACGTGGCTGATCATCCGCCCCTCCTCGATATGACTATCCGTCATATGGCTTGGTTGTTGTAACATCGCTGTCAGTCATATGTCAATTAGTCATAGTCGGGTCGAGGAGCGGCGCGTGCGCGGACGACCGGAGGGGCTGCCCAACACCGCCCATGCCGTGCTGGGGCTGCTGTCGCTCGGCCGGGAGCTGTCGGGCTACGACCTCTGGCAGTGGGCGCAGAACCTGCGCTTCTTCTACTGGAGCCCGGCGCACAGCCAGATCTACGCGGAGCTGCGCCGGCTCGAGGAACGCGGCCTGGTGACCTCCCGCAAGGTCGTGCAGGAGCACCGCCCGGACAAGCGCCTCTACCGCATCACCGAGGCGGGACTGGCCGAGGCGCGCCGATGGTTCGACCAGGTCCCGCTGGAGCCGACCGTGCTGAAGCACTCGGTGGCCCTGCGGCTGTTCTTCGGGCACCTGGGCCGCCCCGAGCGGCTCCAGGAGATCCTCAGCGAGTACACCCGGGCGCTCGAGAAGACCCTCACCGAGCTGCGCGCGATCCGCGAGGACCTCGGCGACGACCCGCAGTTCCGCTTCCCGGCGCTGGTCGCGGAGTGGGGGCTGGCCTATTACCGGGCCGAGGCCGACCACGCCCGGACCGCCGCCGAGCGGGTCGCGCCCCAAGGCAAGGACCCCGCCGACCCCCGGCGCGCCTGAGGCCGGTCAGGCGATGGCGACCGCGGTGCCGCCCTTGACGTGCCAGGCCGACCAGCCGGTGGTCGGCCGGAAGTAGGTCTCGTAGAGGCGGTTGCCGCTGCCGCGCATGTACAGGTTGATGCCGCCGCTGCCATAGAGCACGGCCGCCGGGGTGCCGACCGCGGTCACGCCGCCGTGCGGCGCCCACGCGGTCCAGCGGGCGCCCGAACGGTAGAAGCTCTCGACCAGCACGTCGTCGGTGGTGCGCGCGAACACGTGGAGCTCCGTCCCGTAGACCAGCGCCAGCGGATCCCCGTCGAGCGCCGCGCCGCCGTGCCTCCCCCAGCTCGACCAGCCGGTCGCCGGCCGGAAATAGGTCTCGTAGAGCCGTTGGTCGGTGCCGCGCACGAACAGGTTGATGCCGCCGCTGCCGTACCTGACCGCCGTGGGGTCGCCGACCACCGTCCGGCCCGCGTGGGGCGTCCAGCTCGACCAGCCGAAGCCTGGCCGGTAGTAGGTCTCGTACAGCGCGCTGTCGGTGCCCCGCACGAACACGTGGAACTCGCTGCCCAGGTTCATCACCCCGGGGTTCCCGGCGGCCGCGATGCCGGGGTGCGCCGTCCAGGCCGACCAGCGCGTGGCCGGGCGGAAGGTGGTGTCGTACAGCCGCTGGTCGGCGCCGCGCGCGAGCACGCTGATGCTGGTGCCGTCGGTCACCGCCACCGGGTCGCCCGCCACCGCCAGGCCGCTGCGGGGCGCCCAGTTGGACCAGGCGGAGCCGGAGCGCAGGTACCGCTCGTAGACGCGCTGGTCGGTGCCGCGCGCGTACAGGTTGATGCCGGTCGAGTAGCGGATCGCCGACGGGCTGCCGGCGAAGGTCTGCGTGCCGAGCGCTGACCAGCTGGACCACTTGCCCGAGCGGTAGGCCGCCTCGTAGAGCCGCTTGTCGGTGCCGCGGGCGAAGGCGTGCAGCTCTGTGCCGACGGTGACCACCGCGGGGCCGTCCTGGTCGCCATCGTCGACCGGCGGTGGCGGCGGCGCCTCGCTCGTGGCCACGTCGAGGTAGTCGTTGTCGACGTTGAGGGTGACCCCGCCTTCCGCGGGCCAGGTCTCGTCGTGACCGCCCTGGTACTGCTTGATCCGCTGGTGGTCCGCCCAGTAGGTGCTGGGGATGGCCGGGTCCGACGCGTTGGCGGCGGTGCCCCAGTGGGCGAACCAGACGTGGTCGGGCCGCACGAAGGTCGTGCTGTTGTACACACTGACCAGGTCGCTGATCCCGGAGCCGGCGCTCGAGTAGACGCCTGACTTGTAGCCCAGCTCGTGCAGCCGCGTGGACCAGTTGCTGAGGAAGCTCAGCACCGTGGCGCGGCAGGTCGTGTCAGTGTCCAGGGGGGAGTAGCCCTCCATGTCGTAGTACAGGACGCTGCCGGCGGCCATGCCGAGGGAGCCGGCGCTGACCACCGCGTCCTCTGCCGCCGCTCGGGCCTGGGCGGCCGGGTTGGCGGGGTCGATGCGGTTGATGAACCTGTTGCAGGGCGCCTGGGGCCCGACGTAGAGCGGCATCAGGTTCCAGCCGCTGCTCACCTGCTGGTCGACCCAGGCGGCGGTCAGGTTCGGCTGCGGGCAGGCGCGGCTGACGCCGCCGATGTAGACGCCCACGGCGCGGTAGGGCGACGAGGTCAGCCACGCCTGCATCAACTCCGGGGGCGGCGCGCTGCAGGCGTCGAACCCGAGGCCGTTGAAGGTCTTCGGCACGACCACCGAGGTGGCGGCGGTGGTCGTGGCCGTCAGCTCGGTCGGGGGCTGGGCATCCGAGGTGAGCGTTGCGCTGCCAACGATCCCGTCCAGGGTCGCCGGGTCGCTGCCGTAGGACGCGGTCACCAGCACGCCGGCCTGGCTCACGCCGATGGTCACCTCGTGGCTGGTGCGGGTCGGGACCGCCGCGGCGGCCTTGCCCTTCGGGGCCCATACGGCCGCACCGCCGGCGCGGGCCCTGGAGGTCCGGTCGATCGGCTCCACCAGCAACGCCTCGGTCCGGCCCAGCACCCGCGCGGGGCAGGACGACTGCGTCCCCGGATGCCCCAGGTACACGGCGTGGACGTCGAAGCGGACGCAGGCGCCGGGATCGCGCGCCAAGTCCACCACCCGCCAGGAGTCCGGCACCTCGATCCGGTAGCCCTTGTAGGTGACCCGCTTGGTGGGCTCGGACAGGGCCGACTTGGCCGAGGAGACCAGTCCCCCCACGGCGACCAGCACGCACACGGTCGCCAGCCAACGAAGTCTTCCATGTCCGAGCCGTCCGCCCATTGACCCTCCACGAGCACGCGGGCAGGCCGGAGCGGCGCCACCCTCCGCCCGTCCAGAGCGCAGCCGGCGGCCGAAGCGTTACGGGGCCGGCGAATGACCTGTGCCGACCGCGATCCGGCATCGCCGCCAGACCGCACCGATCGGGGCGATTTGACAGCCACGGCACCACCCGGGAGCCTGCCCCGACGATGATCGGTGCGGACTTCGACGCCATCCTCGCCGCCGCCAAGCATGGCGACGAGCGGGCATTCGCGGTCCTGTACCGGGACCTCCAGCCGCCCCTGCTGCGCTACCTGCGGGTGATCGCGCCGGCGGTCTGCGAGGACCTCGCCGCCGAGACCTGGCTGGAGGTGGCCCGCGGGCTCGACCGGTTCGAGGGCGGCGAGGCGGGCTTCCGCTCCTGGGTGTTCACGGTCGCGCGCCACCGGATGGTGGACCTGCGGCGGCGCGAGGCGCGCCAGCCGGTCGTCCCGGTGCCGCCGGAGGCCTTCCCCGACCGCTCCGACGCGGGCGACGCCGCCGACGCCGCGCTCACGGCCATCTCGACCAGGGCCGCGCTGGCGCTGATCGGCAGCCTGCCGCCCGACCAGGCCGAGGTGGTGGCCCTGCGCATCGTGGGCGGCCTCGACGTAGCCCAGGTCGCCGCGATCGTCGCCAAGCGGCCCGGGACCGTCCGGGTGCTGTCCCACCGCGGCCTGCGGCGGCTCGCCGAGCGGCTCGAAGGCGGCGTCCACGCCTCGGGCCGGGGAGGTGCGGTAACGCAATGAGCGACGAGGACGCTCTGGACGACGAGATGCGCCACCTGCGACCACCATCGGGCTTCGGTCCCGACCCCCTGGCCCTCGACGAGGGCACGGCCGAGCGTCTGCTCGCCGGGCAACTGCACCCCGCCGACGCACCCCCCGACTACCGGCGTGCGGCGATGGTGCTGGCGGCGGCCGCCGCGCCGCCGAGCCCCGACGAGCTGGCCGGCGAGCGCCAGGCGGTGGCCGCCTTCACCGCGGTGGCGCGCTCGATCCCCCATCGAGCAGCCCCTCGGAGGCAACCAGTGCTGACCAGATTCGTCAGCTTCAAGCTCGCGGCCGCGGCGACGATCGCCGCGCTGTCGCTGGCAGGCGTCGCCGGCGCCGCGACCGGCACCCTCCCGGACCCAGCCCAGCGCGTCGCGCACCAGATGCTGGGCGGCGCCGGAGTCCCGGGCCCCGACGACCACGCCGCCCAGACGGCGGGCGACAAGAGCTCCACCACGTCCGGTCACCACCCGACCGGACCGGACGCGACCGGCGCCGCCAAGGCGGGCCTCTGCCGCGCCTGGGCGGCCGGTCAGGGCGGCGAGAATGGCAAGAAGTTCGACGCCACCGCATTCCAGGCGCTCGCCGAGGCGGCCGGCGGCGCCGGCAGGATCGCCGAGTACTGCGCCGACGTCATCTCCAGCGGTGGCCACGGCCAGCAGGGCCAGTCTTCCAAGCCGCCCACCACCGACGCCGAGCACGGCCAGGGCCAGGGCTCCGGCCAGGGCTCCGGCCAGGGCAACGGCGGAGGCCAGGGCCAAGGTCAGGGGAACGGTGGCGTGCCGCCGTCGACCCGGCCCAACCCGAAGCACTGACCGACCGGATCCTGGTCGTTCAACACAGCGGCCAGGCTGCCTCAGGGGTGAGGGCAGCCTGGCCGCTTCTCTTGCGGGTCAGGGCCTAGAGCACCGGCCGAGGATCCATTTCTAGGTGATGCGTGGCCGCCGGGGGCGGCGCGCAAGCCTCGGCGCTGCGGGGATGGTCAGATGCTGCATGCGGCGCCGTATCCATGACCGGCACTCTAGGGGGTCGGGTCGGCGTAAGTGCCGCCGAAGATGTCGGAGTTGCCGAAGGTGGCGGGGCAGGCCTGCTGCACCGGCGGCGCGACCGGCTCCGGCTCCTGGGTCTTCTGCGCGTGGTGGACCATGTCCTCCTCGCCGCGAGGCTCCTCAGGGTCGGCCACGGGAGCGCCGACCGCCACCGCCTGGTCATGGAGCGCCTGTCGGTAGGCGTCGATGGCCGGGCAGTCGGCGGCGTTGCGGACGTCGTTCCAGACCGCCGCGCCGTAGGTGCGGGTCGCCGCGGCGTAGACGTAGTCGCCCAGGAACTCGGCGGCCAGGTTGTTCTGGCTCGAGCCCCTCGGATCGCCGCCGGGGCTCCGGTGGACCTGGCTGAAGGCTCCGACGGCGCCGCCCGAGGCGACGTCGGCGTGCTTGACCACGCCGACCAGGTTCCGTGGCGAGGTGGTGTTGTTGCGGAACGGCGTGGTGAACGCGTTGTAGACCACCCACACGTCGCGCCCGTTCGGCGAGATCGCCGGCGCGGCGTAGTAACCGCGGTCGCCGGCGGTCTCGATCACCCGCGGGGCCGTCCAGGTGGCGCCTCCGTTGGTCGAGGCCGCGAACATGACGTGCTCGTGGTTCAGGCCGTCGCGGCCGTCCGCCCAGGCGTCGACGATCTGGTTGGTGGCGTCAGCCCCGGTGGGCGCGCCGTTGGCGATGTCGACGCTGGGGCTGGGCCCGAGGTCGTCGCGCGCCCCGCCGATGCCGTCCTCGACGCAGCGGCCGATCGACGGCTCGAAGGCGGTGCACAGGTCGGTCGCCGGGAAGATCGGGCGCGCCTTGGTCCAGTGGTCGCCGCCATCGGTGGAGGTGGCCATCAGCTGGAGGCCCTGCCCGGGGAGCCCGACGCCGAACTGGTACGCGAACGCGTAGGCGACGCCGTGGCTGTCGGTGCGGACGGAGCAGCCGGACCGGCCGAAGCCGTTGCGGCTGCTGGTGTTGTTGGTGGCAGGGGTGACCTGGTGGTTGGCCCAGGTGTCCCCGCCGTCCTTCGAGTTCGCCACGATCAGCGGCTGGGAGGTGCTCTGCTGGCCCCGGAACGCGGCGTAGCAGATGTAGGCGTGGCCGAAGAACGGGCTCGAGGAGGCGTTGTCCGCCCAGACCTGCTCCTTGTCGGAGAACAGCGCCGAGTTCTGCTTGCTGACGATCACCGGCGCCCGCCAGTTGGCCTGGTTGGACACGACCGCCCGGGTCAGCCCGGTGGACGCCGGCCCGTCGATGCGCGACACGGCGATGGCCTCGAACCCCTTGAAGCCCTGCCGGCCGGGGAAGTTCGAGGTCAGGTTCGCGTAGTACAGCCGCGAGCCGTTGGCCCAGGAGAAGCTGCCGTTGCGGAGCACCGGACCGAAGGCCACCGCCGGGTCGCCGTCGGAGACCAGACCGGCCTCGAAGTAGCCGGGCAGCGTGCCGATCGGGCCGACCCGCGGCGCACACGGCGGGTCGCTGTCACCCGGCGCGCCCACGCAGTTGCGCGCGCTGAAGCCGGTGTAGGTGGGCTGGAACCAGGTGGTGCCGCTGTCGAACGAGAACGACACGCCCGAGACGCCGACGCCGTCCGTGAACGGGCAGGTGTTGTCGGTACCGGCGTTGCAGGCCTCCATGTCGATGTTGTCGTTGGCGCCCGCCGCCAGCACGGCGGGGTGGTTGGCGTCGATCGCCACCGCCGGCTCGTTCTGCTTGTTCGGCGAGAACGGCGAGGGCGGGCTGCCGACGGTCACCCGGGTGTCCGGGTTGAGCGCCAAGGCCCCGCCGGCCGGTAGGGCGAGCAGCATCGCCGCCGCAAGGACGAGCAGCGCTCGTCGGAGATTTCGCATGCCTCCTCCTCCTGGGCAGAGGCCGCGAGCTCCCGCGCACGGATGGCGGGACGCGCCTCTGTCCACCCCTAAGGCCGAACTGGAGGGCTTGTGCGTTACACGACTTCCGACCGGGGACGGTCCGGGACGCCCGCTAGGTCGTCCGGGCGGCCTCCCGCGCCGGCTCGCGGGGGATGAGCACCGCGGCGACCAGGCCGATGAGCGCGATCACGCCCAGGGTGACGAGCGCGAGCGCGAACGGCCTCCCGCCGGGGAAGGACGCCGCGACCAGCACGGAGCCGGCGAGCGCCGTGCCGAGCGAGGAGCCGAGGTTGGAGGCGCCCCGCGATATCCCGGAGATGTCGCCCTGGTCGGCCTCGGGGAAGCTCGACTGCACCAGGTTCACCGACGCGGTCAGCATGGTCCCGACCCCGAGGCCCATCAGCAGCAGGCCGGGCACGAAGCTGAAGACGCCTGAGGTGTCCCGTACCAGTGCCAGCAGCAGGGCCATGCCGACGGTGGTCGTCACGAAGCCGGTCCGGATCAGCGTCCGCTGGGAGTGCCGTTCCGCGAGCCGCTGCGCGGCCGCCGAGGAGGCCAGGATGCCGATGGTCGCGGGCGTGAGCATCAGGCCGGTCTGGATGGCGTTGAAGCCGCGGACCTGTTGCAGGAACACCGAGAGGACGAAGAACGACCCCTGCAAGGTGAGCCATTGGATGGTCTGCGTCGCCAGCCCGAGGTTGGAGATCCGGTTGCGGAACAGCCGGATGGACACCAGCGGGTCCTTGCCGGCGCGTTCCCGCGACCGGATGTGGAGCAGGAACCAGACCAGGATCAGGGCGCCGATGGCGACGAACAGCCAGACCGGGGAGACGCCGCCCTTGGGCAGCACCACGGTGCCGGCGATGGAGAAGTCCTTGCGGGCGACGAACCAGCCGTAGGTGCCCGACTGGAGGATGCCGAACACCACGAAGAACAGCCCCGCGGCGGAGAGGACCGCCCCGACCAGGTCGAAGCGTGGCCGGGGCCCTTGCCTGAGTGGATCGGCGATCCGGCGGGCGAGCATCAGGATCCACGCCACCACCAGGACCTGGACGAAGAACGAGACACGCCAGCTGATCGCGCTGGTGATCAGCCCGCCGATCAGCGGTCCGGCGGCGGCGCCAAGCCCTCCCGCGCCGCTGACGATGCCGAAGTACCTGGCCCGCGACTCGACGTCGGCGAACGCCACGGTGATCAGGATGTAGATCGGCGGGATCATCAGCGCGGAGCCGATGCCCTCGAGCAGCGAGTACCCGAAGATCATCAGGCCCAGTCCCTGCGCGAGCGCCGCCAGCAGCGCGCCGATCCCGTAGACGCCGAGGCCGGCCAGCAGGCACCGCTTGCGCCCCCAGATGTCGGTCAGCTTGCTGCCGGGGATCATCAGCGACGCCATGGTGAGGGTGAACAGCGTGATGGTCGTCTGGACGCCGATCACCGTGGTTCCGAGGTCCTTGGCGATCGTGCTGATGGCCACGTTCATGTTCGTGGCGGCGTAGCTGGCGATGAACTGCGCCAGCGCCAGCGGGAGGATCATCGACCCGGACGCGCGCACGGGCCTGGCCGCGGTGCTGCCGGTCACAACGACACCCGAGCCGGTGGTCGGCCGCCGTCAGGCGGCAACCCGCCGTCCGTGCCTGGCCAGCGCCCAGATCACGAACACGTCCAGGACGATCATCAGCAGCGACCAGAACGGGTAGTACGGAATGAACAGGAAGTTCGCGATCGCGCTCAGCGCGGCCAGCAGGATGCCGATCATCCGCGCCCACAGCGCGCCCCTGAGCACCGAGAACCCGGCCAGGGCCACGATCGCCCCGCCGATCAGGTGGATCCAGCCCCAGGCGGTGACGTCGACCGAGATCAGGTAGTTGCTCGTCGTGAAGACGAAGAACTGGTCCTTGAGGATCGCCGTCAGCCCGGTCAGCGCGTGGAAGACGCCGAGCAGGATCATCATCACGGCGGCGAAGACCACCAGGCCCCAGCCGTCGCCCGCCGCCTCGCGCGGGATCGTCGGCCCGTGCTCCGCCATCGGATCGCTTCGCTGACTTGGGACGACCATCGCAGTGCCCCCCGGATTGCGACGATGTCATCGGCGGCCCGCTCATTATCCGCACCCCGGAGGCACCTGGACCTCACCCCAAACGGGTGATTCCGAAGGGCGCCACCACATCGACAAGACCGGTCGCAGCTATCTGCCAGCCGATCTGCCATACTGATCGTATGCGCACCACGTTGGATATCGACGACGATCTGCTCGCCGCACTGCTCGCCCGTTATCCAGGGAGCTCCAAGACGGAGGCGATCGAGGCGGCGCTCCGCGCCCACCTGGCGGAGGATGCCGTTTCGCGTCTGCGCCAGCTTGCCGGGACCCTCGACGTCGAGGACGTGTCCGCGATGCGAGCGCGCGACCGCCGCCCGTGACAGTCCTTGCCGACACTTCGGTGTGGGTGCAATACCTGCGCCATGGCCGCGCCGGCAAGGCGGCGCGGCTGGACGACCTGCTGGCTCAGGGCGAGCTGGTGGTCTGCGGCCCGGTGGTCGCCGAGCTCGTGGCTGGCACGCCGCCGGCGCGCCGAGCCGAGTTGACCGCGCTGCTCCACGCGCTCCCGTGGGCTGATCTGGGCCGCGCGGATTGGGCGAGGGTCGGCGCGCTGGCGGCGCGGCTGCGCGAGCAGGGCATCACCACGGCGCTGACCGATGTCGAGATCGCCGTGGCCGCGGTGCGCGCGCACGCTGAGCTGTGGACGCACGACAGCGACTTCCCGCGGATCGCGAAGGTGCTGGATCCCCTCTCGCTGTTCGCGCCCTGAGCGTCCCTCGGGGGCGACCAGAGGCGCGGTAGCCTGAGCGCGACGGCGTCCATCGACAGGAAGCGTTCCATGGGTCAACCACAGCGGTACGTGTTCGTCTGCCTCAACCAGCGGCCCGCCGGCCACCCCAAGGGCTCGTGCCTGGACCGCGGGGCGGCGCAGGTGTTCGACGAGCTGCGCGAGGAGCAGGGCCGGCGGCTGAACAAGGACGTCAAGGTGGTCGCCACCGGCTGCATGGAGGGCTGCCTGGCGGGACCCTGCATCCTGGTGGTGCCGGACAACATCTGGTACGGCGGGGTCACCGAGGCCGACGTGCCGGCGATCTTCGACCAGCACCTGGAGGGCGGCGAGCCGGTCGAGATGCTCCGCCTGGAGCCCGACGACTTCTGCGCCTGACCCGCGCGGGCCCTCCCGGAGGGCGAAGGCTTTACCGTCTCCGAACACTGGCCCGCGCTTCCGCTGATCTGGGCGGGCGAGGATCCTCCCCGACAGTCCCGCCGAAGATTCCACGAGGTGAGCGCATGAAGCGGCTCGGCAGGCACGCGGCCTGGCTCGGCTGGGTCGTCGCCGGCGTCCTGGCCCTCTCCGCAGGCGGCGTCGCCTTCGCGGCGAACAACGACCGCGCCTCCCACGACCAGGCACCCCTGCGCGACCTGGTGTTCACCCAGGCGCAGAGCACCCGGCCCAACCCGGGTAACCAGCAGGACAAGAACGGCGGCAGGGCCTTCCCCGGTCTGCGCCGCGGGCTGCTGGCCGGCAAGCTCGGTGGTGGCGCGCTGCTCCACAGCGAGACCACCCTCCAGACGAAGGACGGCGTCAAGACCTTCGTGGTCGCGCGCGGGCAGGTGACCGCCCTCTCCGGGTCGAGCATCACCGTCACCAGCTCGGACAAGGTGGCGACCACCTTCGCCATCAACGGCGACACGCGCTACGGCTTCCAGAACTTCAAGCAGCCGCAGGCCCAGCTGCGCAACGGGCAGACGGCGGTGGTGATCGGCACCAGGACCGGCAACACCACCACCGCCACCCGGATCATCACCCAGGGCTCGTAGCCGAGATCGCGTCGAGCAGCATGGCCCCGGGATCCCCCGCCCGGGGCCATGTCGCCCGCCGTGCGGTCAGCGGCCCCAGGTGAGCAGCGCGTCGATCAGCAGCATCAGCCCGAAGACGCCGACCGCGAGCCAGAAGGCGCGGGCGATGTGGCGCCCGACCGGCACGGGCCGCAGCTCGAGCAGCCGGCGGCCGCAGTCGCACAGGCCAGGCTCGTAGGCCACCCGGTGTCCCTCGGTGCAGGCGAACCGCGGCCGGGCGCGCAGGTCGTAGCCGCAGGTGGCGCAGGTGCGCGGAACCGGGCTCTCGGTCCCGCAGCGCGGGCAGGCGCGCCGCGAGGAGAACTCCCAGGCGGCCACGCCGGCGGCGAGCGCGGCCAGCCCGCCGAACATCGCGAAGGTCATCAGCCCCGAGACCAGCGAGTCGTCGAACGCGACCGTCAGCGCCGCGCTGCCGAGCGCCGCGAGCAGCAGCGCGCAGGCGACGGCGACCGCGGTGGAGCGCACCGCGATGGGCCGCTGGCTCTCGCTCAGTCGGAACAGCTTCACGCTCGCCTCCAGTGCCGCGCCGCCACGGACCGCGTGGGACTCTCCCCCAAGGCTAAAGGGTTCGCGCCTCGGAGGAGAACCCGCCCCCGCGCCGGCGGGCCCGAGGCCACGCGCTCCGCCCGCAAGCCCCAGGTCGACAACGGTTCTCCAGCATGTTCGGGCGACCTCGCCTAGCCTGGACTGGAAGAACCGGATCGTTCGTGCTCGACGGAGGCAGCATGGCCGCGGAGGACAACGGCAAGACCCAATGGCGCGAGCTCTACCACGAGGTCGTGGAGAGCAATCTGTGCACCGGCTGCGCCGCCTGCGTGATGGCCTGCCCGCGGGACGTGCTGGACTACGACCACTCCAGGACCTACCACCCCTTCAACATCGAGCTGACCACCGCGGCCGACGACTGCGTGCACGGGCAGCGCGGCTGCGACATCTGCACCCGTGCCTGCCCGCGCTTCCGCGACTGGGAGGTCGAGTCCGACCAGGCGCTGTTCGGGCGGCAGCGGCTGACCAGCGAGGTGTTCGGCATCCACCGCGGCGTCTGGCTGGTGCGCGCCGCCGACCCGGAGGTGCTGGAGCGGGGCCAGGACGGCGGGCTGGTCTCGGCGCTGCTGATCTGGGGCCTGGAGACCGGGCGGATCGAGGGCGTGCTGACCTCGCGGCTGTCGCGCACCAGGCTGTGGGACTGCGAGCCGTTCCTGGCGACCACCCGGGCCGAGGTGCTGGAGGCCGCCGGCTCGCGCTACACCTACGCGGCCAACCCGCTGGCCATGAAGGAGGCGGAGCGGCGCGGCCTCAAGCGTCTGGCGCTGGTGGGGATGAGCTGCCAGGCGTCGGTCAACGGCACCCTGGCCGCCCGCCGGGTCAACAAGTACGCGCGGCGCATCGAACTGGTCGTCGGCCTGCTCTGCTCGAAGTCGTTCGAGTACGAGGGCATGCGGCAGATCGTCACCGAGGAGTACGGCATCCCGCTGGAGGACGTCGCCAAGGTCAACATCAAGGGCCGCTTCCAGGTCTGGCGGCGCTCGACCGGCGAGCGGATCGACATCCCGCTGAAGAAG
Source organism: Actinomycetes bacterium (assembly GCA_036392615.1). Taxonomy (GTDB): domain Bacteria; phylum Actinomycetota; class CALGFH01; order CALGFH01; family CALGFH01; genus DASVXQ01. The sequence goes on along the minus strand of DASVXQ010000087.1, from coordinate 30,146 downwards.
ATGCAGGACGTCACCCGCGAGGGTTGCAAGCTCTGCCCCGACTTCGCCGCGGAGCACGCCGACATCTCGACCGGCGGGCTGGGCCAGACCGATGGCTGGACGCTCACGGTGGTGCGCACGCAGCGGGGTCAGGAATGGCTGGAGGGCGCCCGGGCCGCCGGGCTGGTCACCGTGCGACCCGGCGAGGAGGACCCGGCGGCGGTCGCGCTGATGGGCAAGCTGGCGGTGCGCTCCCGCCAGCGGTGGCCGGCGGAGTCCGCCGCCGAAGGGTTCGGGGCTCCGGGCCTGGTGCCGCTGGCGGAGAGCTGAGCTACTCGGTGGGCGTGTAGTTGGCGACGAACTCCGCGTCGCGCGTCTGGGGGCCGACCTTGGCCGCGCCGCCGGGCGAGCCAAGGGGGTCGTCGCCCTCGGTGAAGAAGGCCGCGTTGGCCGGGGTGAACTCCTTCCACTGGGCCGGCACGTCGTCCTCGTAGAAGATCGCCTCGACCGGGCAGACCGGCTCGCAGGCACCGCAGTCGACACACTCGTCCGGCTGGATGTAGAGCATCCGGTCGCCTTCGTAGATGCAGTCGACCGGGCACTCCTCGATGCAGGACTTGTCCTTCACGTCGATGCAGGGCTCGGTGATGGTGTAGGTCATTCGGGTCGACCCCCTTGTGGGCACATTTCCAGCGTGGTGGATACACCGGGATCTCCGGGCCGTCAAACGCTCGCGATCGGCCCTGACCGCTGGCCCCGGGTCACCCAGCACTGGGTCACCCGCGGCTGATCGTATCAAGTCGTCCCGGCGAATCGCTCCCCATCTGCATGGGTCCTTGCCGGATGCTCGGGGATGGGGCGATCCTCGGTGCATGCTCCAGGTCACCAACACCCTGACCAGGACGAAGGAGCCGGCCGTGCCGAGCGGCGCCGGGCCCGTCCGGATGTACACCTGCGGCCCGACCGTCTACCGCTACGCTCACATCGGCAACCTCAGGACCTTCATGCTGGCCGACCTGATCCGGCGCGCGCTGGAGGCCGACGGGGTCGAGGTCCGCCAGGTGCAGAACATCACCGACGTCGGCCACCTGACCAACGAGCGCTTCGACCACGGCGAGGACCGCATGCTGGTGTCGGCCCGGCTGGAGGGCAGGTCCCCGGCCGAGATCGCCGAGCACTACACCCGGGCGTACCTGGCCGACGCGGCCGCGCTGAACCTCCAGCCGGCGCGGTCCTACCCGCGCGCCTCCGCCTACGTGCCGGAGATGATCGACCTGGTCGAGCGCCTGGTCGCCAAGGGCCACGCCTACGAGGTGGACGGCAACGTGTACTTCGCGGTGGAGAGCTTCCCCGCCTACGGCCGGCTGTCGCGCAACTCGCTCGACCAGCTCCGCGCCGGGCACCGGCAGGAGGGCGTCGACCCGCGCAAGCGCCACCACGCCGACTTCACCCTCTGGAAGGCGGCCGGCCCCAACCGGCTGGTCAAGTGGGACTCGCCCTGGGGCGAGGGCTTTCCGGGCTGGCACATCGAGTGCTCGGCGATGTCGCTCGGCGAGCTCGGCGAGGAGATCGACCTGCACACCGGCGGGGTCGACAACGTCTTCCCACACCACGAGGACGAGATCGCCCAGTCGGAGGCGGTGGTCGGCCACCAGGTGGTGCGCACCTGGGTGCACGGCGAGCACCTGCTGACCGAGGGCCGCCGCATGGCCAAGTCGGCCGGCAACTTCTACGACCTGCGCACCGTGCGCGAGCGCGGCCACGACCCGCTGGCGGTGCGCCACCTCTTCCTCCAGGCCCGCTACCGCAGCCAGTTCAACTTCACCTGGGACGCGCTGGCCGGGGCGGAGCGGGCGCTCGGCCGGCTGCGCGACCGGATGGCCGAGTGGTCCCGCTCCCCCGCCGGCGACGGCGAGGCCCTAGGCGGCGACACCCCGGCGCTGGCCGCCTACCAGCGGCGGTTCCGCGCCGCCATCGACGACGACCTGGACACCCCGAAGGCACTGACCGTGCTGGGCGAGCTCGAGTCCGACGAGACGCTGCCCCCGGCGGACCGCTTCCGCGCGGTCGCCGGCTTCGACCGTATCCTCGGCCTGGACCTCGCGAACGTGGCCGGCGAGGTGCTTCCCGACGGCGCCGGCGAGCTGATCGCCCGGCGCGAGCGCGCCAGGGCGGAGCGCGACTGGGCCGCCGCGGACCGGCTGCGCGACCAGCTCGCCGGTCTCGGGGTCGAGGTGGTGGACACCCGCTCCGGGACGCAGTGGCGCTTGCGGCGGTAGGTTGGAATACCGCTCAGCCCTTGCGAGCTGGGCGTCGTATCCTGCATAGGGAGTGCGACGGAGCGCCGTGGAGCGCCCGTGGGACGACCCAAATCGGGACGAGATCGAACAACCGGAAGGGACCGGCGCCGACAGCGGCGAGGAGCGTGGGCGATGGGTTTGATGAAGCGGTTCTCGATGATCTTCAAGGCGAAGGCGTCGAAGACCCTGGACAGGTACGAGGACCCCAGAGAGACACTCGACTACTCCTATGAGCGGCAGCTCGAGCTGCTCCAGAAGATGCGCCGCGGCGTGGCCGACGTGGCCACCTCGCGCAAGCGCGTCGAGCTGCAGGCCCAGTCCCTCCAGCAGTCGGCCGCCAAGCTGGAGAACCAGGCCCGCCAGGCGGTCGGCCAGAACCGCGAGGACCTGGCCAGGGAGGCGCTGACCCGGCGCGCGGCGATCGCCACCCAGCTCGGCGACCTCCAGGTGCAGCACGACCAGCTCAAGACCGAGGAGGCCAAGCTGGTCGACGCCTCGCAGCGGCTCCAGGCCAAGGTCGAGGCCTTCCGCACCCGCAAGGAGACCATCAAGGCCACCTACACCGCCGCCGAGGCGCAGACCCGCATCAACGAGGCCGTCTCCGGCATCGGCGAGGAGATGGGCGACGTCGGCCTGGCGATGCAGCGCGCCGAGGACAAGGTCGCCCAGATGCAGTCCCGCGCCGGCGCGCTGGACGAGCTGATGGCGTCGGGTGCCCTCGACAACCTGTCGCAGACGAACGACCGCCTCGAGGCGGAGCTGAACCGCACCTCCGCCGACTCCATGGTCGAGGCGGAGCTGTCCCGCATCCGCGGCGAGCTGAGCGGCTCCACGACCACCGCCAAGCAGCTCGGTGCCCGCACCGAGACGGCCCAGGGCGCCCCCGCCCAGGACGAGCGGCCGGCCGAGGAGACTCCGAGCGCGCCCGCTCAGGAGGAGCAACGATGATCGTCCGGATCATGGGCGAGGGGCAGTTCGAAGTTCCACAGGAGCGCGTGGACGAGCTGAACCGGCTCGACCAGGAGCTCCAGAAAGCGGTCGAGGCCGACGACGAGGAGGGGTTCAGCGCGGCCCTCCAGGGACTGCTGGCCAGCGTCCGCACCGCCGGCAAGGAGCTGCCGGAGGACTATCTCGGCCCGTCCGAGCTGGTGCTGCCGAGCCCCGACTCGACCATCGAGGAGGTCCGTGCCGTGCTCGGCGAGGAGGGCCTCATCCCGGGGTGATGCGCTGATGGCCCGTAGCAGATTTCCCGCCGACCTCGGCCTGACCAGCCGGATGGTCCTGACCATGTTCCTCATCGGGCTGGTCTACGTCGCCTTCGTCGCGGTGCTCATCGCGGTGAAGGTCCCGCTGGTGTGGATCATCGTGATCGCCGGCGGGTTCCTGTTCTTCCAGTACTTCTTCTCCGATCGCATCGCCATGTTCTCGATGCGGGCGCGCGAGGTCTCGCCGCAGCAGGAGCCGGTGCTGCACGGCGTCGTCGACCGGCTCTGCGCGCTGGCCGACATGCCCAAGCCGAAGGTGGCGATCGCCGAGTCCGACATCCCCAACGCCTTTGCCACCGGCCGCAACCAGAAGACCGCGGTGCTGTGCGTCACCACCGGGATCATGCGCCGACTGGACGAGCCCGAGCTCGAGGCGGTGCTGTCGCACGAGCTGTCGCACGTGGCCCACCGGGACGTCGCGGTGATGACCATCGCCAGCTTCCTCGGGCTGCTGGCCGGCTTCGTGGTGCGCTCGTCGCTGTACGCCGGCGCCTACGGCGGCTTCGGCGGCTACGGCCGCCGCGACGACAGCCGCGACAACACCGGCGCGATCATCCTGCTGGTGGTGCTGGCCTCGGCGGTGGTCTACGCGCTCAGCTTCCTGCTCACCAGGGCGCTGTCGCGCTACCGGGAGCTGTCGGCGGACCGCTCCGCGGCGATCCTGACCGGGAGGCCGTCCACGCTCGCCTCCGCGCTGGTCAAGGTCTCCGGCGAGGTGGCCCGCATCCCCACCCGCGACCTGCGCGCCGCCGAGCCGCTCAACGCCTTCTTCTTCGTGCCGGCGCTGTCGCCGGGCTTCAGCTTCTCGTCGCTGTTCTCCACCCACCCGCCCCTGCAGCGTCGCCTCGACCAGCTCGCCAAGATCGAGCGGGAGATGGGACACGCCGCATGAAGTTCCTGGACGTGCTGCTCGGGCGCACCAGGCCCAAGCAGGCACAGCTCGACGCGCTGTTCGGCCTGAGCGGCGCGGCGATCACGCTGGAGGCCGCGCTCGGCATGAAGCCGTCGGGCGAGGCGGCGGTCTGCTTCAAGCCGGCCTCCGCGGCCAGCTTCGCCGAGACCTCCAGCGAGATGACCCAGCTGCTGGAGCTGGCGGTCCGCGAGGCGGGATCGACCCTGCGGGTCACCGACGACCGCTTCGGCTACCGCTGGGTGGTGCTCGGCGACCCACAGCTCGAGGACCTGGTCACCAGCGCCCACATGGTCAACTCGACCCTTGAGGAGCACGGCTTCGGGCCGCAGCTGCTCTGCTCGGTGTTCGCCTTCGACACCGACGGCTCCTCGGGGCAGGCCAAGCAGCGCTGCTACCTGGTCTACCTGTACAAGCGCGGCACCTTCTACCCGTTCGCGCCGCTGGAGGGCGAGCGCCGCGACAACGAGCTGGAGCTGCGCGTGCGCGGCGCGCTGGGGAACGACCTGCCGATCGAGCCGGAGCTCGGCCGCTGGTTCGCCCTCTGGGGCATCCCGCTCGGCTGAGCGGCCGCCGGTGGAAGCGGCCGGGTCGGTGTCGGCCGGCCCTCCGCGCCGCCTTCGGATACTCTTTGTCGTCCAGGCACACCGGCGTGCCGCGCGGGAAGCCCGCGCGTCGTGGTACGAGGAGGGCTTCGTGCGCGAATCACCTGTGGTCGTGGCGCTGGGCGGCAACGCGATCGCTCCGCCTTCCCACCGGACCTCCCGCTCGGCCCAGTCCGAGCTGGTCCGGGCGACCGCGGAGCATCTGGTGCACTTCAGCGAGCGGCCGCTGCTGGTGACCCACGGCAACGGCCCGCAGGTCGGCGACGCGCTGCTGCGCAGCGAGCGCTCCGCCGACGTGCTCCCCCGGCTGCCGCTGGACGCCTGCGTGGCCGGCACCCAGGGCGACCTCGGCTACGTGCTGGCATCGTGCCTCGACGACGCCTTCCGCACGGCCGGCGTGCGGCGCCCGGCGGTGGCGCTGGTCACCCGCACGGTGGTCGACGCCGCCGACCCCGCCTTCCAGGACCCCTCCAAGCCGATCGGCCGCGCCTACGGGGAGGACGAGGCGCGCGCCAGGATGGCCGCCAGCGGCTGGATCATGAAGGAGGACGCCGGGCGCGGCTGGCGGCGGGTGGTGCCGTCGCCGGAGCCGCGGGAGATCGTCGAGGAGCGGGCGATCCGCTCGCTGCTGGCCACCGGCGCGGTGGTGGTCGCGGTCGGCGGCGGCGGCGTGCCGGTGGTGCGCGGGGGCGACGGCACCCTGGTCGGGGTCGAGGCGGTGGTCGACAAGGACCTGGCCTCGGCGCTGGTCGCGGCCGACATCGGCGCCGAGGTGCTGATGATCCTCACCGGCGTCGAGCACGTGGCGATCGACTACGGCCGCCCGACCCAGCGGGACCTGCAGGAGGTCGCCACCGTCGAGTTGGCCGCCCACGCCCGCCAGGGACAGTTCGCGCCCGGCAGCATGCTCCCCAAGGTGCGCGCCGTGCTGCGCTTCCTGGAGCGCGGCGGCCGCCGGGCGGTGATCACCACCCCGGAGCTGTCCGAGAAGGCCCTGGCCGGCGAGGCGGGCACACAGGTCCTGCCGTAGCCCGGTCGCCGCGGTCAGGCGGTGAGCAGGCCGACGCCGAGCGACGCCACGCCCAGCGCCAGCGCGACCATGCCCGCGTAGAGCAGCACGATCAGCCGGTTGGGCCGCACCACCGCGCGCCCGGCCGACGACAGGAAGAAGCCGGCCGGCATCAGCACGGCCGCGGCCCAGATGCCGTTGCGTGCCAGCACGGCGACGAGCCCGTGCACGTCGGCGGCGTCGACCAGGACGAGCCCGACCAGCGCGAGGGTGACCAGCACGCCGGCGTGCGCGTGCCCGGCGCGGGCGAAGGTCCGCTGGAACTCCGTGCTCGGCTGGTGGCCGCGCACCATACGGAGCACGGTCCAGCCGCCGAACTCGACGAACAGGATGGTCAGCAGGATGACCCCGGCGGTGGTCCTGGAATCGGAAGAGAGCTGGAGCGTCGGATCCACGTCGTCACGACCTTCCACAATGGAATGTCCTCCCAACCGACGATGGACCTGACACAATGGAATGTCAAGGGGGCGCGTCGGCGGCGCTCCGGGCCGCCGGTCGGCGGCGCCAAGCCGCCGAAGGGAGGAGACGCCATGGCCGGACGACCGCTCAACGCCACCGCGGCGTCGCTGCTCGGGTTCCTCCACCAAGGTCCGCTGACCGGCTGGGACCTGGTGCAGACGGCCCAGGGCGAGATCGGCGACTTCTGGTCGATCACCCAGAGCCAGGTGTACCGCGAGCTGGCCGCGATGGCCGAGGCGGGGCTGGTCGAGGCGGGCGAGCGCGGCCCGCGCGACCGCCGCCCCTACAGCCTCACCGAGGCCGGGCGCAGGGCCTTCGCCGAGTGGGTGCGGCGCGAGCCGGGGCCCGAGACGATCCGCTTCCCGCTGCTGCTCACCGTGCTGTTCGGCGGGCACCTGCCGGACGAGGTGCTGCGCGGCTTCCTGGAGCGCCACCAGGCGGTCCACGCCGGGCGGCTGGCCGGCTACGAGCGGCAGCACCGCGCCGCGGTGGCGGCCGGAGCCAGCGAGCGGGCGCCGTACGCCCTGGCGGCGCTGGAGTTCGGCATCAGCTACGAGCGGGCGGTGCTCGACTGGTTCGAGCGGCTGCCGCCACGGCTGCGGCTCCGCGGGGATCGGGCTGCACGCGAGCGTGACCTGGCCGGTCCGGAAGGGCCAGGTCACGCATAACGTGGGGCCGGGCGGTGCGCCCGGCCACCGTCAGGCGGCCCGGCGGTGCGCCGGGCCGGAATGGGCGTCCGGGCTAGGTGGCCGCCGCCGGGTCCCACGCGGTCCGCGTGCCGTAGCCGCAGACCCGCCGCAGGGTGGCGATCAGCTCACTGGTCCGGATGCCCTTGGCGAGTCCGGCGTGCGCGCCGGAGTGCCAGACGGCGTCGGCCAGGTGGGCGTCGGTGTCGCCGCTCCACAGGACCACGCGGGTGTCGGGATGACGGTCCCGCAGGGTCCTGGTCGCCTCGATTCCGTTCATCCCTGGCATGGAGACGTCCATCAGGACAACGTCGGGGCGCTGCGCCGCGGTCTGGACGAGGGCGTTGGCGCCGTCCGACGCCTCGCCCACGACGGTCAGACCGGCCTGCGCAAGCGCCAGGCAAACTCGTTCTCGCAGCGGGGCACTGTCATCGACGACCAGTACCCGCAGCGCGCCGGTCTCGGTGCTCGCGCTTGGCATCGCGACCCCCTGCGCAAAGTCGGGCAAGCCGTATGGCGGTCCCCCCTGCGCCTCGTATGATCGTTCACGCCAAGTGCCGATGCAAGTGCTAATGCAAATATGCATCTGCCAAGTGCAAGTAGCACTCCGCGCGCGCCCGACAAAGCCGGCGCATCACGGCAGGCCGTGGGGATCGGGACTCCCCGGGCCGCACGGCACCGCCGCCCGCGTCAGCGGGCGCCGTATTCGCCAGGGATGTGGTCGGCGGGTCAGCTCTCGCCGCCGATGTCCACGTGATAGGCCTCGTACACGAGGTCCGCGCCGCGACGGCGGTGGCGCGAGAGCACCTCGTGGAGGTGGACGAGGCGCGCGTGGAGGTCCGGCGGGGTGTCGCCGTCGGACCGCAGGTCGTCATGCGCCGAGACGATCGCCCTGGCGATGACGATGTGCTCCCGCTTGAAGCGGGCGATCTTGTTGGCGAGCCGCGGGGCGATCTCGAGGATCTCCTCGTACAGGCCGCCCGGCGCCTCGGTCACCTCGACGTGGACGCCGAAGACCAGGCGCAGCTGCTCGAGGATGGGAACCAGGCGGTCGACCGGATCGCGCCCAGGCCCGTCCAGGACCTCGTGGAACTCGTCGATCGCGCGTCGCAGGCTGAGCCGCTGGCCCTTCGCCCGCTCCAGTGCGCGGGTCGACGTGGCGGAGGCCTCATAGGCCTCCCCGATCTCTGCGCGCATGCCGGCTCCCCTCTCCCGCTTGGTAGGCCGTCACCGACGCACCGTCGATCTGGCAGTCTTACGTACCTGCGCGCCGCTTGTCACTAGAAATCTTGAGGATACTCTCCACGAAGCGCGCGAAGCCGAAGATTTTCGGCACACTGGCACGTCCGGGACGAGCGGCCAGCTGGTTCGGCCCTACTGCTTGCTATACGGCTGGCCGTCGGCGGCCGGCGGGCGCACGCGGCCGACCAGGCCGGCGACCGCCAGGACGGTGGCGATGTACGGCGCCATCAGCAGGAACTGCGAGGGGATGGGCACGTTCAGGACGGCCAGGATGCTCTGCAGCGCGTCGGCGAAGCCGAACAGCAGCGCCGCGGCGAAGGCGCCCAGGGGGCTCCAGTGCCCGAAGATCATCGCCGCCAGGGCGATGAACCCGCGGCCGGAGGTCATGTTCTTGGCGAAGGAGCCGACCGACCCGAGCGTGAAGTAGGCGCCGCCGAGGCCGGCCATCATGCCGCCGAGGATGACGTTGCGGTAGCGCACGCCGAGCACCCGGATGCCGACCGTGTCGGCCGCGCGCGGGTGCTCGCCGACGGCGCGGACCCGCAGGCCCCAGCGCGTGTGGAACAGCGCGACGTGGAGCACCACCAGCATGATGTACATCAGGTAGACGAACACGTTCTGGTTGAACAGCACCGGCCCGATGATCGGGATCTTCGACAGCCCGGGGATCGCCACCGACGAGAACACGCTGGGGCTGTTGAAGGTCGCCTGGTGCGGGATCAGCACCCGGTCGGTGAGGAAGCCGGTGAGCCCCAGCGCGAACAGGTTGAGCACCACCCCGACCACGATCTGGTCGACCTGGTAGCGGATCGCCAGCGCCGCCAGCAGCGCGCCCATCAGGCCGCCGACGAGCACCCCGGCGATCAGCCCGAACCACAGCGTCTGGGTGGCGCTGCCGACCATCGCGCCGGCGAACGCGGCCACCAGGAACTGGCCCTCGATGGCCACGTTGATCACTCCGGCGCGCTCGCACAGCACGCCGGACAGCGCGCCCAGCGTCAGCGGCACCGAGCGCAGCAGCGTGCTGCCCAGCAGCCCCACCAGGTTCATGGAGTTGTCCTTGGCCGCCCAGGCCAGGAAGCTCAGCACGAACAGCGCCAGCACCGCGCCGAGCACCAGACCGGCGCGGCGGCCGAAGCCGCGGGCGATCTGGTGGGCGCCGAGGTAGGCGCAGATCGCCGCCAGCACCAGCGCGAAGGGCCGCACCGGGATGACCGCGTCGGGGACCGAGATGGCCGGCGCCTGGTGGAGGATGAAGGTCGCGTCGGTCCCGGCCGGCACGCCCAGCCCGAAGGGGCCCGCCATGATCCCGGCCAGCACCAGGTAGAGCACGCCGCTCACGCGGCGGCGCAGGTCGGTGGAGGCGCGTGCGCGCCCCAGCCCCGCGGTCGCCCCGACGGCCATGCTCAGCCTCCCCATCCCTTGGACAGCGGCGCGCCGGTGTCGGCCCGCGCGCCCTTGATCCGGTAGATGGCGCGCACCAGCGCCGGCGCGGCCACGAAGATCACGATCAGCGACTGGATCACGGTGACGATGTCGATCGGCGTCGAGGTGGCCGCCTGCATCTGCAGGCCGCCAGCGCGCAGCGCGCCGAACAGCAAGGCGGCCAGCACCACCCCGAGCGGGTTGGCGCGCCCCAGCAGCGCCAGCGTGATGGCGTCGAAGCCGAGCCCGCCGGAGAAGCCTGGGGCCAGGCTGAACTGGAGGCCGAGGACCTGCACCGCGCCGGCCAGGCCGGCGAGCGAGCCGGCCAGCACCATCGCCATGACCGTGGCGCGCTTGATGTTGATGCCGGCGGTGAGGGCCGCGGCGGGGTTCGCGCCCGAGGCGCGCAGCTCGAAGCCGAGCGTGCTGCGGCTGAGCAGCCAGGCGACCGCCACGGCGGCCAGCAGCGCGACGATGATGCCGGCGTGCAGCCGCAGCCCCTGCCCGGCCAGGTGCGGCAGGCGGGCGGGCACCGCCACGATCCTGGAGATAGGGTCGATCCGCCCTGGCCGCCGGAAGGTGGAGCTGGCAAGCAGGTACAGCGACAGGTTGATGGCCACGTAGTTGAGCATGATGGTGGTGATCACCTCATGCGCCCCGGTGGTGGCCTTCAGGATGCCCGGCACGAAGCCCCAGATCGCCCCGCCGAGGAACCCGCAGAGCAGCGCCAGCGGCAGGTGGACGAACACCGGCAGGCCGTGGATCGCGAACCCGACGTAGCCGGCCACCAGCCCGCCGGCGATCAGCTGCCCCTCGGCGCCGATGTTGAACAGCCCGGCGCGGAAGCCGAGCGCGACGCCGAGACCGGTCAGGATCAGCGGCGTGGCCGCCACGATCGTCTCCGACAGCGCGCTGGGGCTGCCGACCGCGCCCGACAGCAGCGCGCCGTAGGCCGCGGCGATCGCGTCCCAGGAGGCCCGTAGCGCGTCGCCCGGGGCGGCGAAGAAGTACCCCCAGGTGGACAGCACCTGCTCGTCCGAGAAGACGATCAGCACCGCGCCGACCACCAGCGCGGTGAAGATCGCCAGCACGGTGACCAGCACCGGGCTGGGGCTGGTCAGCTCCTCGACGAAGCGGGAGACCAGCGGGCGGCGGGGTGGTGGCGACGGCTCCTGGACCTCTGGCGCCTTGACGGCCGGCTCGGTCAACTGGCCACCTCCCCCTGCCGCTCCCCGTGGGCACCGGCCATCAGCAGGCCGATCTCGTCGCGGTCGGTGTCACCTGGGCGCTCGCCCACGATCCGCCCGCGGAACATCACCAGGATGCGGTCGGCCAGCGCCATCACCTCGTCCAGCTCGGAGGAGACGATCAGCACCGCGTCGCCCTGGTCGCGCGCGGCCACGATGCGGCGGTGCACGTACTCGATCGAGCCGACGTCCAGCCCGCGGGTCGGCTGCGAGGCGATCAGCAGCCGGATGGGACGCGACAGCTCCCTGGCGATGATCACCTTCTGCTGGTTGCCGCCCGACAGGGTGCTGACCTCCACGTCGACCGAGGGGGCGCGGACGTCGAACTCCTTGGCCCGCTCGACCGCGGCGGCGTGGACCGCGCCGGTGTCCATCACCGGGCCGCGGGCGAACGGCGCGGTGTCGTAGGTGTTGAGCACCAGGTTCTCGGCGATCGAGAAGCTGGCGACCAGGCCGTCCTTGATGCGGTCCTCGGGCACGTGGGCGACGCCGGAGCGCAGCACCGAGCGCGGACTGGCGCGGTCGAGCCGCCTGCCGGCCAGCGAGATCGTGCCGGCCAGCGGGTGGACCAGCCCGGTGAGCGCCTCCACCAGCTCCGTCTGGCCGTTGCCCTGGACGCCGGCGATGGCGACGATCTCGCCGGCGCGGACCTTCAACGACAGGTCGTCGACCGCCACATGGCCGCGGTCGTCGGGCACGGTGAGGCCGTCGACCTCCAGGACCACCTCGCCCGGCTCGGCCGGCTCCTTGGGCACCCGCAGCAGCACCGAGCGCCCCACCATCATCGAGGCGAGCTCCTGCTCGCTGGTCTCGGCCGGCACGGTCGAACCGACCACCCGGCCGTTGCGCAGCACGGTGATCCGGTCCGCGACCGGCAGGACCTCCTTGAGCTTGTGGGTGATGAACAGCACCGAGTGCCCGGACGCCTTGAGCGACCGCATGATCGCGAACAGGTCCTCGGTCTCCTGTGGGGTGAGCACCGCGGTCGGCTCGTCGAGGATCAGCAGGCGCGCCTCGCGCAGCAGCGCCTTGAGGATCTCGACCCGCTGCTGCACGCCGACCGGCAGGTCCTCCACCATCGCGTCCGGGTCGACCACCAGCCCGTAGCGCTGCGAGAGCTCGCGCACCTCGCGCTTGGCCTTCATGCGGTCGAGCAGCCCGCCGCGGCTGGTCGGCTCGATGCCGAGGATGGCGTTCTCCGCGACGGTGAACACCGGGATGAGCATGAAGTGCTGGTGGACCATGCCGATGCCGGCGGCGATGGCGTCGGCGGGGCTGTGGAAGCGGACCGGCCGGTCGTCGATGAGGATCTCGCCGGCGTCCGCGTGGTACAGGCCGTACAGGATGTTCATCAGGGTGGTCTTGCCCGCGCCGTTCTCCCCCAGCAGCGCATGGATCTCACCATCCCCGACGGCGAGGTCGATGCCGTCGTTGGCAACCACCCCAGGGAACCGCTTGGTGATCCCCTTGAGCTCGAGCTTCAAGCTGCCTCCTCAAGGGGCGTAAGGCGGGGAGCCGTCCGGCTCCCCGCCTGCCCGTTGCGCTACGCGTAGTCCGACGGCTTGACCGAGATGGAGCCGCTGACGATGCCCTGCTTGATGGTGTTGATGTCGTCCTTGAGCTTCTGCGGCACCTGGCTGTCCATCTCGTGGAACGGGGCGATGCCGACGCCGTCGTTCTGCAGCGTGCCGACGTAGGTCCCGCCCTGGAACTTGTTGTCGACCGCGTTCTTGATCGCCGTCTGGACCGCGACGTCCATGTGCTTCTCGATGCTGGTGAGGAACAGGCTGCAGTACTGCTGGGCGCTCTCGCAGCCGTCGGTGTCCACCCAGACCATGCGCTTGTCGCCACCGGCGGCCTTGACCGCGGCGGCGGCGCCCAGCCCGACCGGCCCGGCGACCGGCAGGATGATGTCGGCGCCCTGGCCGAGCAGCGTCTCGGTCACGCGCTTGCCGTTGTCCTGGCTGGTGAAGTCACCGGTGAACAGGCCGTTCTGCTTGGACGCGTTCCAGCCGAGCAGCTGGACGTTGGCCTTGTTCTGCTTGTTGTAGTACCTCATGCCGGCCCAGAACCCGTCCATGAAGATCGTCACGGTGGGGATCTTCTGGCCGCCGAAGGTGCCCAGCTTGTGGGTCTTGCTCATGCCCGCGGCCACGTAGCCCGCCAGGAAGGCGGCCTGGTCGGTCGAGAAGGTCAGCCCGAGCACGTTCTTCAGCGGCGGGTCGTAGGCGAAGTCGACGATCGCGTACTTCTGGTTGGGGTTCGCCGACGCACTCGCCTTGGTGGTGTCGCCGAGCAGGAAGCCCACGGTCACGATCAGGCCGCACTTCTGTTGCACGAAGGTCTGCACGTTGGGCGCGAAGTCGTTGGAGTTGGTTGACTCTAGGAACTTCACCTGCACGCCGAGCTGGGACTGCGCGTCCTGCATACCCTTCCAGGCGGTGGCGTTGAACGAGCGGTCGTCGATGCCACCGGTATCAGTGACCTGACACGCGAGGAACTTGCTGTTGGCAGAGCCGCTGTTCGACCCGGATCCCTGGCTGCTCGGCTTACTGCCGCAAGCGGCCGCGACCAGGGACATCAAGGCGACCAGCGCCAGCACCCGGTAATGCCTCTTCATGACCCCATCTCCTGTCCCACCGAAGGGCTCGCATCCGAGTCGTGCGGAGTGTATCCCGCCGAATGTCGGCGGGTCACGAGCGTGACAAGCACCCGGCCTGGGAATGAACCGCGCATCCGTCCCCTCGTCGCCGGAGCCAGTTGGTCGGCGGCCCTACGTAGAATCCTGAAGATCATGCGCCGAGTCGTCATCGGGATCATCATCGCGGCGGTGCTCTACTTCGCCGTCACCACCGCGCTGGTCGCGGTGTGGATGGACAAGGACGAGCGCCCCAAGGTCGACGCGATCGTCGTGCTCGGGGCGGCCCAGTACGACGGCCGGCCCTCGGCGATCTACGCCGCGCGGCTGGAGCACGCGGTCGACCTGTACCGCGACGGGGTCGCGCCGCTGATCGTGTTCACCGGCGGCAACGAGCCCGGCGACCGCTTCACCGAGGGCGGCTCCGGGGCGCGCTGGGCGCAGGAGCACGGCATCCCCTCCGACGCGACCCTGGTCGAGGAGAAGAGCCGCACGACCTATGAGAACCTGGCCGGTGCCAAGCGGGTGCTCGACACGCACCTGCGCCGCAACCGTCTCAAGGTGGTGGTGGTCTCCGACCCGTTCCACATGTTCCGCGCCATCAAGCAGGCCGACGACCTCGGCTTCGTGGCGTACCCGTCGCCGACCCGCACCAGCCCGATCAGCGCCAGCCACGTCAGCCTGACCGCCGCGGTGCTGCGCGAGGACCTCGCCCTCGGGGGGTACCTGATCACCCGAGGGCGCTGACACCCCTGAGGAGGGCCCGTTGGGCGTCACCGTGGTTGACCACCCGCTGGCGGCGACGATGCTGACCGCGCTGCGTGACGCCGCCACGCCACCGCCGCTGTTCCGCCTGCTGGCCAAGCGGCTCGCGCTCACCCTGGTGGTCGAGGCGAGCCGCACCGTGCCGGTGGCGCCCCGCAGGGTGAGCACCCCGCTGGCCTCCACCGACGGGGCGAGCTTTGCGGCGCCGCTGGTGGCGGTGCCGATCCTGCGCGCCGGGCTGGGCATGGTCGAGGCGGTCACCGAGCTGTTCCCCGAGGTGGCGGTCGGCTACATCGGGCTGGAGCGGGACCACGCCACCTTCCAGCCGTCGGCCTACTACACCAAGCTGCCGCCGCTGCAGGGCAGCTACGTGCTGCTGCTGGACCCGATGCTGGCCACCGGCGGCTCCGCCGCGGCCGCCTGCACCAGCCTCTACAAGGAGCGGCCCGAGCGGGTCACGCTGCTGTCGGTGGTGGCCGCGCCCGAGGGCATCGAGCGCCTCACCAGCGAGCACCCGCAGCTCGACATCGTCACCGCCGCGGTCGACGAGGGCCTCAATCAGCAGGCCTACATCCTCCCCGGCCTCGGCGACTTCGGCGACCGCCTCTACGGCACCTGAGGCGCGCCGGTCGGGCAGGGGTGGACGCCGTTGGCGCCGGGACGGGCGGTCACGGCGCCCACCTCCCCATCCTGGCCGGTCGTCGCTCAGCTGGTGCTCTTGATCGGCTTGCCGTCGGCGCCCACCACGAACCAGATTCCGCCGACGTTCTGGCCGTTGACCTGGCCGGCGGACTGGTCGCCCGCGAAGTAGTACAGCGGCTGGCCGCCGTAGGTGATCTGGGCGGAGCCGTCGTCCGACCGCTGGATGGTGCCAAGCTTGGACGCGTCGATCCCGGCGCCGGCCGTCGGGGTCCCCGTGGCCTTCAGCGCGGGCCAGTTGGTGATGCACTGGCCGGTGCAGTTCGAGGTGTTCGCCTTGTCCTTGGTGAAGATGTAGAGGATCTTGCCTTGGCCGTCGGCGAGCACCTGACCGAACTTGGTGGTGGCCAGATTGACGGTGCCTGACTTGGGCGCCGCGGTGGTCGCCGGAGCGGCCGAACCCGACCCGGAGCCGGACGAGTTGTCGTTGCCGCTGCAGGCCGCCGCCGCGAGGGCGAGCCCGGCGCACAGCGCGAGGCCCGCGATCGTCTTCCTCATGGAACGCGCTCTCCTCCAGTCGTGGGAACCGCTCTGTGGTCAGCGCGCGCACGCCTGCAATGGATAACTGGCAAGGAGTCCTCATGGTTCCCGGCCTTGACCGAACGTCTCGTGCTGGTGGCCGGGGATGGTTCGTCCCTACGCGGCGGGTCGGCCGTCGCCGGGGCGGCGGTAGGCGCCGCCGAAATACAGGAGCGGATCGCGCAGCGTCCCGCGCTGCACGGTGAGCACCCGGCCGAGGAAGATCGAATGGTCGCCGCCGTCGTAGGCGCGCTCCAGCTCGCACTCGAGCCAGGCCAGCGCCCCGTCCAGCAGCGGCGCGCCGGTGGCGGCGCCAAGTCGGTAGCCGACCCCGGTGAACTGCGCGGCGCCGGCGGGGCGGCTCGAGTCGGCGAAGTACCTGGCGATCGGCTCCTGGTCCTCGGCGAGCACCGACAGGGCGAAGCGGCCGGCCTCCTCGAGCACCTTGTGCATCACCGCGTCGCGCTCCACGCACACCAGCACCAGCAAGGGGTCCAGCGAGACGGAGGCGAAGGCGTTGAGGGTCATCCCGTGTTCCACACCGACCGCGTTGGCGGTCACCACGGTGATGCCGGTCGCAAACAGCCCAACGGTGGCGCGGTACTCCCCCTCGGTCGGGCTGGGTGGCACTGGCAACCTTCTCCAGAACGGGATCGGACGCTTCAGGACATGCTACCCCCGGTCACGCCTGGTTCAGCGAGTCGAGCGCAGCGCCGCGGGCAGCCTGATCGCGTCCCAGTCGACCAGCAGCCAGGTCCCGCCGAGCGCCTCCACGGTGCCGACCACGTAGCCGCTGCCCAGGCGGTTCTCCCGGACGCGGGTGGCGGTGGGATCGATCTCCAGCACCTGGACGACCTCGTCGACCAGGAACCCGACCGGCCCGTGCCTGGTGGCCACCACCAGGATGCGGCCCTCCGCGCCGCGGTCCGGCAGGCCGAGCGCGACCCGCAGGCTGACCACCGGCGAGAGGCGCTCGCCGCCCTTCAGCGCGGCCAGGGTGGACGGCTCCAGCCCCGGGACGGCGGGCAGGCCGGCGCCGACGTCGACCACCTCGAGGACCTGGTCGCGTGGGGTGGCATAGCCCCGGTCGCCAAGTTTGAACAGCACCAGCGCCGCAGCGGATCTGGGCATCGTCGTCCATCCACCTGACGAGTGTCCGTTGCACCCTCGTGTCGCGGCGGGTGGCGGCGGCGCGCCGGTGGGACAGGTCGTCGTCCAGCTGCCATGCGCTCAGGAATTCGGACCCTCCCCGTACTAGTACCTTCGGCAGCCCCTGATACCGCCTGGAGGGGCTACGTCGGTGACTCGTCTTGGCGAATCGAGGATCTCGTGTGTAGCCTCCACGCCGCTGGGACCGCGCGGGGGAGGTGCAACGTTGGCCGAAGTGTTCGAGTCCGGCGACCTGCAGGGGGTGTGGATGATCCGGGTCAAACCGGTCGAGGACTCCCGGGGACGCTTCATGGAGACGTACCGCTCCTCGTGGCTCCCGTTCGCCAAGCCGATGGTGCAGGCCAACCGGTCCACCTCGGTCAAGGGCGTGCTGCGCGGGCTGCACTACCACCGGCGCCAGGCAGACCTCTGGTTCGTGCAGGAGGGCAGGGTGACGGCCGTGCTGGTGGACACCCGGGTCGGCTCGCCCAGCGAGGGCAAGCACACCACCGTCCAGCTCGGCGGCGGCGAGGACGTTGCGCTGTTCATCCCCGAGGGCATCGCCCACGGCTTCTACGCCCACGAGGACGTGACCATGACGTACCTGGTCACCAACGAGTACGACGGGTCCGACGAGCTGGGCATCGCCTGGAACGACCCCGAGCTGGGCATCGAGTGGCCGGACGCCGAGCCGATTCTCTCCGACCGCGACAAGGAGAACCCGCGGCTGGCTGACATTCCGGCGGATCGGCGCGTTCCCTACACCGGCTGAGCACGCTCGTACCCTTTCCCTGCGTCGGGCGCTACCTTGGACGTTGCAGCCTGGCCGTTCGCGAGGAGCGCACGATGCTGAAGGGTCCGCACCCTGTGGTGCACCTGAGCAACCAAGCCAAGTCGGGGCCACCGCCGGACCGGCGGCCCGGGCCTCCACCTCCGCCGCCGCCCCCGCGGTGGCGGATGTGGCTGCCATGGATCGGCGTGGCGCTGACGCTCGGGATCCTGCTGTTCTCCGGCCGGACGAGCGGTAGCAACGTGCAGA
This sequence comes from Actinomycetes bacterium, assembly GCA_036392615.1. Lineage (GTDB taxonomy): Bacteria > Actinomycetota > CALGFH01 > CALGFH01 > CALGFH01 > DASVXQ01. Next base: position 12,150 of record DASVXQ010000087.1, on the reverse strand, counting down.
CGTTCACCTTCCAGCCGGAGCTCAAGGACAAGATCGCCGCCAACCAGGTGAAGTCCGTCGAGATCGGCAGCGACGGCCACATCGACGGCCAGCTCAAGGACGGCACCAAGTTCAAGTCCTCCTACCCGGTGAACCTGCCGGATCCGGAGTTCACCAAGCTGCTGGACGACCACAACGTCCAGGTCAGCGCCGTCGGCGCGCAGAACTCGCTCACCTCGCTGCTGATCAGCCTGCTGCCGCTGCTGCTGTTCGTGGCCTTCTTCATCTACCTGGGACGCTCCACCCGCCGCCAGCTCGGCGCCATCGGCGGGGTCGGGCGGTCGCGCGGCCGGGTCTACGACGCCGACCGGCCGAGCACGACGTTCGCGGACGTGGCCGGCTACGAGGGGGTCAAGCGGGAGGTCAGCGAGGTCGTCGACTTCCTCAAGAACCCTGACCGCTACCGGCGCGCCGGGGCGATGGGGCCCAAGGGCGTGCTGATGGTGGGGCCGCCCGGCACCGGCAAGACGCTGATTGCCCGCGCGGTCGCGGGCGAGGCCGGCGTGCCGTTCATCAGCGTGACGGGCAGCTCGTTCGTGGAGATGTTCGTGGGCGTGGGCGCCGCGCGGGTGCGGGACCTGTTCGCCGAGGCCCGCAAGCGTGCCCCGTCGATCATCTTCATCGACGAGATCGACGCCATCGGCCAGCGCCGTGGCGGGCAGGTGATCTCCAACGACGAGCGCGACCAGACGCTCAACCAGATGCTGTCGGAGATGGACGGCTTCGACCCCGCCACCGGGGTGGTGGTGATGGCCGCCACCAACCGGCCGGAGGTGCTGGACCCGGCGCTGCTGCGGCCGGGGCGGTTCGACCGGCAGGTGGTCATCCCGCTGCCGACCCAGCGGGAGCGCCGCGCGATCCTGGAGGTCCACATCAAGGGCAAGAAGCTCGGCCCCGACGTGGACCTCGACGTGGTGGCCCGCGGCACCCCGGGGTTCTCCGGCGCGGACCTCGCCAACCTGGTCAACGAGGCGGCCATCTACGCGGTGCGGGCCGGCAGGGACACGCTGACCGCGGTCGACTTCTCCGAGGCCAGGGACCGGATCCTGCTGGGCCGGCGCGAGTCCTCCAACGCGCTGCTGCCGGACGAGAAGCGGGCGGTGGCGGTCCATGAGAGCGGTCACGCCCTGGTGGCGGCGCTGTCGGCCCACGGCGACCCGATCGCCAAGGTGACCATCCTGCCCGCCGGGCAGGCGCTGGGCGTCACCGAGCAGCTCCCGGTGGACGAGCGGCACCTGTACTCCGAGGGCTACCTGAAGGACTCGCTGGCGATCCGGCTGGGCGGCCGGGCGGCGGAGCTGCTGGTCTTCGGGGAGAGCTCGACCGGCGCGTCCAACGACCTGGCCGGGGCGACCGACCTGGCCACCCGGATGGTGCGCGAGTTCGGCATGAGCAAGGAGCTCGGCCCGGTCGGCTTCTCGTCGGGGAGCGCGATGTACCTGGGCGGCGAGGAGGTCCGCAGCCGCCCGTACGCGGAGGCGACCCAGCGGGTGATCGACCAGGAGGTCGCCGGGCTGCTCCGCGAGGCCGAACAGCGCGCGCGCAGCCTGCTCAGCGAGCACCGCGGCGCGCTGGACCAGCTCGCCGACCTGCTGCTGGAACGCGAGACCGTGGACGGCACCGACGTGGACGAGATCCTCGGTCGCGTCCCCGGCCAGCGGCAGCCGGTCGGCGCCACCGGGCACAGGGCCGCCAAGAAGGAGTCCGGCCAGGCGTAGGGCCCGCGGCCCGTGGGTCCGCCAGCGGCGGACGGCCCCGCGGCCACCCAGGCCCCGCGTCGACGAACGGCGGAGTTGGTAAGGTGCTGTGGTGAACAGCGCGCTCCCGCTCGGGCCGGGAGACCCGAGGCGGCTCGGGCCGTACGCCATCCTCAGCCGGATCGGCGGCGGTGGCATGGGCGTGGTCTACCTCGGCCAGAGTCCCGATCGGCGGCTGGTCGCCGTCAAGGTGGTGCGCTCCGACCGCACCGCCGACCCCGAGTCCGCCGCCCGCTTCCGCCGCGAGGTGCGCGCCGCCTCGGGGGTCGCCGGCTTCTGCACCGCCCGCGTCCTCGACGCCGACCTCGACGCGCCGCAGCCCTACTACGTCACCGAGTACGTCCAGGGCCCGACCCTCCAGGAGGCCGTCGAGGACGGCGGCCCGCTGAGCGGCTCGCGGCTGGAGGCGTTCGCGGTCGGCGTGGCCGAGGCGCTGGAGGCGATCCACGCCGCCGGCGTGGTGCACCGCGACCTCAAGCCGAGCAACGTGCTGCTCGCCCACGAGGGGCCCAAGGTGATCGACTTCGGCATCGCCCGCACGGTCGACGCGACCACCCTCACCCAGACCGGCAAGATCGTCGGCTCGGTGAGCTGGCTCGCGCCGGAGCAGTTGCGCACCGGCAGGGCGTCCGAGGCCAGTGACGTGTTCGCCTGGGGCGGGCTGGTGACCTACGCGGCCACCGGCCACCCGCCGTTCGGCCAGGGCGCGGTCGCCACCATCGCCCAGCGCATCCTCCACGAGGAGCCCGACCTGCGCGGCCTCCAGGGCCGCCTGCTCGGCGCGGTGCGCGCCGCGATGGACCGCGACCCCGACCGCCGGCCCAGCGCGCGGGCGCTGCTGGAGGGGCTGGTCGGCCCGGTCGCCGCCGACCCGGTGACCGCCGCCACCGAGATGGTCGAGCGGACCTGGATCTACCCGCGGGTGCCCGCCGGCGTGGCCACCCCGCCGAACCCGATCGCGATGACCCCACCGGTGCCGCAGCCGATCGGCTGGGGGCCGGAGATGGAGTCCCGGCCCGAGCCGCCGCGCCGGGCCGAGCCGCCACCGCGCCACGGCCGGGCCCAGATGGACCCCGGCCCGCCGCCCGGCCCTCGCTACCCGGACGGCATGGCCGCCGCCGAGCCCGCCGCCAGGACGCCGGCCGAGCCCGAGCGGGCGCGCGGCGCCAAGCAGGCCTACTCGCGCGGCACCGTGCTGGCGGACCTGCTGCCCGGCGGACTGTTGCGCGACCTCATCCTGGTCGCCGGGTTCGCGCTGCTGATGATGGTCGCGCTCGGCAGCGACGACCCGGTGAGCGCCGCGCGGATCACCACGCCGGCGCTGACCGGGCTGGTCGGCGCCGCGCTGATCGGCCGCAACCGCGCCGCCAGCGGCTTCGCGCTCGGCACGGTGGCCCTGTACCTGCTCGGCAACCCGCCGTCGAGCGGGCTGCGGACGGTGCTCGGCTACTTCGTGCTGCTGACCACCATCGGCATCACCGGCACGCTGGCGGCGGTCGGCCGCCGCCACAAGACCATCGGCGCGGTGGTCGGCCTGGCGGTCGGCTTCGCCCTGCTGCAGGCGTTCCTCAACGCCGTGGGCTGGGACAGCTTCCAGCTTCCGAGGTGGCAGCTCGGCCCGCTCAAGTTCTTCTGAGGAGGGCGATGTCCGTTCCAGCTCCACGCGGCGACGGCTCGGTGGTGGTCCGCTGGACCCGCGCCCGCTCCGGCTGATCCCGGGACTGGGGCCGCTCAGGTCCCGGACGGGTCCTTGCCCGGGGCGGGGCGGCGCCAGCCGCTGACGTGCGCCGGCACCGGCAGGCCGGCCAGCAGGCGGCGGTCGGGCCGCGGCGCGCCCGGTACCAACGCCAGTGGGAGAACCCCCGCCCAAATCGGCAGGTCGTAGTCCTCCTCATCGTCAACGGGATCGCCCCGGCGAACCTTGGCCGAGGCCTCTTCCAACGGCACCGCCAGTACGGCCGTGGCGGCCAGCTCCTTGGCATCGGCTGGGCGAACCTCGACCCCGCGGCCGGGGACGATGTGCTCAACAAGGGCGTTGAGCGCGGCGTCCTTCTCGGCTGGATCCGCGACCAGGCGCGTACGGCCAAGCACCATCGCCGACCGGTAATTCATGGAGTGGTGGAACGCGGCTCGCGCCAGCACCAGGCCATCCAGCAGGGTCACGGTGACGCAGACGTCCATGTTCGGCCGCAATCCGAGGCGGCTACCGGTGGACCCGTGCAAGTACAAGGTCTCTCCGACTCGGGCGTAACCGGTCGGAAGCGCATACGGTTGCCCGTCGATCGTGAAAGCGACATGGCAGATGAAGCCCTCGTCGAGGATGGCGTGCACGGTCGCGCGGTCGTAGCTGGCACGCTCCGGGAGCCGGCGGACCTGGGTCCGGTCGGTCCGCTGGTAGGTGCCCGTGGTTCCGTGGCTCATGCGACACCCCGATGAAGAGATACTCGGATGAAGAGATACTCGGCAAATAGGTGCTAGTACAAATATATTTGTGTACTGCAACACTAACATGACCCTGGAGCCCTGACCAGCGCAAGACCCCGGGATTGTCGCAGCGCTCCTCTACGTTGTAACTGGCGAGATGCAAGTGACCCGATGAGGAGGACCGCTGCCCGGATACCTGGGAACCCCACCGCCTGACGGCCTGGCGCTGTCGACCCTGCGCCGGATCGTCGGGCTGCTGCGCCCGTACCGCGTACGGGCGACGCTGGCGTTCCTGCTCGGGCTGGCGATGATGGGCATCACCACGGTGCTGCCCCTGGTGACCAGGACGATCATCGACCAGGGCCTGACCAGGCGGGTGCCCGGGGTGCTGCCGCGCGAGATCGCCCTGCTGGTGGTGCTGGGCGTGCTCCGCTGGATCTTCGGCGGCGTGCGCCGCGACGTCTCCGGGCGGGTCGGCACCTCGGTCGAGTACGACCTGCGCAATCGGCTGGCCCGGCACCTGCTCTCGCTCGAGGCCGCCTGGCACGACCAGACCCAGACCGGCCAGCTCCTCTCGCGCACCACCTCCGACGTGCGCTCGGTGCGCTACTTCCTCTCCTGGGGCCTGGTCTTCAGCGTGCTCAACCTGTTCACCTTCGGGATCGCCGCGGTGCAGATGTGGGCGCTGTCGGCCCGGCTCACCCTGGTGACCCTCGCGCTGGCGCCGCCGCTGGTCTACGGCGCGCTGCGCTTCAACCGCCGCCTGCACCGCGTCTACTGGCGCGTCCAGCAGAAGGAGGGCGACCTCACCACCGTGGTCGAGGAGAACGCCGCCGGCGTCCGGGTGGTCAAGGCCTTCGGCCGCGAGGACCAGGAGGCCGCCAAGCTGCGCGACGAGGCCTCCGGCCTGCTGCAGGAGAACCTCGCCGCCGCGCGCCTGCGCGCCTTCTACACCCCGCTGCTGGCCGCGCTGCCGCAGATCAGCATGGCCGTGATCCTGTGGTACGGCGGCCGGCTGGCGGTCGACGGCGCGATCACCCTCGGCACGCTGGTGGCCTTCAACTCCTACGTGGTCATGCTGGTCTGGCCGCTCCAGTCGCTTGGCTCGCTGTTCGGCTTCGCGCAGCGCGCCGCCGCCAGCGCCGAGCGGGTCTTCGAGATCCTCGACCGGCCGCCGGGCATCGCCGACCGCCCCGGCGCGACACCGCTGCTGGCACCGGCCCCCGGCGCGGGCGGTCCGCGCGGCGCGCAGATCCGCTTCGACGACGTCAGCTTCCGCTACGGCGACTCGGGCCGGCCCAGCCTGGTGAACGTCTCGCTGGAGATCGAGCCCGGCGAGCGGGTCGCGCTGGTGGGCGGCACCGGCTCGGGCAAGTCGACCCTGGCGGCGCTGATCCCGCGGCTCTACCAGCCGAGCACCGGCCGGGTCGTGCTCGACGGCCAGGACGTGGCCGGGGTGACCCTGGAGTCGCTGCGCGGCGCGGTCGCCGTGGTCCACCAGGAGCCGGAGCTGTTCTCGGCCAGCCTGCGCGACAACGTCGCCTTCGGCCGCCCCGACGCCGGCGACGACCAGGTGCTCTGGGCGCTGGAGGCCGCCGCCGCGCTCGACGTGGTCGACGGCCTGCCGGAGGGGCTCGACGCGGTGGTCGGCGAGCAGGGCTACACCCTCTCTGGCGGCCAGCGGCAGCGGGTCGCGCTGGCGCGGGCGCTGCTGGCCGCGCCGCGGGTGCTGATCCTCGACGACGCGCTCTCCCACGTGGACGTGGCCACCGAGGCACGGATCCTGTACGGGCTGTCCGAGGCACTCGGCGACGCCACCGTGCTGCTGGTCGCCAACCGGCGCGCCAGCCTGCGGCTGGCCGACCGGATCGTGCTGCTGGAGCGCGGCCGGGTGGTCGCCCAGGGTGACCACGACGACCTGGCCAGCCGCGAGCCGCGCTACCGCGCGGTGCTGACCAGCTCCAGCCCGGACGTCGACGAGCTGGCCGACGAGGTGGCTTCATGAAGGGCCGGCAGGCGCGCGCCTGGCTGTGGCCGCTGGTGCGGCCGCACCGCAAGATGGTCGCGCTCGGCTCCGCCGCGGTGCTCGCCCAGAGCGCCGCTGGCCTGGCCATGCCGTACCTGGTCAAGGTCGCCATCGACCAGGGCGTGCTGCCCAGGCGCCTGGAGGTGCTCGACCGGGTCGCCTTCGCCTACCTGCTGCTGGCCGGGCTCCAGTTCCTCGCCGGGCGGCTCGAGATCCTGGCGGTGGCCGCGGTCGGCCAGCGGGTGCTGTACGCGGTGCGCAACAAGCTGTTCGGCCACCTCCAGAAGCTCTCGCTCGACTTCTACGAGCGCGAGCGCACCGGCAAGGTGGTCGCCCGCATGACCAACGACATCGAGGCGATGAGCGACCTGGTCACCGACGGGCTGGTCACCTTCATCACCAGCGTGATCACCCTGGTCGGGATCGCCGTGATCCTGGTGCTGATGGACTGGCGGCTGGCGATCGCCACGCTCACCGTGGCGCCCGCGCTGGCGCTCGCCTCCACCAGGTTCCGGCGCCAGTCGTCGGCGGCCTGGCGCAAGGTCCGGGAGACCGCCACGGTGGTGACCGTCCAGCTCCAGGAGGCGCTCTCCGGGGTCCGCGCGATCCAGGCGTTCCGCCACGAGCGCGCCACCGCCGACCGCTTCGCCACCGCCACCGACGACGAGCGCAAGGCCCACAACCGCACCATCCGGCTGGCCTCGCTGTTCTTCCCCGGCGTCGAGTTCGCCGGCGCCGCCGCCAGCGTGGTGGTGCTCGGGGTCGGCGGCCACCAGGTGCTGCACGGCGGGCTGGAGATCGGCACCCTCGCGGCGTTCCTGCTCTACCTCCGCAGCCTGTTCGACCCGGTGCAGCAACTCTCGGAGCTGTACGACACCTTCCAGTCGGCCACCGCCGGCGCCGAGCGGGTCGGGGCGGTGCTGTCGGTCTCCCCGACCGTGCGCGAGGCCCCCGACGCGGTCCCACTGCCGGCGCCACGCGGCGAGGTGGAGCTGGACGGCGTGCGCTTCGGCTACTCCAGCGGCGAGGGCGAGGGCCCGGAGGTGCTGCACGGCATCGACCTGCACGTGCCGGCGGGCTCGACGCTCGCGCTGGTGGGACCGACCGGCGCCGGCAAGTCCACCGTCGCCAAGCTGATCGCCCGCTTCTACGACCCGCGCGCCGGCACGGTCTGCCTCGACGGCATCGACCTGCGCCACATCCGCCTGGCCGACCTGCGCGGCGCGATGGGCTACGTGCCCCAGGAGGGCTTCCTGTTCTCCGGCACGGTCGAGGACAACATCCGCTTCGGCCGCCCGGGCGCCAGCCGCGCCGAGGTCGAGGCGGCCGCCGCGGCGGTCGGCGCCGAGCCGGTGATCGCCGGCCTCACCAACGGCTTCGACACCGAGGTCGGTGAGCGCGGCGCGCTGCTGTCCGCCGGCGAGCGCCAGCTGATCGCCTTCGCGCGCGCCTGGATCGCCGACCCGGCCTTGCTGGTGCTCGACGAGGCGACCAGCAACCTGGACGTGGTCACCGAGGCGCAGGTCCAGCAGGCCCTACGGCGCCTGCGCCAGGACCGCACCACCATCCTGATCGCCCACCGGCTGTCGACCGTGATCGAGGCCGACCAGGTCGCCATCGTCGAGGACGGCCGCGTGGTCGAGGCCGGCACCCCCGACGAATTGCTGGACCGCGGCGGTCGCTTCGCCGACCTCTACGACCGCTGGCTCGCCGGGGTCGCCTGATCGGGGTTCGCGCTACCGTGGTTGGTGAAGACCTGTGTCTGACTTAGCTTGTCATTGATTACAAGATTCGTCTGCATTATCCAATGGCCGCTCGCCGCGATCATCTCTGGCCTTCCATTGCAACGGCTGGTTCGACCTAAGAAGCGACTCAGGTGGATGTCCCGCGGCGACGTGCCAGCTGAGATCTGTAGCATTCCGGTTTGTTACCTGAGACGTTGAAGCTCCGCCCGCAGTTGCTGACGAACGACGCTTCGACTCTGAGGGTTCTCCAGGAGGCCTTGGCGGGTGACCCCTCCGCCAGCATCTTCTCGTAGCCACTTCAGTGCCTCGATAGTAGCTTCGCGAACATCCAACCCGGCTTCTAGTCGCTCCTCGACCCATTCTTCTATGAGGTCAGCCTCTTCAAACGCGGGATTGAAACTTCTTGATATGTCGCAGTCGGGACAACCGCGCGGCTGTTGTGGTGCACCCACCGCTGCAGAAGCAAGTTGACCCCCGTCTGGGATAGGCAAGCGACCCGCTTGACGGGATCCAGTTCATCCGGTCCTACCAGATAAGGCTCATCAAAGAATGCGGCCTGATTTCGCTTGCCGGAGGCTACGACAGGCTTTAGGTCAGGTAGCGGCATCTTGCTGATGTGTCCAGTCCAATCCTCGACAGGGATGACCTTGTGCTGACGGACCTCTGCGACCATCACTCGCGGATGAAGATCCACCCCGTTGGAACGTAAAGCGCAGGGGTGCTGCAAGAGGATCACGTTCTTGGTCCTTACCTGCCCGAGGCCCTGCACTTGAACATTCTCGAAAACATCACCCGTGAAGATCGGTCGATAGTACACGACCTCATCGCCTCGAGCGCGATACAGGCTGCTCCAATCTGGAGCGCCTGGCGCCCCGGGGTATTCGAGGTCGTGCGCCACGCCTAATGCTCCTTGAGACGGATGGAGCGCTGCCCGTCACCGGCCCGGAAGACTTCGAAGTCTGAACGGTAGTGGTCCCTCCACTGCGGGTCCCAGGCCGTAAGGATCTGGTCAGAATCGGTATGGCCACTGGCGTAGTCGAACACTAGGTCAGGGCGGTCTCCGGCCCACAAGTCGACTGGGGTCACCGGGACACCGACCAGCAATGGCATCTCAAACCAAGATGCCACCTCTTGAATACCGTAATGCTCTGACACAAGGTCACAAGCAGCTAGCAGACTAGCTACTTTATGGCGGTTTTCACCGGTAGTGCCCTCACCCCGGCGCCACTTCTGAATGGAGGGGACGCTGACTCCAACGAGCCTGGCAATGTCTCTCCAAGCAAAGCCAAGCTCCGCGAGTTCTTTGAGCAGCTCTTGTGTGCTGGAATGACCCCGCTGGCTTGTCCGGGCGTTCCATTCGGCGTGGTGGCTCCGCTGGTGCAGCTTGTCGGTAACCTCGTGCAAGTTACGAGCTTGCTGGCGGATATAGCCAATGTCTTCAGTAAGGACGTGAGCGACGGTGCGGGTCTCCGTGATCGACGGCGGAGGGTTGATGTCCGTGGCGGCAGTGGCGGGTTCTAACAACTCCTGAAGGCGATCAGTCGGCACGGCGCAAGACCTCCTTCCTCAATCGCTCGGTTATGAGGCATTCGAAGAGTCGCCGCACGGGGTTATGGAGCTCGTCGCAAACAACGAGTAGCCCCTCCACATCGAATTCAGGGATTCGCTCGCTCGGTGTCCAGAAGCTGTCGATGTCCAATAGGAAGAACGGTCCGGGCGTTGGAGTGGGACGCTTGAGATCGCCAGCTGGGTCGACGGCGAAGCCCTCCCGAGGGCCATAGCGCAGTACGACGGTCCGCTCGCGACCTGGCGTAAACGCCGCAATGCCGTGCCATTGATCTGCAACTAAGTCCACCTGTCCGCCGATCATGGCGGGGCCGAGAAGTGTGGAATCAACCCAGGGTGCCCAATCCTGCACAGGCTCACCCGAGACACGAACCTCGTTGATATAGCGAAGGCCTACACGTTCAACGCCATCGACACCACCGACCTCCTGCCTGGCTTCAAGAACATCCGCGGCAAGCGCCCGCAGCTGCTCCCAATGCCAATAGCGTGTGGTCTCTACCACGACCGCTTCAGCCCGCACTGAGACGGCTATCGTATTGTCTCTGCTGAAGTACCTCGGGAACTCCTCAACACGCACCTCAGGTGGACTGGCTAACGCGCCGGCGGCCTGTACACCAGTGACTTGGGTAAGCTGCCCGGTCCGCATGATCGGCACCTGAGCAGTCAGCCGTCGCTTAATCTTCAATCGCTGGGCATGCGTGAGCGAGTTCGCCATCGGATGGCGAACCTCCAGTGCGACTAGCACTAGCGGCGCGTTTGGGTAAACTTCGCGCTCCTCCATCGGCCTTATGCTACCTCTTCAGCAACCAGAACGGCAACGAGGACTGAAACTTAGGCTCCGGCCCGGTCCAACAGCGCCGCATCCGGCGGCCGTGCCGTCACCGGCCACTACACCTCTCATTGGCCGTTCATGTTGGCCACATGCCGTCGATCAAGGTCCTGTTCTCAGGCACGTTGGAGGACGACATCCGCTTCGGCCGCCGGGGTACCAGCCGCGCCGAGGTCGCCTGAGCCGTATCGGAACCGGCACCTCCTTTGAGGTGGCCAGATTTATAGGCATTGGTCCCCACTGCTTGCCGCGGTAGGCGATGTCGCATTCGGGTGCGAACTCAGTAGTAGGCGAGCTGCTCCCTCAGCACACGTCGACCCATCCATGGCACGCGTCTTCCACGAAGCGGGCGGTGGACGGACATTCTGGCGCCCGGCGCCTTCCCGGTCCCTGGGGAACGCTAGGCCGGCTTCCGCCAGACGGAGACGTGCTTTCGGCTGTCGCTGGTGAACGGCTCGCGGTGCCAGCTGCTCCAGCGCTCGCGCAGGGTCATGCCGGCGAGTCGGGCCATGAGATCCAGCTCGGCCGGCCAGGCGTAGCGGAACGGCATGGAGATGACCTCGAGCTCGCCGCCGACCATCCGGTAGTGGTGGGAGACGAGGCGCTGCGACGCGACGTCGTACTCGTCGAAGCCGACGTATGTGGGGCTGACGTGGAACGGCCGCACGGTCTCGCCCGGCGGGAGCCGCTGGAGCTGCGGGACGCCGACCTCGATCACGAAGTGGCCGCCCGGCTGGAGGTGGGCGGCGACGTTCTGGAAGCAGGCGACCTGCTCGTCCTGGGTGGTCAAGTTGTTGATGGTGTTGAAGACCAGGTAGGCCAGCGAGAAGGACCCCTCGACGGTGGTCCTGGCGAAATCGCCCACGGTGACGCCGATCCGCTCCGCGCCCGGCTTGGCGCGCAGCTGCGCGACCATCGCCGGTGACAGGTCGATGCCGTGCACGCGCACACCACGCCGCGCGAGCGGGAGCGCGATCCGGCCGGTGCCGATGCCGAGCTCGAGCGCGGCGCCGTCGCCGGCCAGGCCGGCGAGGAAGTCGACCGCGGGGTCGACCACCGCGGGATCGAACATCTCGGCGGACGACTCGTCGTACCGCTCCGCAACACCTTCTCCGAAGTAGTCCTCAGGCATGGGCGGGACTCTCGCAGAGCCGTCACGGCTTGGCGAGCGAGTTTCGGCCCGTTCACGGCTCCTGGATGAGGCCGATGGGGTTGCCGTCGGGGTCGCGCACCGAGGCGACCAGCTTGCCGCCGCCGACGTCGCTCGGTGCCTGCAGCTGCTCGGCGCCGGCGTCGAGCAGCTGCTCGAGGGTCGCCCCGATGTCGTCGACGGTCCAGTAGGCCAGCGGCCCGGTCATGCCCTTGCCGTGCCCGTTGGGGTCGAGGCCGACGTCCTGGCCGGCGACCTCGTACCCCACGTAGTAGGGCTGGTCCATGATGGGCTCGGCGTCCAGCAGCCGGTTGAACAGCGCCTTCGCCTTGTCGAGATCGCGGACGGGGAAGATCACGGTCTGCACGCCTGCGGTCATCGAGCGCTCCTCTCAGGTGTTACATCGGCTGCGATCGGTCCGTCACCCCGATGACGGATGGCGACGGAGGAAGGTAACAGTGGACGATCACCAGTGGCTGGCGGGGCGCTTCGAGGCGCACCGCGGCCACCTGCGGGCGGTGGCCTACCGGATGCTCGGCTCGCTGAGCGAGGCCGACGACGCGCTCCAGGAGTCGTGGCTCCGGCTGAGCCGCTCCAGCACCAGCGACGTCCAG